>JAGXBC010000001.1 GCA_018971305.1 Patescibacteria group bacterium | reverse complement strand
CTTTCGAGACCGGCACACGGGACAGAACACGTTCTTCCCGAACACAGTACGGCGAATGAATTTCTTGATTTGCCGCTCCGACGGTATTTGATTGATGTGGTACATGCTTTTCATGATAGCGAAGCTGTACCATCTGACTTACATTACCCCGTTTAAATGCTAGATAGAAAACCTGTTAAAAAGAAAAAGCCCCGCAACCAAAAATAGTTTTGGCTGCGAGGCTGTTAGTGATCTGCCCACCCTATACTAAGCGGTGGCTACAGACGGTTCTTCGGACAAATGCTTCCTATATGCCTCCATAGCATACAGGAACATTTCGGTGTGACTTTTATAAAGTCCGCCCTCGTTCTTCTTAGCGCAAGTGCTAGGGGAGCTCCCACGCGTGTAGACAATCATCATTTCCGCCAACTCCTCAATTGAGAAGAAGCGGGCGTAGTCTACATCGAGGAGAACGCCAGGCGTGGCCGGCAAGCATTTCGAAAAATAGTCAAAGAACGGATCTCCAAAACCCTTGCCCTGGGCGAATATTGAATTCTGCTCAGGACTGCTCACTGGATTTTCCTCGTCGAGAACCGGCAGAAAAATGTGGTTCTTCTCGATTCTGCTTGTCAACTCCCTGTCGTAAGTACAAAGGAACACTGGCTCGCCGATGACGGGCCAGGGAATTTCTTCCTTCGACTTACGACGAACCGCCTCGATGAGAGTTTCCCCTTCTTTCACTCTGCCGCCCGGCAGTCCGAAACCAATCCGGCGGCTACCTTGCTTGTCCAGATTGTGCGCCCACAAGAAACGGTCTCGGTACACGGTTTTGCCGTGATAGAGGAAACGTACCAAATGGGAAATCTCCTTCTCTTTCGACTCCTGCTGGACAACGGCATTTTTGAAATCCGGTTGCCCCCGTCCGTCCAATATTTGTATTCCATGTCGATTCATAACGACCCCCCTAGCGCTTTCGCGCTCACTTCAGCCCCAAAGAGAAAATCATTATGACCTTGGTCGCTGATTAAAGCATATCATATAAATTTATATATGTCAAGTAGACCGCTGGTAAAAATAGATTACCCCGTCGCTTGCGCAACGGGGTATATTTTTGATTTTTTTCTAGCGCTATCGGTTCCGGACCGGAACCGGAAAGCGAAGTTTCACCACCTCTCTGAGAGCCGGTGAAACCTTGGCGCCGTGGATAAGGACGATCTTCTTGCCCTTATCTTTGAAATCGTTCACCAACGTCAGGAAATCCCTGTCGTTGGAAACAATTACTACGCCATCTATAATGTCGGAAAATCTCCTACCTATGGAAATCATATTGGTATCAGCCGTATCCGCCTGCTTGACGGACACAGTTAAAGAAGCTCGTGACGGCGACGAAACAACGAAAAATCCTTGGTCGTACGCCTCACGAACCCAGCGGTCCTGAGTCATGTGGTCGGGAACGAATAAAAAACTGGCAGCAACTTTCCCGCAACTTCGGCACAGCTCAGCCAAACCGGCAAAATCAACGATCTTCCCGTCCGCCGCAGCCTCGCGGGCGATATTCTCGTAGTCCACGAGAGCAATCACGGTAGGGATAAAATTTATCGTTGTTTCCGGTGCTGACTTATTGACATCTTGAGGAACTGTATTTTTTTCACCACCAAAAAACCTTTCTCTAAGTGACATGGCGCACGTCCTTTTTTTGGATTTGTAGCTGGTGACGCTCACAGATGTTACTCTGCGAGCGTCACCAGGTTAGAGTTACTATTTCCGCGCGCGCTTTGCCCTGCTGGGCTTGGGAGCGGCGGGTGCTTCAGCAACCGGTACGGAAATTTCTTCCGCCGGCGCTACTGGTTGGATAATGACCTCAGCCACAGGAACGGCTTCGGGGTTGGAGGCAACCATCGGGGTTTCGGGAGCAAGAACCTGCTCCGGCTGCTTTTCAACCTGGGTTTGGGGTTTCGGCAGCTCCGGGTCGTTTCTCGTAATTAATGCCCGAAGTGTGCGAATCATCCTGACCGCACGGTTGAACTCATCCGGCTTAAGGCGGCGATCCTGTCTCGTAATCACAGAACCGCGCTGGAGCCAGAAAAGAGGGAGTGAAGTCCGCTGGCCGTTGTGGTTGTCCGAAAGCCAATTTAATGAGCCTTCGGTCTCCAAAACGTGGATCACCAAAAACGGCTGGCGTTTCACGTCCTTGTTGTCGTCACGAACTTCGAGGACACCGTGTCCCTCAAAGTACTCGCGATCGCCTTCTTTCCTTTTCGGAGAGTAGAGGTAGTAAACCCCCTTCTCCCCCCGGATAATTCCACGCTGGCCGCGGAGCTTACCCTCAACCGAGCCACGCTCTTTCATTGCGGAGATTTTGTCTTTCTTCTCCGCCTTACGAGCTTTACGCACCGCCTCAATGAAGTGGCGGAACGTGGACTCGAGCGCGTTATCGGCAGGAGTGTACTGCTCACCGGCTTTCAACTGCCGGCGCATGTACACTTCCCGACCGAGGAAAATTGCTTCCCTCGGCCAGCTTTTTGCCTTGTCAAAGGCGGCAGCCTCTTCTACAGAAGCCACACGCCTCCGCCCGGTTGCCAAAACCCGGTGGATAATATCCTGAACGGCCTTGCGGTCGTGAGGATTGGTTGCCCGGATCTCCTCCAACATCTTGGAGAATCCGAGCCGGGCCCGGAGTTCTTCCGAACCGCCGGCGTCCTGAATCTGGGCAAGCCCAGCTTCAATCTGCTGGCGTTTCGTCCTAAACTCGTCCGAAAGAACGATGTCCGGATCCTGCCTGGCCTGGTCCTCCAAAATCTGGAGGGAGGCAAGAAGCTGGAGAAGCTTCTGCGCTGCAGCCTGAGCCCATTGCCCCCGCTGTTGTCCCTGTTCCCGCATATTCTTTAGCTCATCATCGCTGAGCGATGGGAGCGAAGAAATATCCGGAAGTGGTACGCTCGGGGATGCCTGGGACACAGCAGTTGCGGTATGAGCTTCCGCCGGAGATGTTTCCTCCGACTTCGGTTCGGTTGTTGTTTCCGGAACCGTTTCCGTGGTTTCCGCTTTTGGAGCGGATTGCACGGGTTCGGGCGCCGGTTTCAAATCCATGGCACCTGCCACGGACATCAATCTTGACTTCCAATCAGTGTTTTGTGTACTCATATTCGTTCTCCTCAGTTTTCAAAGTTTGACAACGGATTACTCCGCTGTCGCCAATTGCCTGTATATATATTATCAGATATTCATATATTTGTCAAATAAGAATCCTGCCCGGAATAATGCCTTAAAATGCCCATTTTTACGGACTTTTAATATGGACAACAATCTGATATCGGGACGGATAAGGATCCCTAAAAAAACTATTTTTCTGCCGGATAGCCCGGTAGATTGTCACCGTTTACGTTGCCATCACTCTCTACCTCTTCACTGGCTCCATATAAACCATTGCTATTCCTAAAAATTATCCCGAAGAGGCGCGAGATAAAATAATCCGCTACAAAGAAAACTCCGAGGCCTATTATAAACAAAATCTCAAACCTTTTGAAAATTGATGTTGCGCCCAGCGGAGAAAGGCTGGCGAATAAGCCATATGCCAAACCTGTTAAAACCGGCAGCCAGACCAAAGCCGATAGCATGGAAACCCTAATAAATTTTTTGAACTTAACCCCGAACCAGCCGACGGAAAAAATAACAGGGAAGGCGGAAGCATACATGAACTTGGACATAAACATCCATTTGGTTCCGCTCTTGTGGAGTTTTTCTTCAATTTTATCATGACCCGGCAATCTGTTCCGAATAAAATTGCCGAATCGAGTATCCCTTAAGGTTTTACCCAACGAATACCAAAGCAGGTCGCCACTAATATTAGACAAAAGTATCGTCAACATCAAAAACGGCACACCCCAAGTGCCGAAAGGCAATTTAAGTATCACCCAGAAAGAGGCGAACGCCGAGATATTCCCCAAAAAGATTGTGGTTATATAAATAATAAAATAAGCCAAAAACTGATTTTGGCTTGCCAAGAGCCCCAAGTCGGTTAAAAAATGAGCCATATTGAACTTACCCAACAATTATAACAAAGCCAGACGTTTATCCAGAAAAGTTGAAAAAAATCTCAAAAAAGTATAAATTCTTAATGTAAGTATGGTGCCTGTAGCCCCTCACGTTTTCGGGACTCAGGCCTATGTTTAAAAAATATGGTGCCTGTAGCTTAGTGGTAAAGCTCCGCTCTGTGGCAGCGGCTACACGGGTCCGATTCCCGTCAGGCACCCTGGCAATCCCCACTTAAAAACCTGTTCCATTTTCAATCTTTTCCATTTAATATATAGGCAGGGTTTTCTCTTGATAATTGAGGTGCGCAATATGGAAAAACGCTGGCAAGCACTGGACGAGATGAGGGGGCTTACAATGATTTTGCTTACGATATTTTTCCCCTTATCATTTTTCGATAATGTTCCACCGTGGCTGAAGCATTCCTCGGGAAACGGAATCTACCTGGAAGACATTGGTGCGCCGGTTTTTTTCTTTATAATAGGAGCTTCTTATTTTATTTCTTTTACGAAGAAGAAGCAGGTGATGAGCGTGGCAAAATTGATATTTTCTTTTTTACGGCGCTATCTGCTTTTTATTGCTTTGGGATTTATCGGAGGAATGCTGTTGGATGGCAAAGTCGGGATTAAATTCCATTGGAACGTACTAACGGCAATAGGTCTGTGCGGCATTCTCGTGCTGCCATTTATGTACGCTGGCTACAAAGTTAGAATTGCCGCGGCCATCGCGATTACTTCTCTCTGGCAAATATTTATCTCCACCGGACACCAAGATTGGGCACTAACATATGCTTTCGGCGGCCCGTGGGCAACTCCGGCCTGGAGTTCTATTATTCTCTTCGGTTCAGCGATATCCGAAATAAAAGAAAAAATAAAGAGTGGCCCGCTTCTGCCGATACTGGTCGGAACCGCGATTGTGATATTCTTCATCGGAGTAGGTGCAGAAGGCTATTTCCCGGATAATAAGCATTTAGTATCGTTTCCTTACGTGATGATCAGCGTAGCTATCTCGATTTTTGCTTTGGCTGTTTTTGAGGCCAAAGGAATTAATGGGTTCTTACGGTTTCCCCTCTTTTCTATCGTAGGAAAAAATCCTCTGGCAATATACGTTATTTCCGGCATAGAGTCGTCGCTTATAGAAAAAATCCTTCCGGCAACCCTCTCGATCGGATTGATTGCCGTCGTAACGGCCATGGCATCTCTCCTCTGTATCGCAGCTTCTTGGGTTATGGATAAGAAAAAAATGTATTTAAAGATCTAACCAGTCTCCGTCAGCGAATCGGAACTGGTTTTTTATTTCTGAGACAACAAAAGATTCTACCAAAAGTAAAAAGCTGTTTATAAAACCTTGCTAGCTCCATAAAAAATTCAGGAGCCGATGATGGCTCCCGATGAAAAACTCTTCAGTCTTTGTCTTGATCTCCCAACGCCCGCGATATCTCCAATATGATTGGCACCTCTTTATTTCTCCAGTCTTCAAAATTTTTATATTCTTTCCATTTCCGTTTCTCGGGATGGCGTCCTTCGGGGACCAGTTCATAGCGCTTCACATTCCGTTTTCCGAAATCCACTATCCACTGAATTTTCTCGGGCTGATATTCCAGTTCGCCATTCTGCCCGACCTTTTTGGCTTCAATATAACGGATAAGCCCATAAAATCCAGCTCCCGGCTTCGTGTAGGCCTTGTATTTCACAAAATACGATTTCGTCTCAAGGATCCCATAGCTAGGCCTCCAAAGACTGACGGACGGCAAACTCTTGGGCATTTTTTCACAGAAATCCGGTTCTTGGGCTCTCGCAGTAAAAACCATAGAGCACAGGATAATCGTTGCGGCCAGATACTTTTTCATGATCCCCTACCTCTCTTTAAAAAATAAACTCTTAGTATGCTATCCGCCCAGCGACCGATAGTCAAATCATTGACTTTTATATGACGAGAACGTAAGGTAATTTTAGTATCTCCAATTTACAAGGCGAGGAGGGAAGATGGATAAGGTGGTCTATCTGTTTTTCTGGCCGTGGCTCTATTATCAAAAATTTTTCTATTCGCACCCGAAGTCGATGCCAATACCAGAGAGATTGTGCATACAGCTTCTCCTTATAACATTCCTCTTGATTACAAGGTTTATGGTTGGCAAAAGAATAAAAAATAGTGGCTGGCCGAAATTCTTAGGGATTAGCACACAGGTCTTCCATACAGCGATACTGTTTATTTTTCTCGGCGGACTTGCGAATCTTTTTGTGATGGCTACAAACCACTTTAAAATGCCTGTCTTGACCGAAGAGTGTCGAATTATAGAATGGGACGATTCGCATATCGCGGCGACAAATAAAACAAATATTTCATTTTTGGCCGATGATATAAACGCTGACCGCTCGGCACCCCTGCGATTCCTTTATCCACGCGGTGACTGCTTGAGCCTAGGCGACCTCTCCACTGCCGCAGGAATAATTTTTATGTGGTGGATAGCATTAGTGATAACATTCTGGTCATTAATTTATGCCCTACGAAACACACGCCCCTAAAACATCTTTTGATGATGGGGCGTTTTTGTTTTTGCAGTTATGTGCGATTATTATAAATTCAATGGCTCATGTGCTTAAAAAATCCGAGGCGAAAATCGTTATCATCGGCGGCGGTACCGGCGTATTTACGGTTCTAAGCGGCCTCAAGAATTACTTCTATAACCTGACGGCAATCGTTACAATGGCCGACGACGGCGGCTCTGCCGGCATCTTGCGGGAGGATTTCGGCATCCTGCCCCCGGGAGACGTGCGCCGCGCGCTTGTGGCTCTCGCCAAAACCGACAATAAAGCTCTCTCCAGGCTATTCAACTACAGATTTCATGAAGGGGCGGGATTATCCGGACATAATTTTGGAAATCTGATGCTCACCGCCCTCACGAGAATCACGGGGAGTTTTGAAAAGGCCATTTCCGAGGCCTCGCGCATTCTCGCATCTCAGGGTGAAGTTATTCCGGTTACAAGACAAATGGCGCGACTCTACGCTAAATTGGAAAACGGCCAAGTTATAAAAGGTGAAACCAACATAGATATTCCCAGTCATGATGGGAATATAAAAATAAAGCAGGTCTGGCTCAAACCGGCAGCAAAATTAAATCCGCGCGCGCGTAAGGCGATTTTGGAAGCGGATGCCGTTATCCTGGGGCCAGGAGATCTTTACACGAGCATTATTCCCAATATTCTTGTCCGCGGCATGGGGCAAATTCTCAAAAAAACCGAAGGGAAAATTATTTATTTCGTGAACACGATGACCAAGCACGGCGAAACAAACGGTTTCCAGGCATCAGATTTTTTGCGCACGATGGAAAAATACTTGGGTAAGGATGTTATCGATTATGTTGTCGTGAACGGTAAAAAACCGAATACTAAACGCTTAAAATCCTATACAGCTGAAAACTCATCATTAGTAAAATATGACAAGAAAAATTTCCGAGAAAACCTTAAGATATTTGTAGCCGACGTAATTCGTTCGCGGGGATTTATGAGACATGACCCGGGAAAAACCGCCCGGCTTATTAAAAAATTGATTAGGCAGTTGGCATAAAAAAATTTACGGCTTATACTCAAAAACAGAATATTGAAGTTCGCGGGAGGCGAGAATGCTTGTACTTCTTCCGACTCATGGCTGTCTGGCCAATTTGTTCTCGCGATTTTTAAAAAATAAATGGAGTGGGAACGACCACCTGCTCCTCGTCATCGGAGCCATAGTTCCCGATATGCCGGTCATTATGGTCGGAACATACGAACTGATAAAATATCTCTCCGGACATCCGCAAGCCCTGCAGATACACTGGATCACGAAAAGCCTACTGGAATTGCTCTACGACAATGAAAGACCGAAATTGGTTAATTATCTCTATACCTCCGTCGGCTATTACCGTGGCGCTATTTTTTTAAGAGATTGTCTGCACTCGGTTTTCTTCTGGATAATTCTCATTGTTGTTGCCTGCTTATTTAAGAAGATAAGGCGCAAATTCCTTATTGTCGGATGTGGAGCAATTTTCTTCCATATTTTTCTTGACTGGCCAACCCACATAACAACGGCCTATAATTATTTTTGGCCGTTTACCTTATATCCCGTACGCGGATTCATCTCGCACGATAATCCCTGGCTTCTGCGGGCAGAAATGGGAATCTGGTTTATATGTCTGGTACTTGCAATTCGGTGGACATTCGTAAAAATCGGGTTATGCAAGAAAAATACCACTGAAATTAAGAATCGTCCTTAAGCCGCATCATGCACAGCAAAATGACGCGGCTTTTTTCTTTTCTATAAAACAGAGTTAGAATCAATACAAGTTTTACGGAAATTGCCGGGGGCAACACCCGGTGATAAAATTAACTTCAAACCAACCATGCCAGAAGAAAGAAAACATTACAGGCCTTCTTGGGACGATTATTTTATGGCAATCGCCAAGGTTGTCGCGTCTCGCGGTACTTGCAACCGGCTTTACTCTGGGGCCATTCTCGTAAAAAATAATCGGATTATAGCTACGGGTTATAACGGTTCTCCGCCAAGCCAGCCGCATTGCGACGACGTTGGACACTTAACGGAAGAAGGACACTGTGTTAGGACCATCCACGGAGAGCATAACGTTCTTTTGCAAGCCGCGATTCAAGGCGGTACAAGTACGGCAGGATCAACAATGTACACAAAATACTCTCCCTGCATACATTGCGCAAAATATATCATAGCGTGCGATGTAAAACGCGTGGTAATGGCCAAAATATACCGTAATTCCGAAACACCAAAACTTCTGCGCTCCGCAGGAATAGATGTGGTTGAATATAAAGAAAATCCAGATTGGGAAAAAGAGCTTATCCAGATATTTTCGGAAGACGTTCCGGACCGCATAAACGAAGGAAAGGTAGAATTAAAGGGGGTAAATTAAAACTTTAAAAACAAATATGAGTGACAAAATTCTTGAATCACTTATTAGAGCGGAGATAAGACGCCAAAAAGAAACACTGGATTTGATTCCGTCGGAGAATATCGTCTCACACAATGTCCTGGCAGCGCTCGGTTCGCCCTTAACAAATAAATACGCTGAGGGATATCCCGGCGCGCGCTATTACGGCGGGAATCAATATGTTGACCAAATTGAGAATCTTTGCCGGGCACGGGCCTTGAAACTTTTTCTCCGCCAGCAGGCGGATTACAAGAAATGGAGCGTTAACGTCCAACCATATTCCGGCTCCCCGGCGAATTTGGCCGTGCTGTTGGCACTCGTGCCTACAGGAGAAAAATTTATGGGTATGCGCCTGGATATGGGAGGCCACCTGACGCACGGACACAAGGTTTCGGCGACGGGCAAACTTTGGCAAGCTATTCATTATGGAGTAGACGAAAAAACTGAATTACTGAACTATGAAAATATTCTCCGCCTTGCCCGCAAAGAGCGGCCGAAGTTAATCATTGCTGGTTTTACAGCTTATCCGCGGCAAATTGATTTCAAAAAGTTCCGCCGCATTGCCGATGCAGTCCACGCCTATTTAATGGTTGATATGTCGCACTTCGCCGGGCTCGTTGCCGGAGGCGCGCATCCTTCGCCATTTCCCTACGCCGACGTAGTTACAACCACGACACACAAAACCCTGCGCGGCCCGAGGGGGGCTATGATTTTTACGAACCGCGAATCACGGACGGCAAATCGCAATAAAGTTGATATAGCGAAGGCCGTCGATAAAGCAGTGTTCCCAGGGCTCCAGGGCGGACCGCATGTAAATCAAATCGCCGCAACGGCCGTTGCGCTTAAAGAAGACGCTACGCAGCAATTTAAAAAATATGTCCACCAGATAGTTAAAAACTCCCAGGCACTCGCCCGCGAACTCCAACGCCTCGGCTGGCGCGTAGTATCGGGAGGCACCGACACGCATCTTCTTCTTCTAGACGTGGCAGAACGCGGCATCGGCGGGAAAGAAGCGAGCGACAAACTGGAACAGAACGGCATAATCGCCAATAAAAATACCATCCCCTACGATCACCGTCCGCCGATGGATCCTTCCGGCATCCGCCTCGGCACACCGGCACTTACAACCCGCGGAATGAAAGAAAAAGAGATGAAAATCGTCGCCGGATTTATCAACGACGTTTTGGCTAAAAATGAGAACGTCCTCGCTTTAGTAAAAAAACTCTGCCGTAAATTCCCGATTGAATAAAAGATCCTGTTATTATTCACCCAAGAAAATAATTGAATTTATCTGATTTTGCGCATAGAATATCTGAATGACTGCGATAAACGGAAAGGAGATTGCTGCCGGCATAATTGAGCGCCTTAAACTTATGCCGAAGCCGACAAAATTCTTCGGCATAATTTTGGTTGGCAATGACCAATCTTCCGTAAGTTTTATAAAGCAGAAAGAAAAAACCGCGAAAGAGCTTGGTGTTGATTTCCGCATCTACAAATTCCCGCCAGAGATGAAGAACGACGAATTGCGCGACGAGGTCCGTAAATTGGCCGAGCACACAACCTGCGGCGGCGTTGTCGTGCAATTGCCGCTGCCGGAGCACTTGAATTCCCAATATGTTATCAACGTCATTCCGCGAGAAAAAGATGTTGATGTTCTGGGAGAGCGTTCGCTCGGAGCTTTTTATGCGGGACGGAATCCGGTCCTGCCCCCGGCGGTAGGAGTAGTTGAAGAAATACTAAAAACACAGAATTATGACCTTAAAAACAGTTCTGTAGCCGTCGTCGGATTAGGACCCCTCGTAGGCAAACCGATCTCTATGTGGCTTGTAAAAAAAGTTGCCGGATTATTCCTCGTCCATAGGGGCAGCGATTTCTCTGAACTTAAAAAAGCAGACCTCGTAATAACCGGTGTCGGATCTGCCGGACTCATTAAACCAGGAATGTTAAAGCTCGGAACAGGTGTTATTGATTTTGGCTACGACAACAATAAGGGTGACTTGGATTCTACCGATATGGAAACCGGCTGGCACACTCCGACACCTGGCGGTACCGGCCCGATCTTAGTAGCTAAGGTTTTTGAGAACTTCTATAAACTGAATGAAGAAAAATAGCGGATATCAGAAGACTGCTGTACCGCTCCGCTGGTTCCTCAGAGAGTTCGGAGAGCTTTGATAAACCTCTCGGCCCACAGCTGGAAAGAGCCCTAAAAATACTAGCCAAGGCAATGCGTTCTTAGATATTAGATATCTGGAAATATTATAGGTTCTTATCATCTCCTATTAATAGAATCAAAAACCCGCCAATTGGCGGGTTTTTGGCTGCATAACAAAACTTTTCGACTAACAGGACTTCAGGCCACTTGCGCCCAAGAAACTGCCGACGATCAGCGGAATGCCTTTTGCAAGAACGGCGACCGCCACGGCAACTGCCGCGTAGATCAACTGATGGCTTGCACCTTTAACCTTTTCCGGATCCCCGGAGGCGGTCAAATACTTGAACGCCGCGAGAAGGACGAAAAGAACGGCTAAAACAATCAAGAACGTAAATAACCAGTTTATCGCGGTACAAATCAATCCGATAAAACCGCCTATGCTTGTAACCGGCGATGTCACCGTGAGAGAAGTATAGGTTTGCGCAAATGCCATAACCGGCAAAAGCGCAGGTAAACCACTAACCGCAAATTTAATTAACTTTTTCATAGATTTTAATCGCTTTTCGACCTTTGGGTATATATCTAATTATCTTAGTTGGTGGCAGGGACTTCTTATAAAAGCCACACCCGCATAATAAATAAATTATATCATATTATCCTAACCATTAACGAGAAGATGGTTGCAGCTGAATGATTTTTACTAACAACCCAATAGGGGCGGACCAGATGCGCCTAAATAAGTTCCTCCAAAATATCCAATAACGCTACTTACAATAAACGGAAATCCTCTGGCAAGCAGCGCGACGACGATAGCTATTGCCGCATAGGTGATTGTTTTTGTAGCGCTGGAAACTTTAGCTTCATCGCCGCCGGATGTCAGATATTTATAGGCTGCAACCAATACAAATACAACAGTGAGCGCTATAAGAATCCAGAACAGAATAGAGGCTGCTCTACATATGAATCCATTGGATCCCAAAAATATGCTACTTACAGTTGGTGTATAAATTACACCCCTGGACGATACAAACCCTATACCAGGCAAACCTGTTTGAGCATTAGCTACGCCAAGGCTGAATAACCCAACCAAAGCATAACTCAAACCCATAACTACGTCGCGCCTTATGAGCGCGGATTTTATTAAGTAATTTTTTATTGATTTCATTGATATTTTATATGTTTTTTCGGCCTTTCTTTATATTCTATCCATTATAGCATAATCAGACCCTAAAAACAAGGGGGTTGTGTTTAACAGCCTTTTATGCCGGTTCCGGATGAAGCGCCTAAAACGCTCGCCACGATATAAGGGAAACCCCTGGCAAGCAGGGCCACAACTATGCCGACTGCGGCATAGGTAATTATTTTATGCGCGCTATTCACCTTTTCCGCGCTCTCTCCGGCTGTAACATACGTGAAAGCCCCGAATAACACCATAACAGTAGAAAGCGCTATTAGGATCCAGAACATGTCGGCGGCGATCCTGCAGATGATGCCGACTACTTGGTCGGGAGTACTGATGTCAATACCGGTCCCACTAACTGCGGCATTCGCCACGGATGCAAAAAGTTGTAAAGCTATAAAAAAAGCAGACGGGGCGGCAACCCCTAAAACCCTACCGGCCTCTCCGATTAAAAAATTTTTGCTTCTCATTTCTTTATATTATAGCAATTCCGTAATATATATGTGAATTCCCATGCGAATCCACGACTACGACGCTCCCAGAACATTTTTGATGAGAACAATAATGCTTTTCCCCGCCAAAATGACAGCTATGCCAATGGCCGCATAAACGATGGTCTTTTTCCCGCTGGAGATTTTTTCCGGATTACCGGCGGAGACCATCATCTGAAAGCCTCCGACTAGAACCATCACGGCGGCAATCGGTATGCCGATTGTTATCAAAAAATTAATTACGCTGTCCACTACGCTCGTAAAAGTCGCACCTGTCCCAAGGGGGTTTATCAGCGTTTGGGCAAACGCTTCCTTAACCAAACCGCTTCTGAGTAAAATTTGCTTGAATAGTGAGTTTAGCATTGTTTTTATTGTACAACAGGTGGACCATAACTCAATTCACTAATTAAATCAATGGATAATCTATTGCAACGGCAAACCGCTTTGACAAAAACTTAGACCATAGTTAGTTTCCGATCGGAATCCAGGAGGATAATTGCCGATAGACACATATGTCGGATTAACTATGAGGTCAACGTTAAGTTTGCACGCATCCGGTTCGTTGATCCCAAGTATATTTAGGAAATCAGCCTCGGCCTCCTTCCTATATTTAATTGCATCTTCCAAAGAATAGGTGTTTAAAACGATGTCGAATCTACTGACCTGCCTTTCATACCCCATCTCATAGTGGTATTTATTTCCGATATCAGATCTCATAAGTATATTTATATCATTAACAGCGCCGGGGCCATTGTCTACCACCGCCGTATTATAAAAATTTTTCAAGACAATAGAACCCTGGCTCGTCTGCAGAGAAATTGTCTGATCGGTAGGTTGTGGCAAGGAGACGGGAACTGGAAGTGGCCGAACACTACCAGAGCCGCCAACTTGCTGCTGGGTCTGCCTTCTCCCAATAAAAACCAAGAATAATACCGCTACAATTATTATAATAATGACCGCGATAATAATTAATTTTTTCATAAATAAATTTTTATTTTATTAGCATGGTACGGAAATTCCGCAACCCTGTGCAGTAATTTTCCATGGGCAAAAACTTCCGCCGTGTGAATTATTGTAGAGGTTACAAGCCAATTGATTATTATTGGCTTCGGCGCCGTTTACACAGGTGTTGTAATCAGTCGTAGAACCCTGAAAAGAACAAGTCCATTGCGCACAATATATCTGCCCCTTATTGTTTGTATTACACTTTATACAACTTCCCTGCGTGCTGTTTGTGGAAGAGAATGCCGACCCACAACCCTGCCTCAATTGCCCACTATAATTGCTGGTTGGGCTGAAACTACAAGCTGACGGAACGCCGGATGTATTAGTAAGATTAATTTGCCACAGTCCACCGGAGAACGATACAGGGTTGCCGTTGTTATAACATATATCACTGCCACTCATAATATTGGGATTACCCCCCGCGCTCTCTACCAGGCAAATTTGCGAAGCAGAATTCGGATCCCAAGATGAGCATGCAGTCTGTACGTTACCCACGCTACACATATTACTCGAGTCCGTAGTTGACTGACAAGTACCGCCCCCCGTACTCACACAAGAACCAGACTTACAGGAACCGCCCGGATATTTGTAAAGGTCGGCCTGACAGCTACTAAGGTCTGAATATGTATACGAAGTGGATTGGTTATTGCTATCACAAAGATAATATGCATTGCCGCCATTTTGGCATTTGCCCTGCTGGCATGTATAGCCCGATGGATTTAACAAATTGGCGCTATCACAACTTGACAGATCGGAATACGACTGACCAGTTGTAAGCCCATTGCTGTCGCAAACATACCACAAATTCGAACTCGACAAATTTACCGCGAGCGACGACACATTAGCCGGGGACAATGTTGGTAAATTGAGGTTAACAAGGTTGGGGTTGATGACGTTCAGGATGAGATAAGCTCCACCGAGGAGAACTAAGCCCAATAAAGCGCTTTTTATCCAATCTTTACCCTCGCTTTGTCCGGAAGGATTGCCTGCGGCAAAGATATACTTTACTCCCCCGAATACCACAGCTCCGAAGGCAAGGATGCCTCCGAGATATAGGGCATATTTATAGAAAGCGTTAACGGTAGACGGAATGTCCGGACCTGTTGAGAAGGGGAGGTTGGTGTTGATGGGGACTGTAGCGAAAACTCTGCTTGTTAATAAAAATGACAGGTAAAAAACAGAAATGGCAAGCGAGAAGATAAAGAATAATTTTTTCATAAGCTATAACGGGCACGACCCGCTACTGAAACCACCGACACAAAGTATGCCGAGTGCACTAACGAAGGTACTGACGATAAGGTAAGAAGCGAGCACAATAACAACGCCGATTATAGTTCCCGTTAAAATTTTCTTTCCGGTCGCGAATTTATCGGGCGATGCTCCGGCAATCATTATCATTATGCCCCCCCAAGCGAAAAATATAGGAGCTAAAACGAATATGGCGATAGTCATGGCGAAAGAAAGGATATTCAACAAGGTTTGCATTAGGTCGGCCAAACTGGTGCAGTTAAGCTTAATGGTATTATCCGAGTTTTTTGTATTATTGCAGGATAAAAGCCCGGTCGGTGCCCAATATCCGGTCGGCCAGAGCGCCGGCATCTGAATGCCGCTGAGCGATGGCGGTGTTGTGCTGGGACTGGTACAGGAACTACCACTCCACGAACAACCGGCGGCCTCGCATCCCGATTGAGCTGTAAAAGATGCGCAGCCGGTTGCGGTAGTGCCGCCAGAGCTGCCAATCGTGCAATCAGAACCGTCAACACAAGACGATGCGCACGGCACACATCCGCCAGACCCGCCATTCGTACAATCCGATAGCGTACTGAAGCATTTCCCACTAGCATCTTGGTATCCATAACCACTACTGCCACCATTGCTTGATACGCAATCTGCTTGCGTATCATAAGTTCCATTACACCCATTTGGACAGGTAGTGGAAGTTGGACAACCGGCACCGCCATCGCCGACAACGCAACTCTGTGTATCTATGCAAAAGGTATACGACGACAAACTGCCGTTGCATCCAGAACTAAACGGCCCACTGCATGTTCCACTACAGATGGCGTTACAAACGGCCAAGCTTGTATAAAAATTGCATGTGCCGTTAGCGGGGCAAGAGTAAAATGCCCCGCTCGTGCTGCCGGTTCCCGAAACCGCGCAAGAAGTATTACAGCTTGAATCGGAGAAATTCGAAGTAGTATCGCAGGAGAAGCATTTGCTTGAGTCGTTGCAATCGCTTGACGTCATACACGAATTCCCGCCGCTTGAGTTGGCATTGCATTGCTCGTAATAGGTAGCAGGGCATAAATTTGAGGAGACTGTGCCGCCACCATTACTTGATACGCAATCTGCTTGCGTATCGTAAGTTCCATTGCACCCATTAGGACAGGTAGTGGAAGTTGGACAACCGGCGCCGCCATCGCCGAGGATACAACTTTTCGTATCTATACAATACGTATAGGTATTGGCTGCCGGGATAGATACGGACACAACATTACTTGAAGGAGATGATACGCTTATACTACTGCCTACTGCCGGAATGGTTGCACCGGAGGGCAATACTATTACTACGAATGAAGCCGTCGTGGCAGTTGAAGATAATGGAACATTCGCGCTGAAAAATGTCGTGGCTTGATTAGTGCTCCCAGTGGCAACGAGCGTAACGGAATTACTGTTTACAACCGTATAACCGGAACCTGTCGATTGGGCGAGGACTACGCTCACGGAGTTTCCCTGGCTACAATACGAATAATTTCCCGAACCGCAATAGTTATTATTAGAATCAATATAGCTGGCATCATTCCACGAGACAGTCGCAGTGAAGCTAAGAAATTCCCCACCAGACGAAACGCTTTGGCTGGGAGCTCCCAACTGAACAGTGATACTGCAGAAATTGCCATTGCCGCAGCTTTGGGCATTGGCCAACTGAACAGAAAATACAAAACCGGCCGACAACAGCAGAACGCCAACCATAGAACATAGAATATAAAATTTTTTCATCGGCTTAATTATCGGTGTTCAGGGTTATGCGTTTTGTTATTTCAATAATTGCCCTATTGCTCCTCCCACTTGATCAAGAGCAACCTTGGAATTTATCTTGCCGCTAAGAACATTCTCTATCGCCGAGTTGAAGCTGTCTTCAACTTTAGTATCATCCGGTATATACCAGGAGCGGGCGGTAAGCGCCTGCTTGGCAAAAACCCCCAAATTCAAATCATTCAAGTCGGCATTGATAAGCGAAAGTAGCGCCGGCGGCCTGCCGGTTGCTCCTAAATAAGCTTGTTGCGCGCTCTCGTTTGTAGACGCGTAAATTACAAAATCCCAGGCCCAACTCGTTGCTTTACTGAGCTTGGAAACAACAAGGCCATAATAGCGAGGATAATTGACATCAAGTTTTGCACCGGTCGGCTGAGGCATCGGCGCAACGGCCAGATTTATATAAGGACCCTTACTCTGGATAACGGAAATGGCCGATTGATAGTTAAGAATCATCGCCGTCTTGCCGCCGGCAAAGCTGTCTAAGGAATTGCCCTGCCCCTCGTTCCAAGTGTAATAAGGAGAAGTGCTGTTAACAAACTGCAGATAAAAATTGAATGCCGCCAAGCCCGAGTCGCCAAAACCCTGTGGGGTGTAACCCTGGAAGTTGCTCGGTATCATCTGCGTTCCGTTCTGCAGCATCAGGAGATTGATTAAGTCCACGCCGGCATCAACAGTTTTTTCCGAACCGCCGAGTGCGGCTCCAGCGCGGGCAATTTGCCCGTTCGGACTGATAACCCTGAGAATCTTCACATCGTTTTGGAAATCGTTCCAGGTCTTCGGAGGATAAACAATCGCCGCCTGATTGAAATAATCCTTGTTATATATGAGAGCCATTGTATCCATATACAAGGGCAAGGCGTAAATCGTTCCGTTCTGCACAAAATCCTGCTCAACGGCCGCCGGGAATAATGACCGTATGCCCGATAAATTAAACTGTGTCGGACTCACGGCGACAATTCTGTCTAAACTCTTGGGTACGCCATGGTTGCCGATATAGAAGATATCCGGGCTCTGGCCGGAAGCCATCGCTTCAAGAAGCTGGTTTTCGTAATCGGCAGGAGAGAATTGCTGGTAATTTACTTTAACTGTCGGCCTAAGTTTTTGATAGCCGCCGATGATTTTGGACATTGCGGATTTATCGTCCAATCCCCAAAGATTCAAAGTCAAACTTGGCCCCACGGTGGGCTTGGGACGGATATTTGCGGCAACTAAATAGATTAAAACAATAGATAAAACTGCTCCTCCAGCTATAATGATTATTTGTTTTTTGGAAAACTTCATTAGCTTATCAGCCCTACAGCTTGATAGCGTGATAGCTAACCAGCTAATCGGCTTTTTATATAATTACGGTCCCCGCCAGCTTATCCCCGGCCTTCAAGTTCATAATTTTCACCCCCTGGGCCGAACGTCCTGTTTTTCTTACGCTCTCCAAATTAGTTCGGATCATCTGTCCCTTGGCAGAGAGCGCGAATATCTCTTTTTCTTCGCCAATTACATGTGCGGACACGAGCGGACCGGTTTTAGCCGTTATCTTCGCGGTTTTTATGCCGGAACCGCCGCGATGCTGAATTTTATATTCCTTGAGCGGCGTTTGCTTGGCGAAACCGTTAGTCATAACAACCAATAATCTCGTATCTTGTCCCTTTAATCTTGACTCTTCAATTATATCAAAACCGGCGACTTCATCGTCTTTCTTCAATCTCACTGCCCGAACGCCAGCTGCCGTTCGCCCCATAGCTCTGATCTGCTTCTCTTCAAATCTTATTGATTGGCCAAGCTTAGTGGTTATCATGATCTGGTCGCTGCCGCCGGAGAGTCGGACCCATTTCAAAATATCTCCCTTTTTAAGAGCGATGGCGATAATTCCGGTGCGGCGGATGTTCATAAAATCTTCAAGCGTTGTTTTTTTGATAAGCCCTTTCTGCGTAGCCATAATCAGGAAACTTTTTTCTTTTGTTTTTTCCTTTTTTTCTGAATAACTGATAATCGCGCTAACATTTTCGTCTGTCGGTATCTCCAAGAAATTGTGTATGGCGCGGCCCTTGGACACACGGCTTGCCGGGGGTATCTCGTAAACCTTGGTCTGAAAAACTCGGCCCTTGTCGGTAAAGAAAAGCAGATTGTCGTGGGTTTTGGCGCTGAAAAACTGAGAAAGTACATCTTCTTCGGAAACTTCCGAACCGATTAGCCCCTTGCCGCCCCGCTTCTGGGCCCGGAAAGTATCCGGCGGCAGACGTTTGATATAACCGCCGGCGGAGAAAGTTACTATGGCGTCTTCTTCCGGAATTAAATCCTCGTCGTGGAAGGCCTTGAGCGGCGTGGCAACGACGTGCGTACGCCTATCGTCGCCATACTTTTCTTTGAGCTCGCTTATCTCGTCTTTTATTATCTTCAAAATTCTAGCCGGGCTTTTTAATATCAAGTTCAGCTCCTTAATTATTTCCAGCTTTTCTTTTAGTTCCGCCTCAATCTTCTCGCGCTCCAGAGCCGCTAAGGTTTGCAGTTTCATCTCCAATATCGCCGTCGCCTGAATATCCGAAAGTTTGAAAATTTTTACAAGGTTTATGTGGGCATCCTCACGGTCTTTGGATTTTTTGATCGTAGCGATGACCTTATCTATAACTCCAAGGGCTTTATGCAGACCGGATAAAATATGGGCCCTCTCCTCGGCTTTCTTCAGGTCAAATTGCGTGCGTCTTTTGACGACGTTCTTCCTGTGGCCGAGATATTCAGCGAGCACGTCTTTAACCGAAAGTAATTGCGGCTCAATTCCGTTCACAAGCGCAATCATATTGAGGTGAAAATCTTTTTGCAGGTCGGTGTGATTGTAAAGCTGATTCAAAATCTTCTGCGGCGGGACGCTGTTCTTGAGCTCGATCACAACACGCAATCCTTCCCTGTCGGATTCGTCGCGGATATCGCGGATGCCGTCTATCTTTTTATCTTGGGCAAGCTCGGCAATTTTCTTGATTAGCTCTGATTTGTTCACCTGATAAGGAATCTCGGTAATAACTATGTCGAATTGCTTATTCTTTTTTTCTGTTATTTCCGCCTTGGCTCGCGTGGTAATTCCTCCCCGGCCGGAAACATAGGCGGCCTTAATCGCCTTTTCGTCAAAAATTATACCGCCAGTAGGAAAGTCCGGTCCTTTAATAAATTTCAAAAGGTCTTCGCTCGTGGCATCGGAGTTATCCGCCAGATACAAAATCGCGTCGGCAATTTCGGTCAAATTATGCGGCGGGATATTCGTGGTCATACCGACCGCGATACCCAAAGAACCATTTAGTAATAAATTCGGCAATTTGGCCGGCAAAACAGACGGCTCTTCGCGTGTTGCATCGTAATTCGGCCGCCATTCCACGGTTTCTTTATCTATATCCAAAAGCAGCTCTTCTGATATTTTAGAGAGTTTGGCCTCGGTATACCTGTAAGCGGCAGCCGAATCGCCGTCGATGGAACCGAAGTTTCCCTGCCCGTCTATCAGGGGATATCGCAAAGAAAAATCCTGGGCCATTCTCACGAGGGCATCGTAAACCGCAACATCGCCGTGCGGATGGTAGCGAGCCAGAACCTGACCGATGACGTTCGCCGATTTTCTGAATTTGGAAAGATGCGTGAGCCCGCTGTCCCACATGTCCCAGAGAATTCTCCTGTGCACCGGTTTTAGTCCGTCGCGCACGTCGGGCAGGGCGCGCGAGACTATCACGGACATGGCGTAATCCAAATACGACTCCTTAAGCTCTTTTGTTATTTCCCGTGGTTCGATGTTAGACATAAGTTTATTGCGGCGGCTTAACTATATATTCGCGCGGTGATTGTAGAATCCCGCCAAGGAAACTGATGCTATTGGTAAAAATATTGTAGATGAAGGCCGGAGAATTTTTTACAGATTGTAAAAACGTCGAGCCGCTGCTCGTACGGGCTGCAGCCGGACTGCCTGACGTATCGGCAATATTCTCCCCCTGATTGGAAACGCTGGCCATCAGATTATTAAAGTAGGCAAGCCAGACATACAGAATAACAACCATAATGACTATCGTACATATTATAATCCAGCGCCTTTTCGTCGATTCGTCCGCGGATTGAATTTTCCCCAAAAAATCTTCCATTTTTTAATCTTATATCGTTATGTTTTCAATACAATAACCTGGCTCTTAGAATTCTCCAGATCTTTTTTCTTAAAAACCAATTTTTCCTGCGGCTCCGCCTTCTGGCCCATGGCCTTTAAAAAATCTGCGGGGCTTTTATAAAAATCCGGGATTACAAAAGCCGGCTCAATCTGCTTCACCAGTTTCGCCGCAAGTTCCGGAGAAAGAAAATGCCCGCCGCCGACCGGCAAGAACAAAACATCCGGCTCGGCCAATCTCTCCATGATATCGGACGAAGGCATCTTGGACATATGCCCCAAGAAAGCCAGCTTGATATCTTCCCATTTAACAGAATAGGCCGTCTTCAAAAATTTTTCTCCGGATTCCTCGGGAAGCGCGATGCCAGTTATCTCCACTCCTTTTATTTCATATTCGCCGGCGAAAGAAATTTCGTTCGGCGCGGCATTCTCGTCTTTGGCCAAATCAACCGGTGAAAGAGTGCGCAAAACGACATCCGCCTTGAAGCGGTTGTTTTCGGGATTGACGAGAAGCGATGTTTCTCCGCTCTGCAACCTGAACGAGCCATTACCCAAATAATTGATGACCATTTCTCATATATTTTAGCAGAAATTCGCCTTAATTGCCAATGTCTTTTTTATTATCTGCCAGTTCCTATTTCCCGGCAGACAGGGAAATACCACTCTGTCTGCAGCCGGTTATTTATTGACAAAAACACGGGCAAAACATAAACTTCGGGCAGCGATATTAATTTAAGGGGTGACCAGATGGACAAACCATGCGCTTTTTGTGACAGAACTCAGTTTGAAGAACGACACATATATGAGAGCCCAGGATTTCATCAAATTGCAACCCTAGGACAAATCACTGACGGCGGCTACACGCTTATTTTCCCCAAGGAGCAGGTTCCCTGTATCGGAGCTCTGGACGAAAAAGTTATCCACGAAGAGTTGGACTTGATGGTATTGTCCGCTGCCACTATAACTTTATGCGAATATGAATCTCCAGTTACCATCGTTGAGCATGGTAAGGTCGCACAAACAATACCGCATGCCCATATTCATATAATACCCTTCGACATAAAACCTTCCGTAGCAATTGCCAAAGATTTTCCCAACGCGGAAGTAGAATCCTTTTATCCCCTAAGCAAACTGGCAACTCTTTATCAGAAAAACCCGCGGCCCTATCTTTTTTGGATAGGACACGACGAGGGACCACAGGTCTGCTGGAATCCTCCCGCAGAATCAATGTACTGGCGGATAGTTGCGGCCAAAGCTCTCGGGCGACCCGAGAGAGCCAATTGGCGGACAATGGACCCCGAACTGGACCGCCAACTGTGGTCTGAAACGGTAGAAAGATTCAAGCCTTACTACATCTGAAGCCCAAACCGGGCTTCTTTTTTTATAAAACTTGCTTTTTTTGTTTAGATATCTATAATCAACCCTAATGCCAACAGTAGAACAAAACGACAAAATAGATTCGGCTCTGACCACGGCTATCAAGAACGAGCTGCAAGCCGCAGATTGGCCGAGGGAAAGCAACGTCGTGGAAGCGACGCTTATCAAGAAACTTCCCCGCGAGGCCTACTTTGATTTAGGAAGATTCGGAACCGGCCTTGTCTTCGGAGTTGAGGCCATAAACGCCAGGGAAATTTTACGTAATCTGGAAGTAGGAGCAAAAATCCCTGCAAAAATCGTTAATGTTGACGGCGAGAACGGCTACATAGAACTTTCTCTGTCGGAAGCCGGAAAACAAAAACTCTGGCAACAAGTCGGAGACCTCATGGAAATCGGCGAAGTTATTAAAGTAAAGGTGTTGGCAGCGAACGCCGGAGGGCTTACTACCTCTGTCGGTGACATAGACCTTAAAGCTTTCCTGCCTGTTTCGCAGTTATCTCTTGACCACTACCCCCGCGTTACGGACAACGATCGCCAAAAAATAGCAGACGAACTTAAAAAATTCATCGGCGAAGAATTAGGCGTGAAGATCATAGATATGAATCCCCGGAGCAATAAACTGATAGTTTCCGAACGCGAAGTTCTCTCGGCCAACGTCAAAGAATTATTGTCCAAATATTCCGTAGGGCAAGTCGTGGATGGATTGGTTTCGGGCATCGCCGACTTCGGAGTTTTCGTGCGCTTCGTTGATAACCCGGACATTGAAGGCATGGTCCATATTTCGGAGCTCGCCCACCGCCTCGTGGATAATCCTAAAGAGATAGTAAAAGTTAACGACCAGATAAAAATAAAAATCGTAGACATTAAAGAGGGCAAGGTTTTCCTTTCGCTTAAAGCCATGGAGTCCAATCCTTGGGAAAGAATAAGCGAATCATACAAAGCCGGCCAAGAAATTTCCGGCACCGTCTATAAATTCAATCCATTCGGAGCGGTTATTAACCTGGAAGGCGGACACCAGGGGCTCATACACATTTCGGAATTCGGCGGCGCCGACGAAATGAAAGCGGCATTGACCCCGGACACTCCACACAAATTCGTAATTGACTCGGTAAAACCCGAAGAAAAAAGAATTGTTCTGAAATTGAAGAAGTAGTCTCCATTTAAAAAACCGCCGTATCGGCGGTTTTTTATTTTTGTGCCTGGGCGGTGAATCGAACACCGGACGCCAGCCTCTTCAGGGCTGCGCTCTACCACTGAGCTACCCAGGCGATTTTTCGTATTGTAACGAAAGTAAAATCCTTATTCAAGTACGATAAAATTAATTATACTCGGTCTGGTCTTGAAAATTTAGAGCGCTCGCAAAAACCATTAGTCCCGCATCCGCCATGCTTCTGCGGGACATAAGAACATCTAGGCTCGACATACTCGCTAAGATGTTTCTAATGTCGGGCCGCTGGGAATTGAACCCAGTCTACGTGCTCCCAAAGCACGCGTACTACCGGTATACGACGGCCCGCCTTCGCGCTTGCGCGCTATGGCGGGCAAGCCCGAATATATAGATAGTGTATAAATCTGACGCCATTTTGCAATATTAACAATCTGGGTTAGAATGGTTTTATACAATATGCCATACAAAGAAAGAGCGGCATTATATGCTGCGCAGAAAAGACACCGACTCAAAGTAAGAGCAAAATTGTTTTCTTTTCTATCCACAAAGAAATGTATAGATTGTGGAGAAAAAGATCCGATAGTTTTGGAGTTCGATCACCGCGACCAGAAAAATAAATTTAAAATTGTCGGGAAAATGTTATCCGGTCATTACTCTTGGGAATCTATCGAGCGAGAAATAAATAAATGCGACATTCGTTGTGCTAATTGTCATAGACGAAAAACATATATTCAGTTAGGATATTGGGGAAGAACAAGGCCCTCGTAGCTTAATGGATAAAGCAACGCTCTTCTAAGGCGTTGATGTGGGTTCGATTCCTACCGGGGGCACAAAACAAATATGAAACTTATTTCCCTAAACATCTGGGGCGGAAAGATATATGAACCGCTCATGAAATTCATCAAGGAGCAATCGGCTGATACCGATATTTTTTGCTTTCAGGAAATAGCGGAATCTCCATCCATCCAACCAGATGGCGAAGAAATACGGATAGATATCCTGACTGAACTTAAAACTATGCTTAAAGAATTTGATTATCATTTCGCACCGGAAGTCAGCAGATTGTCAGAACATAATGTGTCATTAGGACAAGCAATATTTATTAGAAACAAAATACTGCATATGCACTCAAGCGGCAGCGTGTTTGTAAATCTAAGAAAAATAGAGTTGCCGGACACGACACAACTTGCCGAGGGCCAACCTTCTAATTTTCAATACATCAGGATTGAACCAAAAGGGATACCAGAAAATCAATTGTTAATTGTAAACATCCACGGCCTTCCCTATCCGCCAGGAAATAAGTCCGACACGCCGGAACGCCTTATACAATCGCAAAAGATAATAAACTTTCTCGCGCGCGAAGAGGGCCAGAAAATACTTTGCGGTGATTTCAATCTGCTGCCCGACACCGAAAGCATTGCAATGATAGAACGCACAGGCATGAAAAATCTTATTAAGACATTCGGCATTGAGCGTACTCGCAGCAAGATCTCTCCATTCTATGGCAAACCGGAATTCCAAGCGTTCGCCGATTATACATTTGTATCTCCCGACGTAAATGTGCTAAATTTCAGCGTGCCGGACATAGACGTTTCCGACCATCTGCCGATGGTGTTAGAATTTTCTTGAAGCGGCGCGCTTAGCTCAGTGGCAGAGCGACTCGTTTACACCGAGTAGGCCGAGGGTTCGATCCCCCCAGCGCGCACAGGCCACGATTGCCCAGGTGGTGAAATTGGCAGACACGCGAGCTTTAGGAGCTCGTGCCGAAAGGCGTAGAGGTTCAAATCCTCTCCTGGGCACCGAATAAATAGGTTATGACAGGCTGAACTTCGCGAGTGCGGCGGCGGCAAGCCCGAATAAAATGCCGGTCGGCATATCAACAAAATAATGCTGGGCGAGAACAATCGTTCCAAGAGTTGAGAGCGCAACTATGGGGAATAAAATCCAACCCAATAATTTCCTGTCGCGGAGGGCGTAAATAAAAAGCAAAGCTCCCCAGGCCACGTGAGCACTAGGCATAGTCGTTGTCGGCATAACTCCGTTCAAATTTTTTTTACTATCCCTCATAGATAGGAAAAAATCTGTTAACTCTTTTTGCGGATTAAAAGAGGCCAGCCGGGCCTGTATTTCCTGTGGAATCGGCAGTTTATAAACATTGTCGATATAGCGATCCTGCGGGCTAAGCGCCGGGAATAAAAACCAGACGGGGAGCATAATGAACAAGGCAAGAGAGAAAGCAGTGGAATATTCCCTGACAAGCCGTATATTTTTAAGAGAAAGATAAAAGGCGAAAATCGTAACGGCCATCGGCAGCGCATCAAAAGACCAGGTAACGGAAGAAAAAATCCAGGCGGGATAATGGATATTTCCAAGGGCAATAAAAGGATATGTGCCGGTTATCGCCGCATCCCAAGACAGAATCAATCCATCCTTAAGCCGCAAAGCACCGCTCGTATTGATGGCACCGAGGGCCAAGCTCAGAACCAGGTAACTGGCAAGTGCCGGACAAGCAAAAAGAAAAAAATTTTTTATTCCTCTAATAACGAATCCAAGGCCGGCTTTACTAAAAATCTTTCTTAAAAAGATGGCCGGCTCTGATGACGAAAACGCATGCTCAACAAAACTTATTATCAGTATCGCCAGCATACCTACGCTGGCGGCAATGGCTATCCAAATTACGACTGTTCGCCCGGAGAAAAACAAAAAATTCAGATAAAAACCGACAAAATTTTCCTTGGCCAGTGCACCACGTCCGTCGAGAACAATAAACATAGCTGAAACCACAGCCAAAACTCCGTAGTTAATAAAATAAAACCACCTGCTCGTTCCCGGATTGGAATCTTTTTTCTTAACTTCTTCTCCGCGCATGAAATGTTTTATGAATTTCCCGCAACTCTTTGTTCGTGAGATGGGTGTAAACCTGGGTTGTCGCAATATTGGCGTGGCCCAAAAGTTCCTGAACCGAGCGCAAATCGGCGCCGTTTACAAGCAAATCTGTTGCGAACGAGTGCCTTAACTGGTGCGGGTGGATTTTCTTCTGGATGCCGGCTTCTTTGGCTCGGGACTCTATCATCCTCTGCACGGAACGCTGCGTTATCTTTCCCATTCCTTTTCCGGCTTTGGTTAAGCTGATAAACAAAGACTCTTCAGTATCGGTCCGTTTCGCAATATATTTCTGCATCGCTTCTCTCGCCGAATCAGAAAGGAAGACAACTCTTAATTTATCTCCTTTGCCGCGAACGGACAACTCGCCGCGTTTCAGATCAATATATCTGGACAAATTGCATAATTCTGAAAGCCGCAGACCTGTGGAAAAAAAAACTTCCAGGATAGCCTTATCGCGCAAACTTCTTAACCCTCCTCCGCGAGGAGCTGCCAGGAGCCGCTCCAAATCGCCGTACTCCAAAATCTCTATCTGCCGCTCGGGAATTTTGGGCAATTCTATTTTTTCCGGAGACAGAACTTTTACGTCGCGCTTGGCGAGATACTTCAAAAAATTACGCAAAGCGATTATATAATAATTTTGTGTAATTTTTTTACGGTCACTCCGCGCCAAATTAAGGCGGAACTCTCGCACGATATTCTCCGTGATTTCCTTCGGCGACTTTATCCTGGCGAACTTCAAAAATTCCGCCAAATATCGCTCGTAATTCTCCCGTGTTTTCGGCGAGCGGTTCTTTTCTATCTCCAGATAAGCTAAATAATCATTAAGAAATTTCTCTATATCAGACATATTCCTTTATTATACTTTATCTGTCGCAAAACATTGACATTGACAAATAGTGTAAAAGGCGTATAATTACCGATACTCGCTGATAAGTTCTTTAGTTTTTTGACTTTGGCCGGGAAACACGGGCTCCCGCGCCAATTCTCGGGGTCGCTTCGTGCGGGTGGGCGTCCCTGAGCGAGGGCGGTGTCGCTGTGGCAGTCATAGGGTTATACGGCCACATCACCGCCCAGAGGCTGCCGGCCGCGGACATTATCGCAACATCATCCCGCGGCCGGCCCCTCACTTTTTCATTAAGAAGAAAAAACCGATACTTGATTGTTTAGATAAAAGATAATAAAATTTCAATAATAATTTAAATGCTTACCAAACGGGTAAAATCTAAAATAATCGGCGAACATAAAGTTCACGATAAAGACACTGGCTCTGCTCAGGTGCAGATTGCCATGCTCTCCCGCCGCATTGACGAATTGGCCAGCCACTTAAAGAAAAACGCCAAAGACCGCCATTCACGGCGTGGGCTTTTAAAAATAGTTTCCAAGCGCCGCAAGCTTCTCTCTTATCTCAAAAAACACAACGAGAAAGAATACGAAAAACTTATTAAAAAATTGGATTTAAAGAAATAGGCCGAATAAATTAAAACTAAAATACCGGCAGATAGAGAATTACTTTGCGAGTTTACGAATGACCGAAATAAAATCCGATCATTCGCAAATTCGTAATAATTCCTCAACGCCGGAAAAGCAAATGAAATCTGTCCCCTCATATTCCAATCAACGCGTTGGTATCTTCGTTGACGTCCACAATCTTTATCATTCCGCGAAAAACCTCTACCACGGCCGAGTTAATTATTCAGAACTTATAAAATACCTTGTCGGCGACAGGCAGCTTATCCGTTCTATGGCCTACGTCGTAAAAAGCGAGGGGATAATAGAACAACCAGTGAGACCGACTGCCGGAACGCGCCGCGGTGCACCAGTATTGTCTACAGAAGCCGCATTCTTTGAGGCGCTGGAGAATGCCGGACTTGAACTTCGCGTCAAAGACCTGCAGGTTTATGCGGGTGGAATGAAAAAAGCCGACTGGGATGTCGGCATGGCGGTAGATGCCATTAGAATGTCTTCTTTTCTAGATGTAATTATTCTCGTTACAGGCGACGGCGACCATTTGCCCCTTGTAGACTACTTAAAATGGGGCGTCGGCCGGCTCGTGGAAGTCGCGGCTTTCAAGCGCAGCGCCTCGGCGAAACTTCAAGACGCCGCGGATAAGTTCATAAACATTGAGGAAATACCCAAAATAATCATTAAGAGAGGATATTAAACGGAGTATGAATAAAGAAGTCCCCGGAGAAAAAGTAAACAATCTAAGCCAGAAAGAATTGCAAGAAGTACTCGATAAAAATAAAGCTGAATTATTGGCAAAAGCAAAAGAAGTTTCTAAATCCGAAAGGTTAGGAAGCGAGCTAGATACCCAGGCTGAAGATTTTAAAACTGAATCGTTAAAAAGACAGAAAATCGACGATATTCTAGACAGACATTTAAGAGAAGACAGGTTACCAGAAGCCGAGGACGAAACGATAGACCCGGAAGAGATAAAAAAATACCGTCGGCGCGTCGATCAGGTGAGGATGTCATTAGCCGTGATGAAACAAAAAATAAAAAAGAAAGGAATAGCCGATATAGATGTAAGCGGCCTAGAAGATAAAGTAGAGAAAATTTATAGAATATTTAATGAATTAGAAGCGATGTCACCCCAGGAAAAAAGAGAGTATCTATCAATCAGGTCTAATAGAACATCAATGAGCAATCATATCGTCTCCCTCGAGCAAGATATGGCAACATACAAAAATTTAATTAACAATACTTAAAATAAATTATGCCAATACAACGCAAAAAATTTGAAACAGAGATAGGAGGGAAAACTCTGACGATAGAAGTATCCGACCTTGCCGGACAAACAAACGCCTCGGTCATTGCTAAATACGGCGAAACAATCGTATTAACGACGGTCGTAATGTCTAAAACCGACGCGAGCACGGACTATATGCCGCTTAGAGTCGACTACGAAGAGAAATTTTATGCCGCCGGAAAGATCATCGGCAGCCGCTACGTTCGCCGCGAATCCAGGCCATCCGAAGACGCCATCCTCGCCGGACGCTTGGTGGACCGCACAATCAGACCACTATTTGACCACCGCATCCGCCGCGACATACAGGTTGTCGTCACTGTATTAGAAATAGACGAGCAGAATGAACCGGAATTCGTCGGTCTAATCGGGGCCTCCACAGCACTCGCCATGTCCGATATCCCCTGGAATGGCCCCGTTGGAGGCATCCGCTTGGCTAAAATAGGAGATAAATTCGTTGTAAACCCCACAAATTCCGAGGTTGTGGATGGCAAAGCCAAATTCGACTCCTTCGTTGCCGGCTCCTACGGAAAAATAAATATGATAGAGCTCGGAGGCAGCGATACGGACGAAAAGGATATTATTGCCGGCTTTGAGCTCGCGCAAAAAGATATCAACAACCTTATTGATTTCCAGAAAAAGATAGTCGCGGAAGTAGGTAAGGCGAAAACGGAAATATCCCTCTCGGAGCCAGATCCGGAATTAAAAAAGGCCACTGAGGAATTTTTGAACGACAAACTGGAAGAAGCAGTATACCAGAAAAACAAACAGGAACACGCAAGTAAGCTCGGCGCGCTTAAGCACGATTATTTTGCGCACATTAAAGAAAAGTTCCCGGAACCGAATTTCAAAGCCGCGGACTTTTTATTCGAAGAAGCTATAAACGACCTCGTGCATAAAAATGTTTTGGAGCGCGACATGCGTCCTGATGGGAGAAAACTGGATGAACTCCGCGCACTAAACGGAGAGATCGGACTCTTCCCGCGCACGCACGGCTCGGCCGTATTTATTCGCGGCAACACGCAGGCCTTGGGCATTGTAACCCTCGCGCCTCCGGGGCAGGAATTGATGATAGAAACAATGGAAATGACCGGTAAGCGCCGCTTTATGTTGCACTACAACTTCCCGCCGTTCTCGGTTGGCGAGATCGGCGGCTTCCGCGGACCAGGACGCCGTGACATCGGCCATGGCAACTTAGCGCGCAAAGCTGTTGAACCATTAATTCCTCCCAAAGAAGAATTCCCGTACACAATTCGCGTAGTTTCGGAAATCTTGTCTTCCAACGGCTCGTCTTCTATGGCAACGGTCTGCGCCTCGGTGATGTCTTTGATGGACGCAGGCGTGCCGATAAAAAAACCGGCAGCCGGAATTGCTATGGGGATGATGATGAAGGACGAAAAAAATTATAAAGTCCTCACCGACATTCAGGGTCCTGAAGACCACCACGGCGATATGGACTTCAAAATTGCTGGCACGGACGATGGCGTAAACGCCATGCAAATGGATGTAAAAGTTGATGGCGTAACAATGGAAATGCTCGCCAAGGGTCTGGAACAGGCCAAAAAGGCCCGTTTAGAGATACTGCAGTTCATTAAATCTGTTATTTCTCAGCCGAAAAAGGAATTATCCAAGTATGTCCCGATTATCCGCCAGCTGAAGATCAATCCGGAGAAAATCGGTTCGCTTATCGGCCCTGGCGGCAAGATGATAAACGGACTTATTAAGAAGTATGCGCTTGCCGGGATTGATGTTGAGGAGGATGGTTCGGTCTCCGTTTCCGGTTCGGATGTAAAAACAGTGGAAACCGCAGTCGCCGAAATCACCGCACTAACCAAAGAATATAAAGTCGGAGAAATCGTGGAAGGGAAAATTATTAAAACACTGGACTTCGGCGCGATAATGGATTTGGGCGGAGGCAAAGACGGAATGATTCACGTCTCGGAGCTGAAACAGGGCTATGTAAAAACCGTTGAAGAAGTCGTAAAAGTTGGCGACTTCGTGCGGGCGAAAATAATCCGCGCTGACGAAGACGGACGAATCGGATTGTCGCTAAAACAGATGGAAGGGAAATAATAAACCATAGAACACGGAGCATAGAACAGAAATGCAAAACCGTCCCGATAAAAATTGGGGCGGTTTTTTGTTGCGAAACTTTTTGTAAAAAAAGAGCTGGTCATTCCCAGGGGAAGCCAGCTAAGTGTATGAATGCGTCTCGGCAAGTATGACGAGAAAATAATAAAGGTATGAAATTGTCAGTGAGACTAAATATACTATAGCACACCACAAAATTGTCACCTGTGGATAACTCGGTACCTATTCCATCACTACATAATTTCTCTTAAATCAGGGCAGTTAGAATATTTTCGTAGCGTTGGTTATTCACCTCCGCCAGTAGCGATTATCCCAACTACCCTGATCTCAGAGAAAAACATGATATAATTATATAGAAATGGAATATATAATTCTTCTGGTGGGTGGTGGTATTTCTCTTCTGGATTTAATTTTTAATTTTCTTCCGAGGACTATCGGACTTTTTGTAGCAGGGATATCCTTAATAGCACTACTTCACATAGTCATTAAAAATGCGGTTGAAAAAGGAATTAGAGAGAGCAAGAACTAACCATAAACCGCCATTACTGGCGGTTCATTTTTGACTTATCCTCGTGGCGCGCATAATATCAGAAATAGAATAAATTGTGACCTGGAGGTGAACAATGTTCGCTAGGTCGTCCTTAAAAAACTTTCCGCACTGCGAGCACGAGATAAACCTACCTATTGATATAGTTATCCTTGGGCGACGGGCGATTATTGAATCTCTCCCGGATAATTTCCACGCCTGCCGCGAATGCCTTCAGGCCTATTCCAATAAATATTGCGTATTGTGCATCTTTTGCGAATGTCCGATAATGCCGCTGGAAAGGATCGCGGAATTCAATGACTTGAAAAGAGGGTTGCTGTACGCCCACGACGACTGCGCCCCTCCCGGAAACAGGAAAATCTGGGGCGAAGGCAAACCGCTGGAACCGGAATCTTCCAATCTGATGAAAAAATATACACCCGACAGGACTATTATCAATTAGCCCTGTTTTTTTATTTTATCCGGCAGACACAAAGCTAGCCAAGACAATAAATATTTGACTAAACCTCCAGCAACCATTAAAATTCGCCTTAGAATATTTAGCATTATCGAGGTGTTTACATGGAAATAGAGGTAACCGTAAATCCGGAAAACAGCATAGTTTTTATTAATGGCGATTTAATCCTTCTTGTGAGGAATAAGATAACTAACTCGCCGATACCGATATGGATAGGACCATGGGAAGCTCAGCAAATCTTAGCTGCGGCCAACAAAATTGAACCACCCCGGCCAATGCCTTACGATCTATTAAAGAATGCAGTCGTGTCTTTGGGGGCGATGATGACTAAGGCGGTTATTACCGAAATAAAGGATGATGTTTTCTATGCCCTTATTCACTTAGACCGGAACGGAGAAAAAACGTCTCTTGATTGCCGACCGAGTGATGCCGTTGCACTGGCATTAAAATTCGAAGTTCCTATTTTTGTAACAGAGGAACTCTTGCTGGAAACAATGACTGATGAAAAAACTAATTTAACTGTTGACCTCATTGGTAGAATGTTCATGGAAATTGAAAATCGGGGAGAAGCCCCGCCGGAACCCCAGGGAGAAACCCCATAATAGATATTGCCGATAATATTAAACGAGCCGCCACGTTGCATGGCGGTTTTATTTTTTTATAGCATAAATCTTTCATAGCATCTGGACTGCTATAATAAACTAAATGGAAAGACAGTGGCTAAAAAAGATAATAATAGTTTTTTTGGTATCTGTAACTATTCTCGCCGGCGTTTGGTTGTATACAGTATTAAGAACCGGATCGGTGAATAATACTCCGGAGGGAAATGCCGTCACAGCTACAAGCACATCCCCGACAAACGCGTTCCTGGACCAAACTAGAGTCCCCCAGCCACCTCCAGCTGCATCAAGCAGTAAACCAACCGAACCTAAAGCCAACACAATCTCGTGGCAGATATTCACCGACCCGACCTACGGTTACAATGTGAGCTATCCCGGAACATGGACACTAAGAGATTCGCGAAAATATTCCGGCAGCCCGACTAATAATTACGAGCAAAGAAATATTGATTCCCCGGAACACGGTGATGAGGTGTTTAGCGTTGTAATGCGGGTTTATTACGACAAGAACACACTCCCAGTAGAAGATTGGTACGCCAAAACACTTCAGGGCAAGGAATTCCCGCAATTTTATCCTACTCCGATATTGGCGACTACAAGCGTAACCATCGCCGGACTACCCGGGATGGAAGCGTTCGCTTCGTTCAACGGATTTACTTTCCGCGAATACTTTGTGACGAAAAATAATCTTGTATATTCGATTTACCTGACAAATAACGGCTATACTTTGCAGAAAGATATTGATGCGGCGAATACTGTTCTGTCCAAACTTACAATAAATTAATTGTTATCTAAAAATATAAACCGTTCTTTCGTCAAAAATATTGCCATACCATACTACTTGATAAACATCGCAATCCGACATATAATTTAGCCAGTACACTTAGGCTCTTTATGAGTCTTCTGCTCACTGCGCAGCGTCACACCTGAGCGTGAGGGCTCGTCCGTAAAGCCTTAGTCGGGATAAAACCCTTTGGGCACAAACCCCCGACTCAAACTCCCTCGCTTTTTTGCGGGGGCTTCTTTTTTTGATATTCCGTCCGAAGATATTCAAACTCCGCTGTTATTATCCTACCCTAAAAAACTTTTTCTTTCCGATTCTAATTATTTCCCCGCCTTTTAAATTTATTTTTTCTTTTGGGTCTTTTTTAACAGTACCTGCCACCTCAAATCCTCCATGCTCTACGAGCCGCCGCGCCTCGCTATTGCTTATATCCCTATGTTCAATCGCCTTGATTATGGTGGCAATAGTACCGAAAGCGGTTAGATTGTTCTCTACAATCTTATATACCGGCAAATCTTCGGGTATTTCTTTTTTGGAAAACATTTCTATGTATCTTGCGCGGGCGGCGGCGGCCTCCTTTTCGCCATAAATAGTTTTGACGACCGCTTCGGCAACATCAAACTTGGAGTCACGCGGGTTGGATTTTCCATCCACGAGAGTTTTTTTAATTTTCTCAACGTCTGCCAGCGGCATCTCCGTGCACAGCTCGGCAACTGGCACAATGGAAACATCGTCCAGCGCCATAACTTTGCCAAAAATATCTGCCGGCTCGTCGTCCAGATTTATCATCCCCCCCTCACTTTTGTTCATTAATTTCCTGCCGGTTTTAGGATGCTCCAGAAGTTTTGTCGTCAGAACAAATTTCTCTTTATTCTTATAGGTTTTCATCAGGTGGCGACCCATAAGCATATTGAATGTTTGGTCATTGCCGCCGATCTCCATGTCAACATCCATAGCAACAGAGTCGTATCCCTGCATCAAAGGGTAAAAAAATTCATGTATGAAAATCGGTTTCCCCCCCTTTAAGCGCTCCCGAAACATATCTCTTTCTATCATCTGTTGGACCGTAACGTTCGCTGAAATCCCGATCCAATCGGTAAGAGTCATTTTGGCGAGCCATTTGGAGTTGAAGGCGATTTTTACGGCGTTTTTACCGCTAAAATTTATTATCCTACCGACCTGCTCCTTGAATGTTTTCATATTTATAGCAACGTCTTTTTCTGTAAGTTGTTTTCTAGTAGCAAGCTTGTCCGTCGGATCGCCGATGCGGCCCGTAAAATCTCCTATAAGGAATATTATTTCGTGCCCCAGATTTTGCAGCTTTTTGAGCAGTAAAAGATTAGTAAGCTGTCCAAGGTGTAAATGCGGCCCGGTCGGGTCAACACCGAGATATATTTTGAGTTTCTTGCCGGAGCTTAGTGCCTTTTCCAGCGCCTCACGCGAAGGATAAATCGCACTCACGGAGCGGTTCAAAACTTCTTTTATTTTATCGTTATCGCTCATATTCATTTAACTATTCTAACAGAATAAAAACCGCGCTGGAAGTCTTTGACTATTATCCCAATATAACTTATGTTCATAGGTATGGAAAAACCAAAATCTGAACCGGGAGCGGAGCGTCGTCTGCCAGCCGATCAACCGGAAAAAGAAAAGTTGTCTGACGGCAAATCTTCCCTTAGCGAACAGTTTTCAGCGGGAGAAAGGGCCATCTACTTTTTTGACCTTATACAGCGCGACAGTTTCTGGGAGGCAGTTGCAAATGGCGAATATAAAATTAATATAGATCGCCTAGATAAACGGATGCCCGATTATTTAGAAATAAGAAATAGTAAGGATGAATTACTTCTTTACGTAAATTTTTTGGCCGAGAAAGACCTTGAGCTAAAATTCAAAGAACAGCACCTCAGCGAGGCTAACTAAAAATAGAATATCGGCTCGGCCCTAGCGGCTACTACTTCCTTGTTTTGATTATTTCGTCCACAACTCCGTAGGCCTTGGCCTCGTCGGCGGAAAGCCAGAAGTCGCGGTCGGTATCTTTTTCTACCTTAACTATCAGCTGACCCGTGTGCTTGGAGAGAATATGATTCAGGCGTTCTTTTGTTTTTACGATTTGCTTGGCTGAAATTTCTATTTCCGAGGCCTGGCCGCCAATCGATTCCACCGCTACCTGGTGCAGAAGAATCTGAGAATTGGGGAGGGCGAGCCGCTTGCCCCTTTGTCCTGCAGCCAAAAGAAATGCGCCCATAGAAGCCGCTATGCCCACGCACATTGTGGAAACGTCCGGCTTAATAAACTGCATCGTGTCGTAAATCGCCATTCCTGCCGTGACCGAACCTCCCGGAGAGTTTATATAAAGCTTGATATCTTTCTTGGGGTCTTCGTGCTCCAAAAACAAGAGCTGGGCAATAATGGCGTTTGCCACAACATCGTTTATTCCTCCTCCTAAAAAGATTATGCGGTCTTTGAGCAGACGAGAATAAATATCGTAAGCCCGCTCGCCATTCTGCGATTTCTCGATAACAGTTGGAATTAAATATTGGCTGAATTCGCTCATAATTTAATTATAAAAATGGAACTAGTAATAAAGCAATTATATTAATTATCTTGATAACGGGATTTATCGCCGGGCCGGCAGTGTCTTTGTAGGGGTCGCCGACAGTGTCCCCAGTAACTGCCGCTTTGTGCGCCTCCGAACCCTTACCGCCCAAGTTGCCCTCCTCAATGTATTTCTTGGCATTGTCCCAAGCCGCGCCGCCGGAGGTCATGGAAATAGCAACGAATAAGCCGGTTACAATCGAACCAACAAGCAATCCTCCCAAAGCAATCGGACCAAGAATGAATGCTACGGCGATAGGCACAACAACGGGCAGAAGCGCGGGCACAACCATTTCCTTGATTGCCGCCGAAGCCACAATATCCACGCATTTCGCGTAATCCGGTTTTGCTGTGCCAGCCATAATCCCCGGAATTTCTTTAAACTGTCTTCGCACTTCCACAACAACACTGCTCGCGGCCTTACCAACCGCCCTCATAGAAATTGAAGCAAATAAATATGGAATCATGCCTCCAAGCAATAAACCTATTAGAACCTTTGGGTCGTTAAGATCAAAAAGTGCAGGACGTGAGCCGTAGTGTGTTTGCAACTCTTGAACATAAGAAGAGAAGAGTACAAGCGCCGCAAGCCCTGCCGATCCTATGGCATAACCCTTAGTTACCGCCTTAGTAGTGTTGCCTACCGCGTCCAAGGAATCTGTCACCTTGCGCACTGATTCCGGAAGCCCGGCCATCTCGGCGATACCGCCGGCGTTGTCAGTTATCGGACCAAAGGCGTCTATAGCAATAATTATTCCCGCCATACCAAGCATACTTGTTGCAGCAAGCGCCACCCCATAAACGCCGTTAAAATAAAATGCGGAAAGAATGCCGGCCACGATAACAACAACCGGCATAGCAGTGGCTTCCATGCCAACAGAAAGCCCGGTGATCACATTCGTACCATGTCCGGTTTTGGATGCCTCGGCAATTGAACGCACCGGCCGAAAACTTTTTGAAGTATAGTATTCCGTTATTAAAACCATAAAAGCGGTCACGGCAACACCGATGACCATCGGGTAAAAAAGTTTATCAAAAGAAAGAGATAAAGACGTGCCGTAGTTGGCGGCTAAAAACCAGAAACCGGCAAGGGAAATAACGCTAGCGGAAATAAGACCCTTATACAAAGCCTTCATAATATCAAGGCTTTTACCAAGACGGACAAAGAATAGCCCAAGGAGCGAAGCGATTATCGTAATTCCTCCTATGAGAAGCGGCAGAGTAATTATGCCTTCGTTCCCGGGGAAAGTAATTTTTCCTAAAATCATCGCCGCTACCGTTGTCACGGCGTAAGTTTCAAAAAGGTCAGCGGCCATGCCGGCGTCGTCGCCAACATTGTCGCCGACATTATCCGCAATAACCGCCGGGTTGCGCGGATCGTCCTCCGGGATTCCGGCTTCAACTTTGCCCACTAAGTCCGCGCCAACATCAGCGCCCTTCGTAAAAATTCCTCCGCCCAAGCGGGCAAAGATGGATATTAAACTTCCTCCAAATCCCAGGCCTATTAAAGCAGAAACATTTTTTGTGAAAAAATAAAATGTGGAAACAGAAAAAAGTGCTAGGCCAGCTACAAGGAAACCAGTAACAGCCCCGCCCCTAAAAGCAATGCTTAGCGCTTTATGCAATCCGGAACGCGCAGCCTGGGTGGTGCGAACATTCGCCCGTACCGCAACGTTCATCCCAACATATCCGGCCAAAGCCGAAGCGAAGGCCCCGATTATAAATCCGACCATAGTCGTCATTCCCAGGAACCAGCCTATAAGCAAAGCAACAACAACGGCTACGGCAGCGACGGTTTTATATTGCCTATTCAAATAAGCAGATGCTCCGATCTGGATAGCGCTCGCTATTTCCTGCATCTGCTTTTCTCCTGCAGGTTCCCGCAGTATGCTCCAAGACAAAACTAGGGCAACGATTATTGCCACCAAAGAAGCTACAATTGCGAAGGTAATCATATTTTATTTAGTTATATTAATTTATAGCTTTATTTTATCGCAAAACCGCGATTTTTCAATAATTAAAACAAAAATCTACACGCTCAAATCGCCCCTTTCCTCAGGGTCGGGAGCCGGCTCGGCGGGTATCTGGTCCTCAATTGGAGCGGTGCCGGCTATTCCACCTTCCTGCACTTCTTCTGGACGCCTCTCGGAACGCACATCTATTTTCCAACCGGTAAGCCGCGCCGCTAAGCGAACATTCTGACCGCCCTTGCCGATGGCCAAACTCAATTGGTCCTCCGGAACATAAACACGTGCCTCACGCCTCGGCAAAATCTCCACACGCTGTACTTTCGCCGGCGACAAGGAATTGCTGATAAATTTTTCCGGGTCTTCGGACCACTCTGCTATATCAATCTTTTCTTGACCCAATTCATTGTTTACCGACATCACGCGCGTCCCCCTCTGACCGACAAGCGCACCAACGGGGTCAACCCCATCCGCCTTAGAAGCTACGGCTAATTTGGTTCTGTTGCCAGGTTCGCGAGCGATTGATTTTATTTCCACATTACCCTCGGCAAGCTCGGGAACTTCCATACGGAAAAGTTCCATCACAAATTTAGGGTGCGATCGCGAAAGAACTATGCCCGGAAGCCGAGCGTCTTCCTGAACCGCCAAAACCAAAAATCTTAATCTTTCTCCGGCACGGTAGTGTTCTCCTGGTATAGATTCATTAGCGAACATCACACCTATGGTTCTGCCTAAATCAACGTAAACATGCCCGCGTTCAAAACGCTGGACAACGCCGCTCACAATGCCTCCTTCTTTATCGTGCCACTCTCCCAAGATTGAATCCCTCTCTGATTCTCTAAGTTTCTGTAAGATAACTTGTTTGGCTGTTTGTGCGGCAATTCTTCCGAAATCCTCATGGGTCTCCAGCGGGAAGGTAAGTTCCTCACCTAAGATCAAATCCTTCTTTATTTTTTTCGCTTCTTCCAAAAGAATATGGCGCTCAGAATTATAGCGCGGGAGTTTTTGCTCTTCGTCTTCAGAAAACGGCTGCGCTTCCGGCCTCTTCTCTACTTTCTTTTTATTTTCTTTGTCTTGCGCCCCGGCCTCCTTGGCTCCAGCCGCTTCTCCGCCCTCAATCGCTTCATCTTCTTCAATAAAACGCACCGCGGTCTCGTCAACTACGGTTTTTATTTGCCAAAATTTAAGCTCTCCGGTTTTCTGGTCCAGCTTGCACTTCACTATTTCCCCGCGCTCTCCGTATTCCTTTTTGTACGCGGCGGCAATTGAGGCCTCTATTGCTTCTAAAACTTTTTCCGGTTGCAGACCCTTCTCCTCGGCAACCTGTTTCAATGCCTTTCCTAAATCTTTTATATTGATCATCTTCTATATATAAATTATAACCTTTAATTTGACTCCCTTAAAAACGACGCAATCCGCTTAAAAAGCGGATGTTTAATTAATTATATGTGAACCACGGCAGAAGTCAACACGCTGTCATGGTGATATTATATTGTATAACCAAAATCCCTCGCTAATTCTTCAAAACCCATAGATTCCCGCTCGCTAGCCTTATTTTTAACGGCCTCTATAGAATTATCAAATTTGTTAAAAATTTCTTTTCTCAGAACGTCTTTTTCTTTTTCGGTTAAGCCGGCAATTTCCATTTCAAACCTAGCCATTCTTCCTTCGGCAAATTTCTGCTGGGAAACACCCCAAGAAATCATCCTTTTCCGTAATGACTCTTTTTGTTCATCGGTAAGCGCGGATAATTTTTCCGCATGACTCATTACATCTAAGATATCAAGGTTATCTTCTCGGAAAAAAGTATTGCCTTCATAGATAAACTGTTTCCCTCCATCCATTCCGGCACCGCCAATGTCAGCAAGCGCCAAAACGCGGGCCAGTAGGGATGATTTTTCATTGAGGTTCTGCTGTATAACCGTACCGCGCTCACTGTCCCAACTTCCCGGACCGCTTGCCTTTGTCGCCATGATAGCTTCATCACCGAGCGCTATATCTTCTTCGGTAAAAATTTCTCTCCCCTCGTTCTTATTAACCGCTTCCATATAATCTCCAATCATTCTGAAACTATCCCGCTCGTTAGGAAACGGGGAACGATCTCTTACTATGTTGCCGTTCTCGGCAGTTTTGGCTTCCCAATTTTGCACCGTGTCATGACCACCGGCAAATAACCTCCCGAGGCTTCTTGTTCTCGTATCCGCCCCAAGCGCTTCAAGAATTTTGTCAACGCGTCTCACTATGGTCTTTGTATGTCCGGTGTTATGGAATGCTAAATTTTCAAGGGGGTTTTTTCTATTTTCATAATTATCTCTTATGTGCGCCAAAGATATCTCTATACCGCCCTCAACAAATTTATCAAAACTTACGCCCGACTCGGCGGGGTATTCTTTTTTATTATCCAAGTTTTTACCATTTAATTCTTCCATTTCTTTAGATTAATATCTTAGGCGATATTCTCATAATGTTTAATTATACAATTATCATCTTTAATTGTCAAGGCAAGAAGATCTATTTGCCAACCCTTATCTTCAATGACTAATTCTGAATGTTTGGCGGCAAACATCTGACATGCCCTAGAAATCTTAGCCAATTTGGATTCTGTCATATTGTCCTCGGGGACAATATGATCATCACTATCCTTATAATTCTTTATTGTCTTGACCTCAAAAAATACCACGGTCCCATCTCTATTTTTTGCTATGATATCTATTTCATCCCATTTTTCTTTATAATTTCGATATAAAATCTTATATCCTTTTTTAATAATATATTCACAGGCAAAATTTTCACCAATTTTACCAACAATATTATGCTCGGCCATTGATTAAAAGACTATCACGGAGGACGCCCTAGAACAATGTCTTTGTTTATCGCCAAACATAGTATCTTTTATTTGCTATGTTTGGCGATAAACATTTTTAATCATAAATATTTAAAAGATAATAACTATTTTATGCTAAATATTGTTTGTCGCCAAACTTTTCATACGATATTTTTACTTAAATCTATATTTTTCAACGCTATTGGATTATATTAATAGATTATTAATTTTATTGTTGATAAACAAAAATGTTTGTCATATAATGCGGCAACGGCTATTTTCAACGTTTATTGGTTTTGCCGTATATTATTGCCGCATTGTTTAAATAATTATTAACATCTCAAGAGAATAAGATTGCTAAAAATACTTATACAAGGAATAAACTTGTTGGTTGTCAATCTACCTTCACCTGATATCCAGTTAGATAAAACCACCAATCAAGGCATTGACTTGCCTCCGCCTACCTAATAATCTTAAGTAAACAAATGGACCAAACTAAAATACGAGAATATAAAACAAGGCTTGAGACCGAACGAGATAATATTCTTGCTAGATTAAAAAAGGATATTAAACCGGAAGATTTTGGAAACGACGTAGATCACTATGACGAAGAGGCTGACGAAGCCGAGGAAATGACCAACCAACTGGCGCTTGACCAGGATTTTAAAAACCGCCTAGAAGAAATAAACGAGGCGTTGGAAAAAATAACAAATGGTAAATATGGTATCTGTGAAAACTGCGGAGGGGAAATAGGTGATAAAGTACTGTCTGTGTCCCCAGAGTCACGGTTGTGCCAAAATTGTAAAACCGCCGCTAAATAAGAAATTTGTAATCGATTAAACTGGCGTTTGCGTAAAATGTTAAAAAATCTCGCACGGGTCTATTCTGCAGAGCTGGAAGGAATAAAAGCAAAATTAATAGAAGTAGAGGTCGACCTGAACGTCGGCCTTCATGCTTTTAATATCGTCGGTCTCGCCGACAAAGCACTGAACGAAGCTAAGGAAAGAGTGAACTCTGCTTTAAAAAATTCCGGCATCAAGCCGCCGAACAGGGAAAACAGAAAAATTACCGTGAATCTCGCGCCGGCGGATGTAAAAAAAGCCGGCTCACAATATGACTTGGCTATCGCCATCGGATATTTGGCTGCCACTAAACAGATAAAAGAGTTTGACGCTAAAAATAAAATTTTTATCGGGGAATTGGCGCTTGATGGACGCCTGCGGCCGGCGAATGGGGGGTTAAACATTGCCGAGCTTGCCGAGAAATCAGGTTTTGAATATTTATTTTTACCGCACGAGAATGCCAATGAGGCCGCCGTCATTAAAAATATAAAAGTTATACCACTAGAAACAATCCAAGATGCCATAGATTTCCTAGAAGGAAGAAAATCTATCAAGTCGGCTGAGTTCAGACCAATACAATCAGAGGAAATTTCTTCTCCGGATTTTTCCGAGATCAAGGGCCAGGAGAACGCTAAGCGGGCCTTGACCATCGCCGCTGCCGGTGGGCATAACCTGTTGATGACTGGTCCGCCAGGTGTAGGGAAAAGCCTTATGGCGCAAGCCTTAATCGGCATTTTACCTAGTTTGTCGTTAAACGAAGCGATAGAGATTACACGTATTTACAGTGCCGCTGGCTTAAGTTCTGGCGGTCTCGTTAGCCAGCGGCCGTTCCGCTCTCCGCACCAGACAGCATCTGTTGTCGCGGTCATCGGCGGCGGCACCGATCCCAAACCAGGAGAGATCAGTTTAGCGCATAGGGGAATATTATTTCTGGACGAAGTTCCGGAGTTTCAGAAAAATATTCTGGAGGCATTGCGCCAACCCCTGGAATCTGGAGTTGTAAGGGTGGCCCGCGCCAAGAACACGATTTCTTTCCCGGCAAAATTTTCTCTAGTTGCCGCTATGAATCCCTGCCCCTGCGGATACTACGGTGATCCAGAAAAAGAATGCCGCTGCAGCGCCTACGAAGTGATCCGATATCAGAAGAAAATTTCTGGTCCGCTCTTGGACAGAATAGACCTGCAGGTAAAAGTTCCGCGCGTAAAAATAGCCGAGCTAAGAGAGAAGAAAAATCTGGAACCACAGAGCCCCGAAATAAAAAAGAAGGTGGAACGTGTGAGAAAAATTCAGGCAGAGAGATTCACCACGCATCGCGCCACGCAAAAAATTTCCACAAACTCGGAAATGAGCTCTAAGCAAACGGAGGATTTGATCAAATTCGAACCGGGCGCGGAAAAGTTTTTGGAAACACTAGACCGTTCGCGTCTTTCGCCGCGCGGCTATTACCGACTGCTCAAAACCGCCCGCACTATCGCTGACTTGGAATCAAAAGATGTGGTTGCCGTGGAACATTTGGCGGAAGCGTTCAGCTATAGACTGAGAGAAGAAATATAGAATGCTGATTGTTTATATTTTTACCAGTGTAATAATCATTGCGATTATTTATCTCCTCGTGCGGCCGATTATAAAAGGCGCAGCGTATTTCCCCACTAAGCGGGCGAATATAGAAACCATTATAAAATTTATAGAACCTAAGGTTGGGGACAGGGTCGCCGACCTCGGTTCCGGAGATGGCAGAATTGTTACAGCGCTCGCGAAATCAGGGGCAAAGGCCTATGGCTACGAAATAAACCCGCTGCTTGTTTGGTATTCCCGGCGGGAAATAAAACTCGAGAATCTACAGAAAAAAGCCTTTATCTACTGGAAAAGCTACTGGAAGGAAAACCTCAATAAATACAGTACTGTCGTTGTTTATGGATATCCGAGAATTATGAAAAAATTGGGAGAGAAATTAAAAACCGAGCTCGCGCCCGGAACAAAGGTGATATCAAATATTTATGCTTTCCCTAATTTAAAGGAGGTCGAATCGGAAAATGGCGTGCGATTATATATTATTCCTGATAAACATTAACCATGCCTTGCGCGGGTTATTCTTTCGCCAACCCCCAGAGTGTTTCGAAAAATTGCTTGTAGCTTTCGGCGACAATTTTGCTTGATATCGTAAACCTCGTCACAGGCTCGCCGTAGATATTGAAACCCAATATGTCCGGCCAAAGATTCGTATTGACCTGCCCCGTAAAAAGCCCGGGTAAATAACGGATTTTGAAATTCCGCCGCGGGCCGTGCATTTGAGGCATAGCTGCTCGCTGATCTTCAGAGCCGATATACCTCATTGAAATATTTTTTTTGAATTGGATACCTGTATATTCCTTTAGGCGTTCACCCATTTCATCATTGAACTTATCACCGGAACCGCCGATTATCAGTAACTCACAATTTTCTGGCGCGCGGTTTATCAGATCGAATTCGTGCGAAATATATGATTCGCTGCCCTGGTAGATCTCAAATGTTTGCTCAGGCGGCAGGATCATCAATTTATTGAGTTCTCCGGCCAGCTTCTCGGCTTGAATTTTTTGCTCCTCCGCTAGCTTCACAAGAACGGAAGGGGATTTTGCCGTGAATTTTTTGCGCCCGCGCTTGATAATGTGCTGAGCCAATCCCATTTTTTCCAATTTTTCGAGCGACTGATACACGTATTGCCCATGCAGGTCGGTATCATTGATAATTTTTGAACTTCCGACCTCGCCGAGGTGCAAAAGCGACATATAAACCGCCGCGGATTTTCGGTCTAAACCGAGTGCTTGGAGTTCCCTATTTAGTTTTTTCGAATTTATTTCATCAAGCATTATTGACATTATAGCAGATTAATATTTATTTGCAATATTATTTTATCATATATTTTATCATCAAATATACTTGACATTAGTTAAATTACTTGTTATTATATACGTAGAACATCGAATAATATCTACAAACCAAAAACCGAAAAGGAGCTTGCCATGACAATGAATGTCAGCCCATACGAAGAAATTAAGCGGATGGAAGAAATCCTTGAGGTCGAGGGGTATCAGAAAGCAGCAATATATGCCCATCGGCTTCCCGAACCAACACGAATGACTTGCTTACAGAGACTGCGTTCTCTATGTCTCGCCGACATTGAAATGCCGGTGGGCGTCATAGTGCCATGGATTGACGGCATAATTGCCGGACGAATCAAATAGCAACTGGAATCAAAAGCTTAGAATGGGGGTGAGGTAAAATCTCCACAGATCCCACCCCCAACTCACGACCCGCCCCGGCTATTCTTATAAAACTCGGCGCGTTTTAACCAAACACGCCACCCTTTTTGAGATGATTGAGAATTGGTCATTTCAAAAAGGGTGAATAACCCGAAAGTTCTTTGAAAATCAAAACCTATAAGTCCTGACCGGAAACGGCAGGCGGGAATGGAGAGTGGCTATGAAAAATGAAAAAATCATCGTGATTTACAGGGCCAACGAAAATCTGTCGGCTCAAGTTGAAAAACTGAACACTGTTTTCAAGCGGGAATTCCCGGCCAGTGCATCCATTGAAGATATTGCCAGAGAATTGCCCTTTTTGCCGGGAGAAATTTGGGAACATGCTCATGGCGAGAATCTTCGGAATGGCTGCTGTATTCTCATTGACGGCACAGTTTGGCTCGCGATGAGACTTACGGAAAAACAGCAAGAAATCGTACCCTGGGTAAACGAGGAAACCGGAAGGTACGGAGACGAACACTATCGGCAGATTTTCGTGATTCGGCAGGATGATGCTGAAAAATACGAGATTTACGTCGATGAGATCGTGAAACAATCCCAAGGAGCGTCCAAAGTTATATTGGTTCGCGCGTGTATCGCGAACCACAACAGTGAAGGACTGGAAGGCTCGTCGGATGAATATAAAATCAGTCGGAAACCTGAACGTATTGAATGGGTTACGAATCAATGGATATGGCGCCTGAAGGCCAGAGGCATTACTCCTGTAGTGATAGAGAGACTCTGGGCTGACGAAGAAATTCTTTCGCCCGAACTGTCACCACCCGACTTGAAAGATGCCGTGGTGATATGCGATCATCATCACAACTACTGGTTCACCTGCGAAGCATTACAGAAGAGATTTGGGATAAAGAAACTCTTCAATGCTTTCACGCTATTTCACGAGTTCTCATTCAGTTGGCTCGAACAATCCGAATAAAACAAAAAACCCGTGAAGTGAATAAACTTATGGGCCGGACCAAATAGTCCGGCTCTTTTTGTTTTCCGTTTATTTCGCGAACCCAAGATAGTGGAACTCAGACCGCCATAAACCATTGTCGCCCCTTCGGCGATGAATCGAATTTAACTACTTAGCAAACGGATTCTGCGCTCCATAAATTTCAAAGTGTACGTGGCAACCGGTTGCGTCGCCTGTTTGACCCATAAGGCCGATGATTTGTCCCTGCTGAACGTAGTCGCCGATACTGACTAACACTTTTTCCAGGTGGGCGTAGCGGGTGCGAACGCTGTCGCCGAAAGGGTGTTCTATAAGAACGAATTCTCCATAACCACCATTCCAACCGCTTGTGCCATCGCCGAAACTATCGTCGGGAACAACGAGCCCTTCGGCCGAGGCCTTAACCGGAGTACCGCAGGACGCGGCGATATCTACTGCGTTATAGTGATGCAATATTCCCCAGTCGTAACCGTTAGCGGGCATAGCGAAACTGGAATTATAATTGGGTAGAGAATTTTCCGTGGCGGCATTAACATTATGTACTCCCGGTATAACGAGAGAGATTCCGGCACCCAAGACTCCGAAATTTATCGCAGAATTGAATTGGGTTATTTGATCCTCGGCAATATTGAAATAAGAGGAAATTGATTCCAGCGTGTCTCCCTCTTTGGTTGTGTAAACTATGCCAGAGGTAGGAAGGATGTTTAATTCATCTCCCGGCTGCAAATATTTGGCCTTAATTGTCGGGTTGGCATTGATAAGCGTGTCCAGCGAAACGCCGAAGTAAGAAGCTATTCCAGAAAGAGTGTCTCCTTTCTGTACCTTATAGTCCAGAAGATTGCTCCGAGATGAGGCAAGGCCGGCAAGCTGGCCTTGATCGCTCACGCTAGCTATGAGCATATTTTGGACACCGGCATCCGGCGGATATAAACCATTGTTGACCGCCGAACCAGTAATAACCGGCTCTGAACTATAAATTGAGCCATCCATAATTCCACCCCGCTCCGCGCTAACATCAATCGGTCCGCCCAAAATTCCCCTCTCCTCCGAGGACGGTTGATAATAATGAAACGGAGAGAAAGACGCCGATAATACCAGAATGGACGCCAGAATAACTCCGGCCATAAGCGGATTAGCTAATTTACTTTTTATTTTGGCTAGTGACCGGAACAGAAAAGCTAAAAAAAACGAAAAACCCTTGTTTCTGCCCTCAAAAGCACTACCCCCGCTAGCAGCCGGGGGTTTATTTAATTGGCCTAAAATGGTATTAATAACACAATCACTATATCATTTATGCCAAAAAAATCCAGCACGCTGAACGAACAGCAAAAAGCAGCCACGGAAGCTCCTAACTCGCCCCTTTTAATAGTGGCCGGAGCCGGAACTGGAAAAACCAGCACACTGACAAGCCGAATTGGATATTTTATCAAAAAAGGCATGCCTCCCGGGAAAATCTGTGCCATAACTTTTACGAACAAGGCCGCCAGAGAGATGGCCGATCGCACGGGACTGAATATAGGACGCGGAACCACGGGCACAGAACCATTTATAGGCACATTCCACTCATTTGGCGCCAGAATATTGCGGCAAGAAGCTAATCTTCTTAATAGAACTCCGAACTTCACGATTTTTGACGATCACGACTCTTTTGACCTTATAAAAAAAATAGCGAGGAGGCTGGTCCCGAAGAAAAAATCCGAAGAGCGGGACGGCGAAGCCAAAAAAGATTCCCGGGAAATGCCGGCGTTCTTCAAAAGACAGATCTCCGCCGCGAAAAACAAAAATTCGTTTATTGGAGAACTAAAAAAAAGCTCTCACGAGAAGAATCGGCTGGCATTTCGGGCATATGAGCTTTATGAAGAAGACCTCATCCGCAATAATGCTTTCGACTTTGACGACTTAATAGAAAAAGTTGTTTGGCTTTTCAAGAAACATCCCGAGGTCCTTAATAAATATCAAAAAAGGTTTGACGCTGTTCTTGTTGATGAATATCAGGACATGAACCCTAAACAGTACGAATTAATAAAATTGCTTGCGGGCTCACACAAAAACCTGAGCGTTGTCGGCGACGACGAACAATTGATCTATGGCTGGCGCTACGCCGACATGGAAATTTTTCAAAATTTCGAAAAAGACTGGCCTGATGCGCAAATCACGTTTTTGGAAGAAAATTATCGCTCAACCTCCAATATAATTTCGGCAGCCGCCGAAGTTTCCAAAAATAATGCCAATAGGCGGCCGAAAAATCTCTGGACAAGAAATCCCGCGGGGGAACCGATAAAAATTTTTGAAGCTGGCGACGAGAACGAGGAAGCGGAGTGGATTGCGAAAAACATTAAAGAACCGGAGGGTGGCACAACGGCGGTACTATATCGGACCAATGCGCAGTCGCGCGCGATAGAACAAGCTCTTATCCGCCGGCAAATCCCATATAAAATTTTCGGCGGCCTGAAATTCTACGAACGCAAAGAAATAAAGGATATCGTCGCCGCCCTCAGATGGGCCATGAATAAAAGCGATGAGCCAAGCCGCGAACGCCTGGAAAAACTGCTATCGCAGAGAAAATTCGCCGACCTCCAGGAAGGTTTCGCTGCCGCGCAAAGCAGCGCGCCGCTCGATTTGATAGGAATATTTCTCAAAGCAACCGATTATTTTGAATATCTGGAAAATAATTTTCTCAACCCAGAAGAGAGGCGCGAGAACATTGCCGAGCTTATTGGTTTTGCCGCCGGTTTTGATAATCTCCAGCAATTCCTGGAAGAGATAGCTCTCGTGCAGCAAACTGATATGGGAAAATCGGTGACAGAAACGGAAAATTCAAGAGGGGGTGATTCCCAACCGGAGGTGCATTTATCAACGATCCATCTGGCCAAAGGGTTGGAATTTGACCGGGTTTTTATTGCCGGGTCTTCCGAAGGCCTTTTGCCGCATATTATGTCTTACGAAGACGAAGACCAGATGGAGGAAGAACGAAGGTTGATGTACGTTGCTATGACACGGGCCAAGAAAAAACTTTTTTTGAGTTTCTTCGGTGCCCCGTCACGATTTCTTTCTGAAATTCCGCAGGAATTACTGGAATTGGAAAGCGAATCATTTTCCCCTACAGAAGATGACATCAGTGTAAGCTGGGACTAAGACGAGATACGAATGCTACTGAAAACTGAGAGTATTAGTCAGACTCGTGGCCTGATTTTCTAGCATGCTCATCTGTTGCTGCATTGCCGTCGTACTGGCATTTAATTGGCTAAGAAGGTTTTGTAAGTCTTCTTGAGACATCGTTCCGGAAGAATTGGCCAAAAACTGATTTATTAAATTGGTTGTCTGAGAATTAAAAGTGGAGGCCTGCTGGTCAAATGATGCTGTGGAGCTATTGAATTGATCAACTTGGCTTAAGGCACTTTGTAATCCGGGATAAGAAATTCCTGCGCTCTGAGCCTGAGATATTTGAGAATTGAGTATTGACGAGAGCTGGCTGTTCGCAATATTGATTTTTTCGTTGAATGCGGCGGTTGTACTCGCCTGATTATTCAAAAGATTTTGCATGGCGGAAAGCGACAGGGTGACTTGGCCATTGGAAACCCCCTGGATTAAATCCGCCGGGATAACTGGCGCATTCTGCTGCATAGTTTGAGCCAACGATCTTAATTGCTGCTGTTCGGCAAGAATCTGCTGATACTGGGTGATCAGGCCCTGAATATAAGGGTCTTGCGAACTAATAACAGAGCCGACGTTCCCGAGATCGTTCAATACGCTTAAGGCATTTATCCCTGAAGGGAATTCTTTGTTTATTAAATCGCTCAAAGACGGCGCAGTGTATGTAGGTATGGATATTCCTCCTCCGCCAACGCCCGTATTTGTATTCCCGCCAGAACTTATCCTGACGCCATTTCCAGACGACGGCAGAAAAGCATTACCGACCGATGTTCCCGGACCAGCCGACTGCGAAGACTGCTGGAAAAACAGCGAACCTTGTCCGCCGGAAGACCCGGAACCCGATGACCCAACAACGGGATTCTGGCCGCCGAAAGTAAACTGCACGCCCTGAGTACCAGCAGCGCTAAGTTCGTTGCCGGACGGAGTCGGCACCGATGGCCGTCTCTGAAAAAAGAATATCAAAACAAAAATTCCCAACAATACGACACCCAAACCGATAAGTAGGGCAATACGCCCTTTGGATATTGACATGGTTACAATTTAATAATAACACAAGCAAAATCCCGATTACGATTCCAAGCCTTCTTATTTTTTATGGATGTTACTAGGCCCATGGGCCGTCTAATAAAGCGGCGCAGATACTCCCGATAGAACAATGGATATGATAACAATAATGTATGCGATGTAGAGTATAAAAATAAAGTTATCTTTATAGTGGTTGGACACGACAATTAGATACCCCGCAATGGCGGCAATGAGCGAGGGGATAAGGATAGTCCTTATATTCAAGATTATCGGCACCAGAAAAAATGCCGATGACAATAACAATCCGATAATTCGCCTTCCGTTATTCCTCCCAATAATAACCGGGATGGTCATAACTCCTGCAGCACGGTCGCCATCAATATCTTTTAGATCTTTTACTGTCGTCCCCAGCGTAAAAACGATTGTTATCAAGAATAGATATCTTATCGGCAAGGCCCGTATTGATTGGTCGGCACTGGCCATAAAAAATCCGGAGGCGAAAAGAGAGAAATACGCCAAAGACATCAAAAAATTTGCAAAAAGTGGAATTCTTTTTAGGCGCAAGGGGGGCGCAGAGTAGATATAAGAAACGGATATAATGACAAGCATCATAAAAAAGACATAGTGTCCAACGATAAATGCCCCGACAAGCGCCCAGATTAAAAAGAAAAGGTTCGCGTCCTTAATGTCGCCTTCCGTTAAGGTTTTACTGGGAAGGGGGCGCTTGGGGTGGGAAATTTTATCAATCTCAATGTCGTAGAGGTCGTTTATGCCGACGGCAAACATCCTGGCGCAGAAAGAAGCGACAGCAAGGGACAATAAAGAAAAACTGTCTAGCCAGCCGAAAGCTATTATGGAACCGGTCAGGTTTATGGCCACCAAGAACCCCGACACAAGAATTGCATAATAATAAACAGCGTGGATCATGCGAGAGTTGCCAAGCGTAGCAAGGGTCTTGCGCTTATCCATTAATAGAAGAATGGCGACGATCAGAACGGATGCGGCAATATAATAAAACGAAGACATGGTTACCCCGAAGAATATTTCATAGGCACGAAGCGGCTGCACAGAAATGGTGGGGTGTAAAAAATTCTTTATAAGCATTGACCTGGATATTTCCGCAGAAAAAAACTGGATAAGCGTTTGCCCCGCAACCTCAGGATGAAAAAAATCGTTGATTACCTTGATGATAGTAGGCGATGTCGCCCAGAAAAAAATTGCCGAGTAAGAAAGTAGCGCTGCCACGACGCCGCGAGTAATGCTTTTAGTTGATAAGATCACATAGATCAAGATTCCCACAACAATCAAGGATATCTGTAACGTCTGTCCGGGAGTGGTGAGATTAACCGCGCCCCCACCAACCATAAAAAAGTGGCCCAATAACACCTGCCACGAATCTATTGGCGGATAATGCATTGGATATCCGTTCCCAGCGGAAACAATAAGGTCGTAAATAGGGGGCAACCATTCAATAAGCAATCCGAATAAAATGAAATTCCATGCCTTCCTGAAATTACCCACGGATAGCCCCAGAATAAGGGCCACCGACAAAGTATTCACCGTATAATAAAGGAAGTAGTGCAGTATAGTTGATGTGTTAGACGTGATAACTCCGCTAAGGGGAATACTGGAAAAATTTTCCAAAAATATCCGCACGAAAACTATTGCCGAAAAACCGACAACCAGTTCCTTAAAACCTATGTTTGCGTTTTCAATTTTCACCAGAAGTTTTTTCAACATGAGGGCCCAGATTAATCGTTAAAATATCTTACTGTTTACGAAAAAGTGGAGGAAAATTCCCGCCAAAAAGGAGAAGGCGTTAGCCGACAGGGAAACGATTAATGCCCTTTTTATAGTTATTTTAAGGAAAATATTATAAAAAATAGCTTCCGCTATAAAGGCAAAAAGTTCGGCAATAACTATGGCAATAGTATAGCTTTGAAAAATAAACGGGAAGACAAACCACACCTGTGGATGAGTGAATCCATTGGCGAAAATTCCGGCCGCGATAACAATCGTAAGCGGCAGGTCTCTCCCGTTTATATGAAAGATTTTTCTTACGAACAGCCACAAAATGATGGTCTCGGTCGTTATCGTGAAAAAAAATGGGAAGAGCCAACTATGCAGATACCCGGCCATCAAGTATTGGAACATGTTATTTTTATTATACCCGTCAGAGAGCAGAAAATAAACAAAGGGTTTGTTTTCTCCGGACGAACCGGACTCACCCAACACATACTTTGTTATGTGCGAGGTTCGCGAGCACAAAATTATACAATTCATCCATACTACGGTTAATATAATAAGATGAGAAGACTAGGACAACATTTCCTTAAAAACGGAACCGTTCTAAAAGACATTGTTAAAATATTGGAACTGAAGTCCGGCGACGTTGTTTTAGAGGTGGGCGCTGGGCACGGGGAGCTGACAAGCGAAATTTCCAATTTCCAATTTCCAATTTCCAAAAATGGCGGGGTGGGGATAACAATCGTCGCGATTGAAAAAGATGAAAAACTTGCTGAGTTGCTGCGTGTAAAATTTTCCGAAAATAAAAATATGGAAGTCGTGGATGGCGATGCCCTGGAAATAATTCCTAAGCTTGTTTCTGCCGGAGAGCTGAAAACGTCAAAATGGAAATTGGTCGGCAATATCCCATACTACATTACTGGACACCTGCTTCGCACAATCGGGGAGCTGGAGAATAAGCCGGAGTTGTGCGTCTTTATGATTCAAAACGAGGTTGCAGAAAGAATCTGCGCTGTGCCGAAAATGAATCCCGTTAGAGGCTGCGAGGGCCCGCAGCGCACACCTGCCCCCAACGGGATGAACCGCCTTGCCGCGAGCATCCAGTTTTGGGCGATAGCGAAAATCGTGATGAGGGTGTCACGGGAAAATTTTTCCCCGCCTCCGGAAGTAGATTCAGCAGTGATAAGGTTGGAAGTTATAAATCAGAAGCCAGAAGACAGAAGCATAAATTACTATAAAACAATTCGCATGCTATTTGCTCAACCGCGGAAGACAATACTCAACAATTTGGCCGCGAATTACCAACCACGGAAAACGAAGGAGTGGATCTCGGAAAAATTGCAAAAAATTGATATAAAACCAAACGATAGGCCGCAAAATTTAAGCATCGAAGATATCAAAAAAATAGCGGATTTATTGGACAAATAAACTCTTTTTGTTTTCCGTGTAGCATGCACCCTAACTATGAATGAATAAATAACCAGTGTGCATAACTTTTATCGCGGTTCTAGACAGTAAATACGCTATAATAATAATGAATGATAGATTTAAAAAAGTTAATAGGGGGGTTTTTGGTTTTGGCGGCAATTATGAGTTCCGCGGGTTTGATTTTTCTCGACTGGCAAAATAACCAGACCCTAACCCAGCAAGCTAACATCTCCAACCAGTCACAGAATTATGCCAATTTGGTGCCTGGCAATGCTTTTACGGATCAGTATGCAGTTGCTCCCCAAATAACAGATAATCAAACAGTTAATTCGGCCGGATCGGTTGCGATAAAAGCCAGCGACTTACCGCCGGCGGAGACAACCGGGAACCTTACGCATGATTTTGCCGACAGTTTTGCGCGGCAAATTGTTCTCGCAAATCCCTCCGGACCGCAACAAACCGCCGACGGCCAAACTTCGCTGAATATGCCGGACCAGACGAGCTTACTAAATCAGCTAACGGGCGCCCCCGAAATACAGACCCTCCAGGCTCCGGACTGGATTGCCGAGGCCAAGGCACTGACGGTCAATATTTCCGACGACAACTCGGTGGCCGCCAAAGAGAGATACATCACCGAGCTGGATAATATATTTAATCAATATACGACCAATCAAGTTATTACGGCCTTTTTAGAAAAAGATCCGACCACGGCAAACCCGAGCGAACTTCAGCCGGTTGCCGAAACGTTAGCTAAGGCCGCAAGCAGCACACAATCGATAACAATTCCGTCTACGCTTGTTGGCTTCCATAAAAGCCTGCTCGCGGCGATAGTTTATGAAAAAAACTTCGCCGACATGGGAGTAAATGTGGAAACAACTGACGATCCTGTGAAAACTTATCTTATCGCCCAAGCAGAAAAAAATGTCCTGCCTACCGTAGCTTCCGACCTACAAACCGAGTTTGAAAAAGCCGGATTGCAAAAATCTCTCTCCGTGCATCAAGAAACAAAGACGGGGGTCTTGGCATTTATAAATCAATTAATCGGCGTCAAAACAGCGTACGCTGACTATACTGGCCCCATACGCTTGGGCACCCAAATTAGCTCATTGATAAACGATATTGTAACGAATATCTGGAAGATTATAGAACAAGCCCTCATACTGGTCCTAAGAACGCAACTTGTAAACACAATACAACAGGCAATGGTCAAGTATGTGCAGGGTTCCGGCGCTCCGAAATTCATAACCAATTGGCTGAATTACCAGGCTAAAGCGTTTGATACGGCAGCGGCTCAATCACTTACCATGAGCGTAGCCCGCGGAGATCCGTCCTTCAGCGGTTTAGTGGGGAAAATGTTAAACCTTACGGCACTAAATGCGACTCCGAAAAGCGACTTAAGGCTCGTCTTAACAGATGCAAATGCTTTCTATGGCGATTTCAGCAGGGGGGGATGGAATGGTTTCGGAGCAATGTTGCGGCCAAATAATAACTTTTTCGGATTCCTGTCTCTCGCCCACGACAAACAATTGTCAGATGCGGCCGCGGCGCTTAACTCCCAAGTAAACAGAGCCGTCGCCGGCCAAGGTTTCCCCGGGACAGACACTGGGGGTGGCATAAGCAGTGGCGGAGATTGCTTGCCATATAGCGCATCTTATGATGTGAACGATATTACGGGCCAAAGCCAAACAGATGCTGTAAACACCATAACAGCGAATGTCAACAACGAAATTCAAGCAGGCTACACTCAGACCCAACTAACAACCTGTACCAATGGAACTTGTAGCGCTGAAGTATGTAAAACGCCAAGCCTATCTAAACAACTCATAACCACACCTGGAGCCACTATCGGCAACAAACTATCCAGCGCTCTTGGAGGCGACATTCATCTTTCCGCGAACGCGAACGCCGTAGCAGGATTCCTTGCTTCGTTCATAAATGGCCTTATCGGAAAATTCACCGGCGGCTCACTGCTTAATCTATAAAAACTGCGATGCCTACATTTACACGAATAGCAAAAAATAGAAAAACGAAATTGGTTATAACGACACTATTCATCGCGCTTGCGGTTTTTGCATTATCTCCGCATCAGGCAAAAGCATGGTGCGCTACAGCAACGGGATGTTTAGAAGATATAGGTAGCTCAGTAGTAAATAATCTTGTTTACGGGATCGTGTACGTTATGGCCACGGTTGCCAGCTTGGCTATAGCCGTGGAGAGTTGGGCGATAAAATTACTCCTTGATATCAATAGGGGTATAGTAAATACGGCCCTCGTGCAAACCGGCTTTGCCACATCCCTCTCTATCGCCAACCTTGGTTTCGTTCTGGGAATCATAGTTATAGCTCTCGCTACGATTCTCCGCAGCCAAACATACGGCCTTAAACAAATCCTCTGGAAGCTTGTCTTCATGGCTATCCTCGTCAACTTCGGATTGGTCATCGGCGGCATGCTGGTAAGCGCGGCAAATGGTTTGACTAACTTTTTCTTAGACCAATTTTCTGGTCAGGGGTTTAATAATGCAATCGCCATCCTATTCCAGCCACAAGTAATGCTGTCTAGTAGCGGGGGTTCGAACCTGGGAACCGCCGACGCCCTAGGAAGTAGCGCTGGAAGCGTAATCGTGATCTTAGTGGCAATGGTTTTTGCCCTAATAACCCTTGTCGGCATTGTAATTGTTTTAGGAACTCTTGCCATAATGCTCTTAATAAGATACGTGTACTTGTCCATACTTTTCATTCTTCTGCCGTTCGCCTGGCTTTGCTGGGTTTTCCCTGCTTTACGGGGAAATTTCACAAAATGGTGGAGTAATTTCATCAGGTGGGCGCTTTTCCCCCCGATAGTTGTTTTCTTTCTATATCTTGTCGTCATCATGGCACCAGGAATCCATAGAATCTCAACCCAAACAGAACCGACGCCGAATGTTAACCTTGGTAACGCGCAAAGTGCCGTATCTCAATTCTTCAGCGGCACTTTCAAAGTACTTATCCCGAATATTTTAGGTGACTTCGTGCTCCTTGGTCTGACCGTCGGTGGGCTTATCGCGGCGAACTCTTTAGGAATTATGGGCGCGAGCGCGGGAATGGCGGCGGTTAAAAGCGCGGCAACCGGAATCGGCGGATACGTCGGCAAGCAGGCCAAGAAGGGTGGGCGGCTCGCATATCAGAAAGCGGGCGGCGAGGTTCTTGAAAAGCATCTACGAGAAGGCGCCGTAAGTAAGCAAATAAGGAAAATCCCGGTTGTGGGAGGTGCAGCCGGATTTATTGCCGGCAGGCTAGAGCGGGAAACAGCTCTCGGTCTAGGTAAGGTAACCAGCAACGAGGGAATGGTAGAAGGCGCGAAGGACAGATTAAAAGGCAAAAGCTCCTCGGAGTTAACAGAACTCCTTAACTCTGGAAACCTTACAACCGAAATGAAGTTTGCGGCGATAGAAATGCTGAAAGAAAGCAAAAAGATATCCAATGATACTAAGATTGATGGAGGCAAAAGCACTGCCGGAGAGTTTATGTCCAACATGGACACCATCAAAAGATTTAGGCAGGAGAAGATGCTCGGTGATTACGATAAGCTAACCGGTAGCACGACGAATACAAGAATATCGGAAAAGGCCTTGAAACCGTTAATATCCGAGGCTGATAAAAAATATGAGGAAGCGTACAATATAGCAAAGGCCCCGGGGAATGTGTCGGTGATGAACGCGGGGTACTCCATGATGACTAATCAGGCGTTCGCTACTGCACACGATAAAGTTCTTACTAATGCATATGACAAAGCGTATGAAGCAGAGAGGAAGGCATCTCTTAAACGTGGTCGCCCTCAAACTGAAGCCGAGAATAACGCAAAAGCCGCCGGAGATAAGGCCAAAAATAGTATTGATACTATTAAACGCGCGACGGAAGCGGGAGAGGCAGCAGAAGAAGCCAATGCCAAGTCTGCTGGAGATAAGGCTAGATGGGAGTATCTAGAACAGAACAGCCCGAAAATTAAGCCAGCTGAAGCCGTAAAAGATGAGGATGGAAATGAAATATTCCAAGCAGGACAAACATGGGCCAAAAAAATGTTTCAAACAGGACAAACAGAAATATCGGCAGCACAACTGCTTAGAGAATCCATGAAGGAATTCGCCACAAAACTTACCGCCACTGACGCCGCAAGGATGAACGCCAACGCAATCTTCGGCAAAAAGGCCTACGCAGAACACCCACTCACCACCCAAGAACTTCTTTCGGCAATCACCGAAAATAACCAACGCATCATACCCACCATAGTAAGGAATATGAATTCGCAAACGCTCGCTACTACCGGAATGGAAAAGATTCCTAATTTATTAATACAACTCATTAATGCACAGCAGGGGGTCGTAGATGCGTTTAAAGCATCCGGGGACAAAGAGGGCGAGGCAGCAGCCGCAATAAAATTACGGCAACTGGAAGGTGCTCTCAAAGGCCACGAACGAACATTACAAAATTACTTCGGGACATGGGAATACTCCGGTGGCGGACCTGGTAGCGGAGGTAGCGGTGGTGGAGGAGGCGGAAACCAAGGCGGCGGAAATAATAGACCATAAAATAAAACATGGTAACAGTCACACAAAATCAAGCGCTGGAACGATGGGATAATATCCCGGATGTTTTGCGCGAAGCGATGGTCTCGGAAGCGAACTCCGATTTCATTTGGAAAACTTGCGGCAATGAGCATCTGCCAGAAGAACAAATAAATTATGTGGTAAGGATTTTCGGCCACGTGATTTTGGGATTCATCCATCCGGAAGACATGGCGGGAGAGCTTAAAGAGTTGGGAATCGTACCGCAGGCCGCAGACACAATAGCCGGCGCGATAAACAAGAGAATTTTTGATCCCCTGAAAGCCGATATTATGTCTGTGCATGAACCGATTTCAAAATTTGATATGATCGCTCCGAGGGTAATGGAAGAAATCCGCCGACCGGGAGGGATAGATATCGGCGAAACATTCGTCTCTGCAAAACCCACGCTCTCCGCCACACTACAGGTGGAAAAACAGAAAGAGCCCATCGGGGAATTTGAGAGAATGGAGTTGGGAAAGAAAATACCACCGTCACGTCTCACTGAATCTCCCGCCCAGCAACAAGCGGTGAGTGATAGGCGGCAAGGAATACAGAACCAGAAAGCGGAACGTATTGATTATGGGACAGAAAAAATATCAACCGAAGAATCCCCCGACGAACCGCCCCCGGCAATGCTTCATCGCGAAGAAGCTCCGGCTTCTCCTACAAAATCGGCCTCGGAGTTCAGAATAAATATCCCCGAACAGAAAATTTCAGAAACTAAGGACAGACAAGCTCCGCTTGGACCGGCAAAAATAGAAATCGGCGGCTCCGTTTCATTCACGACAAATAAAGGAGTAATGAAGCCAGCCCCACCACCACGTCCGCCGGTGGCAAAAATGGATAAATTTGTTTTCTCTCCAATTACAAAAGATATAAAGAGCCAACAGCCATCTGCCCCAAACACACAACCAGAAATTATTGCCCAGAAACAAGAACAGCCCAGGGTAGTACACTACACCGGACTAAAGACGATTGTGGGTGACATGCCACAGCCCATCGCGAACGACACCGGAACAAAAAAAATAGAGGGGAATAACGAACAAGTCAGACCGCTCTTTGCAGGATCACCGATAATCAAAAGAGCAGAACCGCCACAATCTTTACCGCAAATTAAAGATACAATGGGCGAGTTTGAGAAAATAAAAATATTGGAAAAAAATAAAGCTATTCCCGGCGATCAGTCGCCATCGCAAGCTCTAAACCAATCAGACGTTAATCTGCCGAAGCCTCCAATAAACACCTAGCTTTTAGGTTTTGACTTTTGGCTTTTAGGAAGCCCCCGCTAAGATCAACTAAAAGCCAAACACCTAAAATAGCCCTGCCAGTCGGCAGACGAGGCAGGTGGGTAAAACCTAAAAACAATGCAATTTCAGGTCCCTCAATTTATTCAAACGGAAGACAAGCTCGTCGGTCCCTTCACTATTAAACAGTTCGTCTACGTAGGCTCTGCAGGAATTCTTAGTTTCCTCCTATATTTCACAGTACAGCCATGGCTTTTTGCCATGCTTTCTATTTTCCTTGTAGGCGGATCTCTGGCTCTGGCATTTATAAGAGTGGAGGGGAGAGCCCTACCGAGCGTGGTTCTAAGCGCCTTCGGTTTTTATTGGAAACCGCAGGTGTACGTCTGGCAGCCGGAAAATCCGGAAACGGTCAAGGGTAGTGATGGGCTTGGAGTGTCTGGTAATTTCTCACTAGAGAATATTGTTTCTGGAGCGGCGCTACGCAGCGCCTGGAAAAACCTGCAAAGCGGCACAAAAGTATCCAACCAACAATTCATGCAGAAGGTTGATGATCAGTACCAAATATTCCAGCACGTCACAGGAGATCGCGAGGCGGCACGGCGCATTGATTACAGATAAATTTAGAATTGGGTAATTAAAAGGTATAATAAAATAAAAAGATGCCTAAAAATTTTGCGAACACTCAAGACCTGGTGTCTATAAAAGACATTGTGCAAGACACGGTGGTAATGAAAAACGGCAGTCTGCGCCAGGTTATTATGGTAAGCGGAATTAATTTTGCCCTGAAATCTGAAATGGAGCAGAACATCGTAACGCAGGCCTACCAAAATTTTTTGAATGGCCTGGATTTTCCGATGCAAGTCATCATCCATTCCCGGAAGGTAAATATAGAAAAATACTTGAGCGGCCTTGCTAAATACGAAGCCAAAGAGAAGTCGCCGCTTCTGCAGAACCAAACGGAGGAGTACATAGAATTTGTGCGCGGTTTCGTACAAAAAAATGCCATCATGGAAAAGGCCTTTCTGGTGGTTGTGCCGTTTTCCCCCCTGATGCTTCCAAACCAGGAATCCATAAGTAAAATCCTGCCATTCTTCGGCAAAAAGAATGATGCTGCCGAAGAAAAGGCTAAGGCGGAAACGATGATGCGTTTCAATGAAAACCTTGCCCAGCTGAAACAGCGCGTGAACCAAGTATTGGAGGGGCTTTTATCGATAGGGCTGGAAGCCGTCGTCCTGAACAACGAACAATTAATAGAGCTCTTCTATAATTTTTACAATCCGGAAACCGTTGAGAAAGAAGGTGTGAATATAGCTTCCGAAAAATCTGGATTATAATTTTTTAACCACCTAACTATCGGCACAAATAAATATATGCCCAATAATAAAAACGAAGGCCAAAATAGTGATTTTAAGAACGTAACCAAGATTATCGCTCCGGCCGGATTGGAGGTCGCCCAAAATTACTTAAAGATCGGGGATAAAATAGCCAAGACGTTCTTCGTTTTCTCTTATCCGCGCTATCTTTCCACCGGCTGGTTTGAACCGATAATAGATCTTCCGAATCTATTTGATATCTCTATCTTTGTAAATCCAATAGACACGGGCTCGGCACTCAAAAACCTTCGGAGAAAATCGGCCCAACTTGAATCACAAATAAACGATAACGCCGATAAGGGATTAGTGCGTGATCCAATGCTCGAGACGGCCCTCCGCGACGTGGAAACCCTGCGCGACACATTACAACAATCGCAGGAAAAACTTTTTGACACAGGAGTATATATAACTGTTTATGCCGACTCACAGGAAGAACTGGCGCGGATAGAATCCAAACTAACATCAATTATGGAGGCAAAACTTATCTATTTAAAACCAGCCATCTTCCAGCAACTGGAGGGATTATTCTCCATAATGCCTACGGGCGACGACAAGATCCAGATCTATACACCGATGAATTCCGGACCGATATCATCTTTCTTCCCCTTTGTTTCCGAAGACCTGTCTTCCAATGAAGGAATTATGTACGGCATAAACCTGCATAATAACAGCCTGGTGATTTTCGACAGGTTCTCTTTGGAGAACGCCAATCAAGTGGTTTTTGCCAAAGCCGGTTCGGGAAAATCATATGCCACCAAACTGGAAATAATAAGATCGTTAATGACGGATACGGAAAACGTAATAGTTATTGATCCCGAAAACGAATATCAAAAACTTTCCAATACCCTGGGCGGAACAATTTTTAATATTTCCCTTTCTTCGCACGAACACATCAACCCTTTTGACATACCGCCCATTCCCAAAGACGAATCTCCCTCCGACGTCCTGCGCTCCCACATCGTTAACATCTCCAGCCTACTTAAACTCATGCTCGGAAAACTTAAGCCGGAAGAAGACGCCCTTCTCGACAGAGCGATAACAGAAACCTATGCTTCGCGCGAAATAGTTGCCGGACAGGATTTTTCCGGCGCCACATCTCCGCTTTTGGAAGACCTGGAAACTATCTTGCGAAACCTTGAAGGAGGGAAAGCGATAGCCGAACGCCTCTATAAGTTCACTAAGGGAAGTTTCTCGGGGTTTATAAACCAGCCCACCAATATAGATGTTGATAATCGACTTATAATATTTTCTATCCGCGACCTGGAGGAAGAATTGCGACCGATAGCAATGTTTATTATCTTGGGATTCATCTGGAATTTAGTACGCGCCCAGCTCAAAAAACGCCTGCTCATCATCGACGAAGCCTGGTGGATGATGAAGAATGAGGATAGTTCTTCTTTCCTTTTGGGTATCGCCAAACGTTGCCGTAAATACTATTTAGGATTAACGACTATCACGCAAGACGTTGAGGACTTTCTGCGCTCGCCTAACGGGCGGCCGATAATCACGAATTCCTCGCTTCAACTCCTTTTGAAACAGGCGCCGGCAACCATTGATATTGTCGCTAAGGCTTTTGACCTGACTGATTCAGAAAAGAATTTTCTTTTGGGGGCCGAAGTCGGCACCGGATTATTCTTCGCGGGGAATAAGCGGCACGTAGCCATACAGGTCGTTGCTTCATATTTTGAAGACCGCGTTATTACTACCAACCCGGAACAGTTATTGGTAGAGGAACACGATCAGGAATCATAGATTTAGTTTTAAGATGCAATTATGGAAGAAAACCAGCAACCGCAGCCCAAAATCTCTCTACCAGAACGCATACTTCTAATACTTCCGGTTGGCTTGATTGATATAGTAAAGCTTGTTCTCCTGTTTACCGGTGCCGGAGAAATAGTTTCCAAGATAATCGCTTTTTGCGAGGCGGCTGTTCTTATGTATTTGGTGCTTAAGGGCGTCGGAGCTATTTATGCCTTATATGGATTTGCCGGAGGAGTTGTGCCTGTTTTAGGAGATCTTCCATGGATGACGGCAATGTTGTTATTAACATTTTATGCCGATGATCATCCTAAATTTGAAAAGGCGGCCGAACTTGCAGCCAAAGTTGCAGCACCAGAAAACGAAGCTGGCTCCGAGGTAAAAGAGGTGGAAAAAGCGGCGGAGGAAACCGCCAAGGCAGCCAAGACAACAGAAGAAGCCGCCGGTGCGGCGAAAACAGCAGAGGAAGCAGGTGCAACACCTAAACCAGAAGGAACTACAGAAGAAGGAGCGGGTGGGGGTCGCGGTGAATCCTTAGAGGGAGAGGGAACAGAACAATCAGAATCGAAAAGCGAAGGTCGGGAAGCTGAACGCCGCGAAGAGCTGGAGACAGGAGAAGAGGAAGAAGCAGAGAAAGAAGAATCTCTGACCGGAATAGAGGGAGAGGGGCGCGAAAAACCCAGCGAAAGAGGGGGTAGAGAAGGTGCGGATGATCGGGGTGCTGATGCAGAAAAAGGAGAGGGTTCGACTGGGGGCGAGGGAGAGAACAACGAAAAACCCAGCGAAAGTAAGGGTGGGGAAGGTGCTGAGGAAAGCGAAAGAGAACAAATCGAAGCAGGCGGAGGGGAGGGTGGCGAAGAAATATCGGAGGGGGAGATGGGGTTAGAAGAAGAACCGGGAGAAGTTAAAGAAATGGGCAAATTAATGGATATTATGAGAAAGCTCCCTGAGGCCGAGAAGAAGCCAGAGCAAGAGGATGAGGAAGAACCGGTCCCAATAGAACAAATCGGAAAGAGTAAAACCGGTGACAAGAATAAAAATAAGGAATTGTTATAATTAATAAAGGATGAAAAAAAATCTTAATACGGTCTTAATATTGTTCTCTGCTATATTCGCGGCCCTGCTTTTAATCCGCGAAGCGAGGGCCCAGCAATCAACCCCCCAATTTCTTGTTACTTGGCGGGCAAATAGCTATGTGCCGGCGGACTATCGGGGGAAAATTATGCCCACGACAAATTCTCTAATAAACGTGTCTTTTGAGCTCTTGGTCGGAGGAAAGCCTGCCGATATTTCTAAACAAACAGTTTACTGGTATCTGAATGATGATCTCCTCGCCGGAGGAGCTGGCATGCAAAGCATAGGATTCGTTCCAAACGGAATCACGGATACTGCGAGCATAAGAATCCAAATCCCAAATTACGCGACCAACCTCCTCGTTGATAATATAGATATACCACTTGTCTCTCCGGAGGCGGTGATTTATTCGCCCTATCCCAATGGAAGTTTCTCCGGTAATTCTTTGCAGGTTTCTGCTATCCCGTATTTTTTCAACACGACAACGCCATCGTCGTTGAACTACTCCTGGACCGTGAACGACCAGTCTCCGACAAATTTAGAGGACCCTTCCAAGCTTACGGTTAACCTAAATCCATCTACCCCTCCAGGTTCGGAGTTCGATGTCGGGCTCTCCATAAACGGCACGCGCAACTCGTCGGAAGCGGCAAGCGCGAACGAAATTTTAACTTTCGGACGATAATGAAAAGATCTATTTATTGGTTAACGATGGCGCTCTTGTTCTCTTGCGCGGCGAACTCGGCCTTAGCCGCCACGGTTTCCATCAACACGAGCCTCCCCTTCTCAACAGGTCCGGACATTCCGTCTACCGTTAACGCTTTCTACAAATATGCCTTATATCTAGGAGGCATCCTTGCTTTCGGAGCCGTGGTATTCGGTGGAGTTAAGTATATCTTTGCCGCAGGCAATCCTTCCGGACAAAGCGAGGGTAAAGATTGGATAAAAAGCGCTTTATTGGGCTTAGTTCTCCTTGGTGGAGCATATCTTATACTGAACGTTATCAACCCCAATCTTGTTAACCTCAATCTGCCCACACTATCTCCGGCTAATGTGTCGTCGATAGGGGTAAGTTTGTCGAGTGGGCAAACAATGTATGGTTGTGCTGCTCCTAATGGAATATTGGCCTGCGCGCCAAGCTGCTCAACAATTCAGGGTTGTGGTGGTAATCCTTGTTTTTTGCTCGATACTAATAGTAGTAAGGGTTGTGGTAATACAGCATCACTAACTACCTGCACCATAACTGGTGCTACTTTAGTATGGAAAGACGCCAACAACCAAAACACGATATCAACACAGTCCTATACTGCCTACACTGGAGATACAGTTTATATGGACGGAACGATTAATGGGGATTGTTCTGGTGTTCCAACTATAGATGTAGTCCTTTATAGTGGTTTAACATCGGATTATCTCATTCCTACCCCGGGTTATAAGCTAAAACTCACACCCGATCCGAACGGCGCTCATTTTGCTACGTTTTCACAGTCACTTTTTCTAGACCCTCAATTACACGATCTTCTACTCGGAACAACCATATCATTCAAGGCCGGGAGTCCATTGATGGGAGGTACTTGGGCGGTATCTCCGCTCCTTAGATGGCTTTCAACAAGGTAACCATATCTTTCTATATAATTATCATTAATTAGAATTACATGAAGCGCATCTATTACATCTTAGGAATCGTCGGTGTTATCGCGCTTGCTATAGGCATCGGTTATTTCCTGCGCTATCGCTCAGGTGCGCCTTCGCCTTCCAGCGGCAACGCCTTCACCGGCACGCTTCCAACAGAAACGACCGCAGGAGGAGGGTCCGGGCAGAACAACGGCAACGAAACGAGCGGACAGGGCACCGGAACGAACGGCCAAACTCCGACACCAACCATTTCCGCCGGACAAAAATTCGGGGTAATCTCACAAAGCTCCGCGATAAATTTTTATGTTGACGCGCAGAACAACGCGATTCTTGTCCGCCCCACGGGACAAATAATCAAAGTATCTTCCGGCAATCCTTCGGTTTTAAGTTCTTCGGCGATAGCGGGCCTCATCCGCGCCGATTTTTCCTACGACGGCAAAAAAATTCTTGCTGTCTTCGGCGACTCATCCAATCCCCAGGAAAGCGTATTTGATATTGACAGTAAATCTTGGCAGCCGCTCGCACAAGGTCTCCTGTCAACAACATGGTCACCGGATGATTACAAGATTGCCTATTTCTCCAACATAAATGGTTCTAGCGCCCTCTCGCTCCAAACCCTAGACATATCAAACTCTAAGGCTAAGGCGGTTGAGTTGATGAAATTGAATGTCCAGGATCAGATCTTAGACTGGATTAGCCCCAATAACATAATCATGTCCGATAGGGGCAGTGCCTTCACCTCGGGGTCCGTTTGGCTTATTGATACAAAAAATAAAACATTGTCCCAGCTCGTTAATGGCTACTCCGGTATGGAATCTATCTGGAGCAGGTCCGCTGGAATGGGACTGCTCCTCAGCGGAAACAGCCTGACAAACGTAGGGGGAAAGTTGTCCCTGACCAATCCCGAAGGGAATGTTATCAACAGTCTTACCTTCCTAACTCTGCCGTCAAAATGCACCTTTGACACAGAAATCCAAAATCCGACATCTACGGTCTCAACCTCGACCACGGCAACAACCACGAAAAGCGCCGCCCAAAAGCAGCCGCCGGTAACGGTCAAAAACTATCTTTATTGCGCCGTCCCACGCGATTCCCAAAAATTAAGCGTCAGCTCTCTGCCGGATGATTATGAAAAGATGGCCCTATTCACCCTGGATAACTTTTATAAGATAGATCTTTCTAGCGGCAACGTAACCTCCGTCTTCGCCGACTTGAATCAAAAACTTGACGCCAAGAATCTTGGGGTCTTTAACAACACTCTTCTCTTTATTAATAGATACGACAGTCTCGTTTATGCGATATCACTAAAATAATTTCCGGATTTTCCAATCATAAAATATAATACCCCGCATATACGGGGTATTATATTTGCACCGACAATTATTTATCTTCCAGGGGTTTTATAATCACGTATCTTTCTTTCCCGGTGCCCACGCTTTCGGTGGTTACCTCCGGATGAACGGCTAACTCCACGTGCACAAGGCGACGCTCATAGGAATTCATAGCTGGTAGAGAAACTTGTTCTTTGGTTGTTAAAACCTTCTTTGCCGCTGCACGCGCAAGCTCGGCTATCAAGCTCTCCCGTCTCTGGCGGTAATCGTTAACGTCAAAAAACGGCGGCGGCTGGTCGTTCTTTCTCGCGACCATCTGTAAAATATGATTCAAGCTTTCAATAATAACTGGCAGGTTCTCCTGGATAAGGTTCGGGTTGTCGTAGATATGAATTGAACCGTGTTTTTCGTCGGACTTAGCCTCCACCTTGTAATCCGCGAAACCCATTAACTCAATTATTTTTTTGACCAATGTTTCCCAGTTTTCCATTTTCTTTTTCGATTTGTTCTGATTCTAACTTTTTATTAACTAAAATTTGTTGAAAAATAGAGAAAAGCGACATTACAAACCAATAAAGGCCTATGGCTGACGGCAAATTATAGAAGATGACGAGCGTCATAATCGGACCGATAAACGTCATATGCCTCGTCATTTTCTCCATCTGCGTCTGCTTATGTCCTGTTTCCAGTTTTGGCAGAACAAGCCGCGCCTGAAAATATTGTGCTAATGCTGCCAAACCAACAATCAGGATACTCTTTTCACCTAAATTAATCAAGCCGAAAAGCGAATCGTTCAATGAAACCGGAGCCGAAATAAATCCGTAAAGGCCAGAAAGGAAATCTGGTTTCAAAATTCTAAGAAACATCTGATAAAGGGCGATGAGTATCGGCAGCTGCACGATGAGGATTAAAATTCCCGCGAAGGGGTTGACTTGGTGTTCTTTATATAAATCCATCATCGCTTGGGCCTGTTTTTCTTTGTCGTCTTTGTGGACTTCCTGGATCTTTTTTAGCTTGGGCTGAAGTTTTTGCATCACAATCTGGTGTCGGCTTCCCTTGTGGAAAAGGGGAAACAGTATCAGGCGAATTAAAAGGGTTAAGAAAATTATAGCTAAACCCAAATCATGGAAAGCAATCGTGTTGTAGAAAAATATCAGGGCGTTAAGGAGCGGGTGGTATAAAATTAAATTATATAAATAAGACATGGTGTTGACTGAAATAGCTATTGCGCTCTAACGACCGGCGGCCGGCAGAGACTCGTTAATTTCCTCTTTAAGTTTGTTCTGATCTAGGTTGTTTATTTTAGGGGAAATGATAAACAGAAAATCTTTCTGGAAATTTGGCCATCCCCGGAGAATTCCGATAAAACGCCTTTTCCAAAAATGGCGCTTCGTTGATTTCTTTACCGAACTGTTAGCTATTATTATACCGAATCTATTATGCCCAGTGGTATTGACGGCGGTCTTCACTATAAAATATGGAGACGAGAACAATTTCCGCAGTCTTGTGTGCGCTTCCTTAACCGGGAGACGATAGCTTCGGGGAAACATATGCCAATAGTAATAGTCTTTAGTGCTTAACAACAAAATCCTGGCCACAAAACAGGGGGGCTAATGGTTAAATTGGGGACTGCGGAGCCGTTAAACTGCTAGGCGTCGCCTTTTTTTGAGACGCCTTTTCGCCAAAACCCTGCGGCCGCCCGGTGTTCTTTGCCTAGAGCGAAAGCCGTGGGCTTTTGCGCGCTTCCTCTTCTTGGGCTGATAGGTAACGGACATTTTTAAATACTAACACGGTCTTTAAAAAATTCAAAACATTTGACGCCGGTGTTATATAACACTACAATTAGGGCGTTAAGATTTTTGATAACATTATTTTCTTTTGTAAAATAGTTATCAACATGTAATCCCCAGAATCTAGCCATTTCGTCCTTTGACTAAAAGACAAAATAAAAATTAGAATTAAGACTAACGAATTAACGATGTGTTGGAGATATAAATAAAATAAAAACTGGATAAATAATTATATGGACCTGGAACAACTTTGGCAATCTACGTTGGGGGAAATGGAAATCCAACTTTCCAGGGCAAATTTTGCAACATGGCTTAAAAATAGCCGCCTCTTCGATAAAAAAGATGGCACGTTTTATATATCTTTACCAAATAATTTTGCTAAAGAATGGGTTGAAAATAAATATAATAAAAATCTTCTTGGGATTATGAGGAATTTCGACACCTCTGCCAGAAAACTAGAGTTTGTGGTTGCGAATCAGGCGACAGAACCCCTCTCCCCAAGCGCTCCGACACAAAAACTGGACAACACAATAGGTTTAGAATTTAAGGTTGATCCGGAAACAAATCTGAATCCGCGCTATACAATGCAGTCATTCGTGGTCGGCCCATCAAACGAACTGGCCTTCGCCGCAGCATCATCAATCGTTAACGAGATCGGTACGAAGTATAATCCCTTTTTCGTTTATGGGTTGGTTGGTCTCGGGAAAACCCATCTGATACAAGCGATCGGTAACGAAATTAATTCCAGGTACCAGAGGAAGATACGTCCTAAATATGTCTCTTCAGAAAAATTCACAAGCGACATCGTCTGGGGGATACGTAATAAAAGAATGGAAGATATGAAAAGAAAATATCGCGACGTAGATGTTTTGATTATTGACGACATTCAATTCATAGGCGGAAAAGAAAAAACCGAGGAGGAATTCTTCCATACTTTCAACGCTCTTTATGAGGCCAATAAACAAATAATAATATCCTCAGACAGGCCGCCGCAATCCATTCCAACCCTTGAAGAACGCCTACGTTCGCGGTTTGAGGGGGGTTTAATAACAGACATCGGCTATCCAGAATACGAAACTCGTGTGGCTATTATAAAAAGCAAGTTGCAGGAAACCGGTTTGGTTTTAAGCGATGCCGTTGTTGATATTATAGCTAAAAAAGTAAAGAAAAATATCAGGGAATTAGAAGGTGTCTTAAAAAAGATACTTTTTTATCAGGACAAAAAACAAACCGCAATAAACGAATCTGTCGCTGAAGAAATTATAGAAAAATCCATTCAGTCGTCTTTTAAAAGGGTTAATGACGGCCAAATTCTTAAAGCAGTAGCCGAGTTCTTTAATATTTCCATAGAAGATCTTATAAGCCATAATCGCAGGAAAGAAGTTGTAAAACCGAGGCAAATTGCTATGTACTTATTAAGGGATATTTCAGAATTATCTTATCCGTATATTGGGGAAAAGATGGGGAGAGATCATACAACAGCAATACACTCATATGAGAAAATAAACCAGGAAGTTAATAAAAATCCCAATTTAAATCAGGAGATATTATCTATTAAAGATATAATTTTTAAGAGTTAATAAACAGTATATTAACAAATTAAAATTATATTTAATCGGTTAAATTTATAGTTATAATACTTATCCACTAATTAACAGGACTAATAGTATTAACAGTAAAAATAATTTAATTAATATAATGAAATTTATAGTTATAAAAGATAATCTTAAAAAAGGTGTTTTTGTTGTAGAGAGAATAAATAATGAAAATCTTAATTTACCGATATTAAAAAATATTCTTTTAGAAACCGACGGGAATAAAATAAAAATAACATCAACAGACCTAGAAATTGCCTCAAGTTTCTCTGTTCTGGGAAAAGTTATAGAAAACGGAAGGTTTACCGTACCTGTTAATTTATTATCAAATATCGTTAATAACCTCGAAAGTGATAGGTTAAATATAGAAAATAAAAACAATAAATTAATTATAAAAACAGATAATTATGAAGCTGTTATTCAGGGAGCCCCGGCAGAAGATTTCCCTATAACTCCCAAGATAAAAAATCAAAAAGAATTTATTGAAATTAAAGCAGAAATAATAAAGAATTCATTAAATCAAGTCCTTATTGCCTCACAATTTTCAGAATTAAGACTGGAATTAAATTCAGTATTATTTGATTTTTCTATAGATGAAATAAAATTGGCTGCGACGGACAGCTTTCGTTTAGCAGAAAAAACAATAAATAAAGACGAATTTAAAACTAATTATGAACAAAAATTTAAAGTTTTAATACCTCTTAAAACGGCAAAAGAATTACAAAAAACATTGAACGGAGAAGAAATTATTAAAATTTATCATGACGACAATCAAATTTTATTCAAAACTGAACAATTAGAATTACTCTCCAGATTAATAGAGGGAAATTTCCCGGAATATAAAGCTATTATACCGAAGAAATTCAACACAGAGATTATTCTTAATAAACAAGAGTTTATTAATGCACTGAAATTAACTAGCGTTTTTGGCAGCAGAAATAATGAAGTAAAAATAAAGTCCCAAGAAAATAAAAAAACAATAGAAGTTAATTCGGCAGACCAATCAATAGGGGAAAACAATTATCTTCTATCCGGGAAAATACAAGGAAATCTCAAAGAAACTATTTTTAATTGGAGATATCTTTCGGAGGCATTAAAAATTCTAAACTCGGAAGAGGTATTTTTTGGAATTAATAGCGAGAATGAGCCGGCTCAATTAAAATCCCTTGGCGACGATTCGTATATCTATATCGTAAAACCGATAGCCGGAGATTAATTATTGTTTCCGTAAATTATTGTTGCCGCCTTACCGCTTTGATTGTTTTTATCAACCGCTTCTACCTCTAATAAATTTTGGGACTGAGTATCATTGGGTGAAAATGAAAAACGCAGATCATAACTCGTCATTCCTTGTGGAAAGGATATCTCTTGAACTGTTGACCCATTAAAGCGCGCAATAACTTTTAACAAGGGGTCGGTGCTATTTATACTAGCGGCTACGTTTATTTGCCGACCGTCTATAAATCCTCCGGTAAGCGGCTCGGCTATTCTGACACGCGGTGGCAGACCGAAATTCTGCGTGCTTGTTGCGATATTAGAATCGGGAATTGTCTGGTTATAGTCCTTAAAATCGGGAATATTTTGAGCGGCCCAAGCAAGAACGCCGGTTTCCCAGTTTGTAAACTGAGAATCGTTCTCGGGATTCTGCGGGGGCGGACCAGTGGGATTATTACGGTCAACATAATAAAGGATAGAGTGGACCTGTTTATCGTGGAGGTAGTCGCCAGCCAATATGGGTTTCTGTGGATACTGGGGGTCGGGCTTATTAAAAGTTTCCGGCTGAACATTTTTAATCGCTTCTACCATAAAATCGTGCCAGATCGGTACCGCCGCGAGAACACTGAAGCCGTTTCTCTGCATTGGTCTGTTGTCATTATTTCCAGCCCAAACTCCAACCACAAGCGACGGTGTGTATCCTAGGGACCAAGCATCACGATAATCATTACTTGTGCCGGTCTTCAGGGCAACATCATATCCCGGGAAGGTTGTAAGGGACAGACTGTTTTGGAATAAACCGCTTCGCGCCTGAGGATCGGAGAGAATACTATTCGTTAATCTTACGGACTCTGTGTCGGCAACGCGTGAGTTTTGATCCTGGTATGATTCCAATATCTGTCCTTCGGAACTCGTAACGCTTAAAACCAGCGATTGCCTGTGTTTTATGCCGTCGGCCGCAAGAACCGAATAGGCGCCAACCAGGTCGTTCAGTCTCACCGCTCCTCCCCCTAAAACAAGGGACAATCCGTAAAGATTGGGACTCGTGAGCGTTGTAAGGCCGAAGTCGTAAGCATTCTTAACCGTATTATTAAGTCCGGCTAAATATAATACTTTTACGGCCGGGACGTTCACCGATTGTGCCAAGGCATCCCGCAATGACATTGGTCCCGAGAAAGATCCCTCAAAATCTTGAGGATGGAAACACTCCTTATTAATATTATTGAAGTCCGGAACCGGCGGGCAGAGAGGGTTGTTGGCCGCGAACTCAGTCGGAACATCAAAGAGAATGGTGTCGGGAGTATATCCCTCTTGGAAAGCCGTTAAATAAACAAAAGGCTTGAGTGATGACCCGGGCTGGCGCAATCCTTGTGTTGCCGCATTGAAGTTGGGCTCAAATTGGCAGTTTACTCCCGGCGTGCATCCCTCGGGCAGGGAAGAAGTGGCGAAGTAGTCCCGGGAGCCAACCATGGCGAGAATTTGGCCGGTCTTGGGGTCTTCGGCGACAAGTGCGGCATTCTTGCCGTCGTAGAGGGTGTCGTTTCTCTCGGCGCCAGCCTGGACAGCGCGCTCCGCTACTTGTTCCAATCCCCAGTCAAGGGTCGTTACAACCTTCAGTCCGCCGCTTCTGACCATATCCTCGCCATATTTTTGCACAAGATAATCCTGAACCGCCATAACGAAATGCGGAGCTTTAATTGCGTGCCCTTGCGGGGCAAAAACCAATTTGAACTTAGCTGCCGCATCGTGTTCTTTCTGGGTGATTTCTCCTAAACCCAGCATTTTATCCAGGATAAATTTCTGTCGGTCAAAAAGGTCTTTTTGGTGGCTACCCCAGGGCGAATAATAAGTCGGAGCTTTTGGTATGGCAGCAACAAGAACGCTCTCGGACAAGTTTAAGTCTTTTGCTGATTTGCCGAAGAATGCTTCACTGGCTGCTTCCACGCCGTAGATGGTCGGTCCGTAGGGGATCTCATTTAAATAAAGTTCTAAGATTTTGTCTTTGGAATAATATTGATCCAATCTATCGGCGAGAATAAGCTCTTTAATCTTTCTTATAACAGTTTGCTCCGGAGTTAGGAAAGCGTTCTTAGCCAATTGTTGGGTTATAGTAGAACCGCCCTGCAATATTTGTCCATGGATTAGGTCAACTAAAAGTGCTCGCAATATACCTCTCCAATCAAAGGCAGGTTCATTGTAAAAATTTTCATCCTCTACCGCGACGGTTGCCTCCTGGAGATATCTGGGTATGTTTTGAAGAGGCACAACAGTTCTCTCCTGGCTGTTGCTTATCTCATACAGGAGCACGGCTCCGGTCCTATCGTATATTTTCGTAGATTGGCTTACTTGCCTTGCCGATATCTGTCCTATTGTTGGCAGCCCCTTGGCTAAATAGAAAATAACAAGAATAGCTATAACCCCTAGCGCCAAAATAATTGTGGTTCCGATAATTAATATTCTCCTGAGGCCTCGGCCGCTCTTTTTGTGTGTCATCGTCATATATATTATCAATCAAAAACAGCCCGGCACACAAGTCGCATAATAGCGCCTTATATAAGGGGCTGCTTTTTAATTCGGTAACCAATTACTCTCCTAGCTGCTCTCCTCTTCCACTTCGTCGAAATCCGAATCGTCCTCCGCATCACCTTCTTCCTCGTCTTCAGATGGAAGTTTTGCGGAGTCGTCGTCTCCGCTGTCGTCATCACTCAGCGGACGGAAAACCGATTTTATTTCTTTTAGTTCTACCATAAAATCCGAATAGATTGCGACCTTTTTTAGGATTATTTTATAATTTCTCGATGATTTTACAAAAGTTTATCTTAACCCTCTACGGTGTCAAGTTGTGGATAAGGCCGCTTAGTTTGCCGTGCTTTGTCTTTTATAACAGCCCATAATGGCAATGGCCAGGGCGTCGCTTGCGTCATCTATTATTTTTAGGTCCGATTCTCCGAGAATTAGGGATACCATTTTTGATACGGCTTTCTTGTCTGCCAAGCCATATCCGGTAACACCAGCTTTTACCTCGTTCGGACTGTATTCCAATATCTTCAGCCCATTTTCCGCGGCAGCTAATATTGCGACGCCCCTCGCCTCTGCTACTTTCATCGCCGTCTTTTGATTCTTCATAAAAAACAACTTCTCTATAGCCATTGCCTCCGGCCGGAATCTCTTAATTAGCTTTTCTATCTGTTCCTTGGTCTCTTTCAGCGCGGCGACGTCTTCGTTGCTCCGCACCTCAAGAAGTCCGGCCTCTATAAATTTTGTTTTATTGCCGGTTCCTTCTACCAGCCCATAGCCGATCCGCCTTGTGCCGGGATCAATTCCAAGAATTATCATAATTTAATTTTTTTCGTTAGTATAAACTTTTTGCACGTTATCGTTTTCTTCTATCTCTTCAATCAAAGACCCTAGTTTATTGTGTTCCTCTTCCTCAACTTCTTGGGGAAATTTCGCCGTCCAGCCGTTATCCGTTTTAGTGAAGGCCCAGAGAACGCTTCCCGGTTCCGCCCACTTCCCGCCGAGTTCGCTCAGGATTTTTTTAATTTCCTGTACCGCCCGGTTTTTGTTATCGCTTATCGCTTCTATAAGAATTGCTGCCCCGCCAGGACCGTAAGCCTCAAAAACGAGCTCTTCCAGATTTTGGCCGGTATCTGATGCACGTTTTATCGCCCTTGCAATATTGTCCGCCGGGATACTGGCCTGCTCCGCTTTTTCCACCGCGGTCCGGAGACGGGGATTAAAATCGGGGTTCTGTTCTTTTTTCGCTGCGGCAGAAATTGCGGCCAATAGTTTAGAGAATATTCTAGCCCTTTTTTTATCGGTAATTTCTTTCTTATGTTTTATTCCGGCCCAGTGGCTGTGTCCTGACATGGTTTTGATACTACTATATAACAAAACTATAAAAGTAAAAAAAGAGGCACCGCGCAGATCGTATTATGATCTGGGGTGCCTTAAATATTCAGTGAGGAGGAGAGGAAAAACTACTTTTGTTCGTCCGGGCCTTCGTTGAAGCGTAGCCCTACTCGTGTTATTACCCCCTCTTGTACTGCCACCGTGGTGGTCATGCTCTTACCATCTTCCGTGACCACGGAAATTTCATGATTGCCGGGACCGAGAGGGAAGGCCGAGTGGAATTTGCCCTCGAAATTCTTTACGATTCCGACTTCGGCTCCGTCAACCGAGACTATCCCTTTCTTTGCGGCGTCGCGTTCTGATTTAGGGAGCAGTTCTAAATCGAACTTGATTCCTGCTCCGACGTAGCGACTGCCACCGTAAATGTAGGGTGGATAGGCTGGGGCATATGTGTTGTATGGCTGTGCCCCATATTCATATCCGTAATACGGATCGTATCCGTATGCGGGACACCAAATGCGCGGATATCCCCACCAGTAGCCCCAACCGCCGTTTAAGAACAGCATATTGTGCCAGCCGCGACCATCTCGGTAGCGGTGCTCGCCACCACGATAGCCGTAACCGCCGTGGCCATAACTGTTGCCTCCGTTATATTGCTGTTCACCACGGTAAGAGTGGGAATAGTTTTGTTGCGATTGAGCGGTGCCGGTCGAGGGGCGGTTTTGCTGATAATAGCCGCCATGTTGCGGAGTGTTTTGCCGAGGGGCAACTTGTCGTTGCTGTGAGGTGCCCTGCCGCGGAGCTGACTGGCGCTGAAAACCTTGCCAGTTGCCGCCCCGTTGTCCACCACGCTGTTGCGCTAATGTTGGGACCGGAAGAAAAATCAAATAAATTACTTGCGCCAAAACTAAACCAGAGAATCTGCTTTTCATGGAACTATCCCTCCTCGCTGAGATTCTGCCGATGAAATCGGCAGTTTTCATTGCCAACACAGGATTTTTCATCCTGAGCCTTCTTATATTATAGACATTTTTTATTTTGGTGTCAATAGGGGGATAAATGCCTTTGTTTATGGGCGTTTTAGGGGGTAAAATCAATGTAATGGACCTTCCAAAAACAGACGAGTTACAGGGGCAACTTGCCAAATTAAGGCGGGAAAGTGAAGAGCGGATAGCAGAACGTCTCGGGAAAAAGATGGGCATCCCTTATGTTGATTTGACCAGGATGGCGGTGTCTCCGGAGGCCCTTAGGGTTGTTGCGGAAAATGAAGCCCGTAGTGCGAAAGCCGCCTCTATTGAGGTTAAAGGGAAAAAAGTTGCTTTGGCTGAGGCCGACCCGTCTCTACCGGCGGCGCGAAACATAATCAAAGAACTGGAAGCGAAAAATTTTGAGGTGAAGATATTCGTGGCGTCTTCGTCTGGGATCGAGCAGGCGTGGCATTCGTATAAATTTGTAAAATCGGCCGCCGAAGACATTACCGGAAAAGTAACCTTGGAGAAAAAAAGAATAGAGGACTTGATTGCGCGACTGACAACAATTTCTTTAATTCAAGACGAGATAAAGAAGCTGGATTTTCTAAAGGTGTCGCCGGCATTGCTCATAGAAATAGTCATAGCCGGAGCGTTTTCCGTACGAGCTTCCGATATCCATTTTGAATCCGAGGAGACCAAAGCAAAAGTGCGCGTAAGGGTCGACGGTTTATTGCACGATATTTTTAACGACCTACCTTTAAAAAATTATTCCTCGCTTATTTCGCGCATTAAGCTGCTTTCCGGAATGAAAATAAACGTCAGGGATATTTCTCAAGACGGCAGGTTTACTATTGAGGTGGAAAACAAGGAGGTTGAGATAAGGTCATCGGTTATCCCATCTGAATTTGGAGAGAATGTCGTGATGAGGATTTTAGACCCGGAAGCGACAAGCGTTGGTATGAAGGGCCTTGGCATTCGCGAGGATGACTTGGTAATCGTTGAGCGTGAGATAGTTAAACCAAACGGATTAATTTTGAACACAGGACCCACCGGTTCCGGGAAAACAACAACGCTCTATGCCTTCCTGCGCCACATTAATAATCCCGAGATAAAAATAATTACACTGGAAGACCCGATAGAATATCGCTTAGAGGGAGTTGAGCAGACGCAGGTCAATCAGGAGTCGGGATATACCTTCGCCAATGGCTTGAGGTCTATCGTGCGCCAAGATCCCGACGTGATACTCGTTGGAGAGGTAAGAGATTTGGAAACAGGAGACATAGCTGTTCAGGCCTCTCTCACAGGGCACCTTGTTTTATCCACTCTGCATACGAACGACGCAGTCGGCGCTGTCCCGAGATTGATAAATTTAGGCATCAAAACAGTGAGTATCGGTCCGGCGCTGAATTTAATTATCGCCCAGAGACTTGTGCGCAAACTCTGCGCTTATTGCAAGAAAGAAGTGCCACACAGCGACGACATGGAAGCGCGTATCGGAAAGTTTTTGGAAAAACTCCCTAAAAGAGTTGATGTTTCAAAGTATAAGGACTATAAAACCTATGAACCTGTCGGCTGCGACAAATGTAGCGGCTTCGGCTATAAAGGACGGTTGGGGATATTCGAATTTTTGGAGGGCGGACCGGAGTTAGAGAGGACGATTTTGCGTGAGGCGTCGGAAATTTCTTTGAGGGACTTGGCAAACAAACAGGGAATGGTTACTATGCAGGAAGATGGAGCGCTGAAAGTTCTCTCCGGCGATACCAGTTTCGAGGAGGTGGAATCGGCGACCGGAAAGATAGAGTGGCGGAATTAAAAACCCCCGCCGTTAGTGAGCAGGAGTTAGGTGTACTTGTTAGTTGCCTCAAACCTGGGGGCAAATCCTCGCGAAAGGATAAATAGTCTCTTTTATTGAAAATAAAAGAGGTTAGAATGATTCCGAGGAGTGGTCGAGCCTAAACTTGACCATCCTATAGAGCTAAGAATAATCCCCGCCCCCAGATTTGAAGCAGCTAAGCTGTTTGGCCCAGCCAAATATAGCTTTTGGGATATGTTAGCATAAATTATATTGTTTGTCAAGTGATATATAAATAGTGGGCTAGGGAGTTTATTTTCATAAAATCTTTCCTAAAATATAAAAGAAGCAGATGAAACTTTCTAAAACGGATTCTAATAAAGAAGATCAGAACATTGATTTGGCATTGCGGCCGACAAAGTGGGGCGAATACGTCGGCCAGGAGAAAATTAAAAATAATTTGCGGGTAATAATTGACGCCGCGAAAAAAAGGAACGAGTCCGCCGACCACATGCTTTTTTGCGGACAAGCCGGGTTAGGAAAAACAACCTTGGCATACTTGGTGGCAAAAGAATTCGGTACCGGCGTGCGCACGACCTCCGGTCCGGCACTGGAGAAGGCCGGCGACCTCGCCGCGATCCTTACCAACCTCGGTAAGGGAGAAATCTTATTCATAGACGAAGTACACAGGATAAATCCCATAATAGAAGAAGTTCTTTATCCGGCAATGGAGTCCCGCAAATTACATTTGGTTGTGGGAAAGGGTCCGAGCGCGCGCACCTTAAGCTTGGACTTGCCGCCTTTTACATTAGTTGCCGCGACGACAAGAGAAAACCTGCTTTCCAATCCACTCCGCTCCCGTTTCGGAGCGACACTCCGCCTAAATTATTATGGCGTTCCCGAGATAAAAGAAATCTTGTCCCGCTCCGCTAAGCTTTTGGGCGTGGAAATAGATCCTGAGGCGGTGGAGGTCCTTGCTAAGGCCTCTCGCGGCACGCCGCGTATCGCCAACCGTCTTCTAAAGCGCGCCCGCGACTACGCGGAAGTCGGCAGCGGAAAATCCATAGACGAAAAAGTGGCCAAAAATACCTTGGAAATGCTGGAAATCGACGAATTAGGCCTGGAGCCGCAAGACCGCAAGCTTTTGGAAGTTATTATCAAAAAATTCGCCGGCGGCCCGGTTGGAATAAACACCTTATCCGCGGCCCTCTCCGAAGAAAAAGGCGTGATAGAAGACATTTACGAGCCGTATCTTATGACCTTGGGGTTTTTACAGCGCTCTTCCGCCGGCCGCATAGCTTTGCCAGCCGCTTATGAGCATATGAAGGTCAAACGCCCGAGCGAATTGATTTAGTAGTTCGAATTCCCTCCCATCCACTAATATCAATTGATATAATATATCCATGAGTTTTCGATATAGCTCCTTAACGAGAGCTGGTAAAATTTTTTATCGCAGATTTTTTCCGGTTCCAAAATCTCCTTATACTATCGGCGAGGTTAAAGATATTTGCGCCGTTAATTTAGTTCCCCCCGAAACATTAATCAACTTCTTTAAGAATTGTCTAAAGAAACTTAAAGAGATTAAGGGCGAAGAAGTCGGTGATTACTTTGAGTTCGGCGTTTTTAATGGCAGCTCCATTGGCAGTATGTATTTGGCTCGCAATGAATTAGGATTGGGATCTATGAGATTGTTCGGTTTCGATGCATTCCAGGGATTGCCACCAGGCTCAGAAAAAGAAGACGCGGGAGTTTATAAAACAGGATTTTATACATGCTCATTTGAAAAAATGCAGCAATGTCTTTCCCGGCGCAATGTTAATCCCGATGATATCACCTGGATAAAAGGTTGGTATAACGAAACATTAACTGATGACACTATTAAAAAATTCAGTCTAAAGAAGATTGGTGTCGTTTTCATAGATTGTGATACTTATAGTTCTTCAAAGTCAGTTCTAGACTTTCTAAAGCCGCTTATTACCGGGCCGGTCATAATTTGTTTCGATGATTGGAAATTATATGATCTAGATGTGAAAGGGGAAGGGGAATACCGATCTTTTAATGAGTTTTTAGAAAACAACTCACAATTTAAGGCAGAAGAAATTAAGTCATATAACCGGAAGTCCAAGTCTTTTCTTGTTACTTCCATAAAAGTTTAGGCATATTACACCACAAAAAGGTTCTAATATCGTCCTGCCCTGCGCACTGTATTTTAAAATGAAGGCACATAAAACTTTTTCTTCCGCAGAAACTAAGGTTTTTGGTGAAAAGCTCGCCAAAAAATTTACCACCCCTTATTCTTCCCGGGGAGCGCTTATTCTTGCCCTCTCCGGAGAACTTGGCAGCGGCAAGACAACCTTTACCCAGGGATTTTTGCGCGGACTGGGTATAAGAAAAAAAACCACAAGCCCGACTTTTATAATTTTTCGCCGCTTCGCGGTTAAATCTACCTGGTTTAAGAATTTATATCACGTTGATGCCTACCGCCTTAAAAAGCCGCGCGAACTTGCGGCGCTTGGTTTTAAAGAAATATTGCGCGACCCTAAGAATATTGTTCTTATTGAGTGGGCGGAGAATATAAAGAGCATTTTGCCAAAAAATGCTTTATGGCTGCGGTTCCATCACGGCAAAAAAGAAAATGAGAGGGAGATAAAATTCTCTGCTTGAAATTGTGAAAATCGTGGCGTTATACTTTAAACAGCTTGTTCATCTTATGGGGGGGGCGTTATGGACTTAGAAATTACTCCGAAGGCAATCGCAAAAATAAAAGAATTGGTTTCCGGAGAACCAGAGACACCTAAAATTCTCGGAATAAGGATTTCCGTTGTCGGCGGCGGCTGTTCGGGCTTCAGTTATGAAATGAAGTTTGCGACTAAGGAGCCGAGCGATATTGATAAAATTTTTGAACTTGATGGCGTGAAAATATGCGTGGACCAGGCGAGCTTGATATATCTTAAGGGCACGAAAATAGACTATCTAGAAACATTGGCGGGCGCAGGATTCAAATTTGAAAATCCCAACGTCAAAAGCACGTGCGGCTGCGGTGAGTCGTTTTCCCTCTAATATATTTCCCCGGCGAATAGTTCGGGGATTTTTGTTTTAAACAATCGGGCGGTATTATAATTGGATATGAAAACCCTGCTTTTAATAGACGCCAATTCCATTATTCATCGCTCATTCCATGCTTTGCCGCCGTTTACGGCGCCGGGTGGAGACCCTAGCGGCGCGGTTTACGGCGTGGCGAGCATTCTTTTAAAGCTCTGGCGCGAGGAGCGGCCGGATTATGCCGTTGCGCTTTTTGACAGGCCAGAGCCGACCTTTCGCGAGAAAAAATATGCAGAGTATAAGGCCCAAAGGCCGCCGGCTCCCAACGAACTTATTTCTCAATTAATAGAAACACATAATTTATTTTCCGCTTTCGGAATAAAAACTTTTGAGGAGCCGGGATATGAGGCCGACGATTTAATCGCGACGTGCGCCGAAAAATTCCGCGGCATAAAAGATTTGAAGGTTGTGATTCTAACCGGGGACAGAGACACGCTACAGCTTGTTCATGATCCGGATATCGCCGTACGAACCTTCAAAAAGGGCGTAAGCGAAACAATGACATACGACGAAGCGGCTGTGCGCGAAAAGTACGGCTTGGAACCAAACCAACTTATTGACTACAAAGCGCTCGTAGGTGACCCATCAGACAATATTAAGGGAGTCCCGGGTGTTGGTCCAAAAACGGCAACCGAATGGCTACAGCGTTTCGGCGCGTTGGATAATCTCTATGATAATTTAGAAAAAGACGAAAAAATAAAAAAACGCTTAGGACCATTCAGGAAGGAAGCGGAACTTTCCAGGGAACTTGTGATCCTTGACCGTGCGGCGCCAATTAGGGCGTCGGATATTGAAGAGTTGAAGATCACTTCTGGTGACAATAATGACGGGGTTATTATGGATTATTTCAAAAAGATGGGTTTTGAAACTCTCTTAAAAAGGCTTGGCAACAGCTCCGAACCAACGGTTGAAAAGAAGAAAAGGCCAAAAAGCAGGCAGACAAGCATTTTTTGATGTTTGCGGTTTCCGATGATATGATAGAAAAAATGTGACCGCAGTTTGCAGCGGTACATAATTTCTTTTTTAACAAGCTTATGGATGTAAATTTGAATTTTAAGAGTGCGGCTGAGGCAAAAAAGTTTTCCGACACCCTAAAATGGCCGGAGTTGAAAAGTGCCTGGATATTGCTTGGTATTTTGGCGGTGGTCTTCATATTGGGTTTTATATTCTTGCCGGCACTTGTGGCGTTTATCGAGGGCGGACTGCTTATGGTTACCGGAGGGATTTCATTTGCCCTTATATATAGAGCCGCGAAAAGTGAGCGCGCCGGCCGCCTGGAAAAAAGCGAACTCGCGAATATATTGCTTGGCCTGGACGACGCCCTTGTTGTTTACGACCACGACTTCAATATTTTATTTTTTAATCCGGCGGCTGAGAATTTATTTAAAACGAAGTCGGAGGATATCGTTGGGCAGAAGTTCCAGCCCCAGGATGTGGGCAATGAATCCAAAAAACTTTTGGCTCAGGTTATTTTCTCGTCGCTCGCGCCTACGGTTATCAGCCGTTCGCGCGTGGGTGAGTACCCGCAAATTGTTGATATATCCTTTACCGACCCCGAACTGGAGCTGAGGGTTTCGACGATTCCTGTCCGCGGAGAACTGAACGAACTTCTCGGTTTTATGAAAATAATCCGCGATCGCACCAGGGAAATATCACTTATAAAATCCAAGGGGGAATTTTTGACCGTTGCGTCTCATCAGTTACGTACGCCGGTAACCGATATTAATTGGGCCTTACAATCATTGGCTAGTGACGAGAGTTTGAACGAAAACGCCAAAACTATAGTGGAAACCGCACTAACGGCGGGGCGCAACCTTTTCCAAGTTGTGGAGGATTTATTGGATGTAGCGAAGATAGAAGAGGGACATTTTGGCTATAAGTTTGAACAAGTAGATATTGTGCAGTTCATTAATGAAGTTCTCGGAACCGTTATGCCGATGTCCGAGCGCGCGGGAATAAAGATATATTTCGAAAAACCTAAAAACGATCTACCTCAGCCATTTATCGATCGGACGAAATTATCTCGTGCCCTGGATAATCTTATTGAGAACTCAGTTCGCTACAATACGGAGAACGGAGAAGTTATTGTCAGGGTGGAAAAGGTTTCCGACGGGCCGTTCCTCGAAATTAGCGTTAAAGATACTGGTATCGGCATCGCTCCTGCTGACATAGACAATCTTTTCAAAAAGTTTTACAGGGCAAGTAACGCCGTTAAGACGCAAACGGAGGGTACCGGCTTGGGTTTGTATATTGTGAAAAATATCGTGCAGGCTCATGGCGGCAAAATCTGGGTGGATTCCGAGCCGGGACGCGGCAGCGTTTTCCATTTTACTATCGCTACAGATATTAATTCTGTGCCGCAGCACGAGATGGCGCTGGAAGAATGATTTTGTTAAATTTTCATAATGCCAGAACTTCCTGAGGTAGAAACAATTGTTCGCGGTTTACGGCGCAGGGTTTTAGGAAAAAAACTGCGCCGCTTTTCTATTTCGGATAAGAAAAGAATTTCAAAACCGCGCCTTTCTCTGCCCTTGAGTTTTGTATCGGTTGGCAGGCGGGGAAAATATATCGTCTGCGAAACAGACAAGGGGATGCGCTGTATTGTGCATCTTCGTATGACGGGGGAATTACTTTTTGACGATCAGGCTTCGAACAACAATGGTAAGGATATCGGCAAACACGAACGGGCCCGTTTTCATTTTCACGATGGCTCAATTCTGCGCTTCGTGGACGTACGACGTTTCGGAACTATCAATTGGCTAAAGAACAAGGAATTGTTGCCGCGACTCGGGATTGAGCCGTTGTCCTCCGGTTTTAACGTTGCCTTCCTGATGGCGGCGTTCAAAAATTCTTCCCGTGCTATAAAATTGGCACTTTTGGATCAGCACTTGGTTGCTGGTATAGGCAATATTTATGCGGATGAATCGTTATGGCTAGCCAAAATAAAGCCGTTGAGAAAGGCTGGTAGCTTAAATAAAACGGAGGCGGCCCGGCTTGTGGCTGCGATAAAGAAGATTTTGCGGGAGGCTATCAAACAAGGCGGTTCCACCCTCCGTGATTATAAGAGGGTAGACGGCTCATCCGGCGGTTATCAGGAATCACATACTGTCTATGGCCGGGAGGGCGAGAAATGTTTTCGTTGTGGTGTTAAAATAAAGAGAATAAAGGTGGGCGGGCGCTCGTCTTTTTTCTGTAGCAAATGCCAAAAATAAAAAATCCTAAATATGTTTTCGTTGTCGGCGGAGTGATGTCCGGAGTAGGCAAGGGCGTGGCGTCGGCTTCTATCGGAAAAATTTTGCAGTCGCGGGGTTTTAAAGTTACTGCCATAAAGATAGACCCCTACGTGAACGTTGATGCCGGAACGATGAATCCGACAGAGCACGGCGAGGTTTTTGTTTTGGATGATGGTACGGAGTGCGATCAGGATATGGGTAATTACGAAAGATTTTTAAATCGGGATCTTACGCGTGCCAATTATATGACAACCGGCAGTATTTATTTGTCTGTTATCACCCGTGAGCGCAACTTGGGATACGGCGGCAAGCAGGTGGAAGTCGTCCCGCGCATACCGTTAGAGGTTATAGATAGAATAAACACAGCTGCTTCTCAAAATAATGCCGAAATCGTGATTACGGAAGTGGGGGGAACGGTCGGTGAATACGAGAACATACTTTTTTTGGAAGCGATCAGGATGCTTAAACTAAAATATCCTCACAACGTGGCCTTGGTTCTTGTGAGTTTTTTGCCGGCACTCGGGGCCGGGGGCACGGAACTAAAAACCAAACCGACTCAGCACGCCGTGAGAAGTTTGAATTCGGTGGGTTTACATCCGGATGTTATTTTAGCCAGGGCGCCAGTTCCTCTGGATAAAAAAAGAAAAGACAAAATAGAATTCATGTGCAGTCTTGACCATGGAAATGTTATTTCCGCTCCGGATGTTAAAAATATTTATGAAGTGCCAATCAACTTTGAAAAAGATAACTTGGGGGACAGAATATTGGGCAAACTTTCGTTAAGATTCGGACACAGGGATTTGAAGCAATGGAGGCGGCTTGTTTCGGCTATGCGGAATGCCAAAAGAACTTTGAAAATCGGTATTGTGGGAAAGTATTTTGAATCCGGGAATTTTGTCTTAACCGATTCTTATATTTCTGTGATTGAGGCCGTTAAACACGCCTCCGCAGCTTTAAAATGTAATCCGGAAATAGAGTGGTTGGACGCAGGAAAGTTTGAAAAAGGCGCCGGCGAACTTAAAAAGTTGGGTGATTATAATGGAATTATTGTGCCCGGAGGTTTTGGCAGCCGTGGCATCAAAGGAAAGCTAAAAGTAATAGAGTATTGCCGCGAGCACAAAATCCCGTACTTTGGTCTCTGCTATGGAATGCAATTGGCAGTCGTGGAGTTCGCGCGCAATGTCCTGAAATTAAAAGATGCTAATACGACCGAGATCGACCCTAAAACAAAACACCCAATTATTGATATTCTTCCGGAGCAGAAAAAGCTGATGGCCGAAAAAAATTATGGTGGGACAATGCGTCTTGGGGCTTATCCGGCCATTCTGGATAAGAAAACAATTGCGATCGGCGCCTACGGTACAAATAAGATTTCAGAGCGCCATCGGCACCGCTACGAAGTAAATCCAGATTATATAGTTAAACTGGAAAAAAGTGGCCTGGAATTTTCCGGCCATTCTCCCGACGGCCGTCTGATGGAAATAGCAGAATTGTCGCGCGAACAACACCCGTTTTTTTTGGGAACGCAGTTCCATCCGGAGCTTAAATCGCGCCCATTATCTCCTCACCCCTTATTTGTGGAATTTATCAAGGCTGCCGCAAAATATAAAACGAAGCCGAGAATATAACAATAATGATTATTTTCTTATACGGTCCGGACGATTATCGCCGGGGAGAAAGGAAGAGATGGTATGTAAATGAATTCAAAAAAAAATACTCTAACCTGAGCCTGGGTATTTTTGATTTGGAAGATTCCGCTGCACCAGAGGAACTGAAATCATTCGCGCGGAGCGAGTCGCTTTTTGAGCCCAAGAAGCTGATTATAGTTGAAAACCTAAGCGAATTAAACGAGAAAAACGAAAAGTATTTCATTAAGGAATTTCCGCCGCTTGTTTTAGAGAGAACCACAGCGTTTTTATTTTCTGAACGCAAGGCACCGCGCCGGGCATTCGCCTTTCTTTTAGAACAGCAGGCAAAAGTTGAAGAATTCGTCCATTTAACTGGATATGAATGGGAAACTTATGTGAAAAAAGAGGCCCAAAATATCGGTTTATCGCTTACTGGTCCCGCTGCTCAATTTTTAGCTGATGCTTATCGGGAAAATACCTGGGGACTCATAACAGAACTCCAGAAAATCAGTAATATGCAGAAGGGGGAAGTGGACGTGAAAGATTTTAAAAATCTTGACCTAGAAGTAGCTCCGAACTACTGGTTTATTATAAGCGGCCTCAAGGGCGCCAGCGTGGCAAACAGGCTTGCTGCTCTGGAGAAGATTTTGGCAATAGGAGATCCACCGGCGAAGATTTTTAACATTCTTGCTTCGCAATGGCATGAAAAAATTCCAAGAATGGCGGAATACGATTTGAAAGTTAAGTCCGGAAAAATGGATTATGAAGAAGCTCTGGTTGATTTGGTAATCGGTTGAGTCTTGGCTTTGTTTTGCCGTAAGCGCGATAATAAATCCTATATAAAAAACGGCCGTCCACTACGGCAGCCGTTCATTATTTTATTTAGCTAGTTTTGTAAGACGCGATTTCAATCTATTGGCCTTGTTCTTAGAAATAATATTAGCCTTCGCCGCCTTATCAAGGGCTTTATAAGTTGCGGGCAGGATTTTTTTCGCCTCCTCAATGTTTTTGCCCGTTACAAACTTTCTATATCGGCTTACGAGTTTTTTATAAACCTCTTTCTTTACGAGATTTTTGACGCGCCTGGTTTTTGACTGGCGCCAGGCCTTTTTCGCTGAGGCTGTAATTGGCATTGGTTTAAAATATATAATTTAGAATACAGAATATAGTATATGGATATAATGGAAAATTGCAAGCCCAAAATAAATGTGACCGTTTTTTAACGGTCACACACTTAATAATCTAGGCGTTGCCTATCTTGGGACCACCGCCGAGAAGTTCGGCAGTTAAAATTCTTTGTTTGGCAGCGACTTGAACCACCTCGCTGTTCAAAATAATCATTTGCCGACGGAATGTACTAATGAAGGCATTTTCGTCGTTTTCTCCGAATACTGTGTAGTATAACCAGGTTAAAGATGCCTGCATTTCTTCCATCGTTTCCCCATCAATATAAATAGTCGCGGAAATTATTGATTCCATATCTTTCAGATCTGCCTGTAATGTTTCAAGGCGAGATTCTGCGAACTTAGCCACTTGTTCCATGCTCGCTCTGCCCCACTTTTTCCTGATGACGTTGTTCGGCAGGGTTTCGTACGTATCAAAAAAATATTGATACACTTCTTTGTACGTTTTGTAGATAAAGAGAAGGTCGAGTAGCGTTCTCTTGTCTACCTGCATTATCCTGCCACTATTATTCCCAGAAAATAAAATCATTCTGCCTAAAGCATCATTGGTGTTTTTGAGCAATTCTTTCGTTGGGTCGTCCATATTGGCGCTCATATACTTATCCAGCAGATCAATGCCGATTTGCCTATAAGTATCTGCAAATGCACGCCGCAATTGTTCCTCCCGGCACCGTTGTTTTAGGAATTCGCCTATCTGTCCGTCTTTCATGCATGCCTCCGTACGGTATTTAAATATTAATCCTGGTTAAAGAATGGCTCAGATTTCCTATCGGTGTCAAGGGTTTTAAGAAAAATACCGCAGATGAACTTTCGGCCTCGTTAACTTATAATTATAAGGATGATTTACAGCTTGTCGGGAAAATTAACGGCAAAGAGCGGACAGTTTGCGGTGGTTGACGCTGCCGGTTTGGGATTGAAGATTTTTACCAACGCGCGGAATTTAGGGAAACTTCCCCCCCTCGGAGGCGAAGTTAAGTTTTTTTGCCATCTCCATATGCGCGAGGATGGTTTGGAGCTATACGGATTTTTAGATGAAGTTGAGCTCGGTTTTTTTGAACTTTTAATTTCAGTATCTGGCGTTGGACCGAAGTCGGCATTATCCGTACTGGAGATAGCAGAAATTAAAAATTTATCAGCGGCCATAAAAGAAAATCGGCCCGACCTTTTGACGCGTGCATCGGGCATCGGCCGCAAAACCGCCGAGCGGATAATTTTGGATTTAAAAAGCAAGGTCCAAGCAAAAGAATCCGGTGCTGTTGTTCAAAAAATGGAATCAGATTCGGATTTAGTGGAAACGCTCGTAAGCTTGGGTTACAAGCGGGACGTCGCCAAAGCAGCTTTATCTAAAGTTGGCGAAAAGGTTGTCGGCTTGGAAGCACGGCTCAAAGAGGCGCTTAGTATTTTGGGCGGTAAATAATTAATTGAGAAAGCAAGAATCAACGTGCTGGACAAAATAAAACGTTTCCCTTTAATTAGGGCTCTCTATCGCGTACCGGGATTAGTATCTCTGTACCATTTTCTTTGGGCAGTTTGCGCTGCCTTGTTCTACGGTTTTCCCGGTAAGATAATTTTTGTCATCGGTGTCACGGGGACTAAAGGAAAAACAACAACGCTGGAACTTCTGAACGCGATTTTAGAAGCCGCAGGTAAAAAGACGGCGCTGATGTCTTCCCTGCGGGTGAAGATGGGCGAGCAGAGCAAGAAAAGTAATTTCGGCAACACTATGCCCGGGAGGTTTTATATCCAGCGCTTTTTATCGGACGCAGTCAGAGCCGGATGTAAATATGCCTTGGTTGAAGTTACTTCCCAGGGGGCGGTTTTATATCGCCACAGATTTATAAATTGGAACGCCGGCGTCCTGACAAACCTGTCACCGGAACACATAGAGTCGCACGGTTCTTTTAAAAATTATCGAAGGGCCAAACTTGGATTCTTAAATTACGTCGGCGTCCGTGGGGGAAGAATTTTTATAAACAGCGAAGACGAGAATTCCGGATTTTTTTTAGAGAAACTCGCAAAGTTCAATCCGATCGTTTTTTCCCGGGAGACGGAGGAAAGCGAAAGGGTTTTTCCAAAATTCAACCCGGCCCGCTTAGCTGTAGCAACCGAGCCCCCCAAGTTTTTACCAAGCGATTTTAACAGGGATAACGTTGCTGCGGCGGCTGCAGTGGCGCATAGTCTGGGGATTCCCGAAAAGATAATAGAAGAAGCTTTGCTGAATTTCCGTGGGGTTCAGGGAAGAGCGGAGTTCCTGCAAAGGAGACCATTTTCCGTCGTAGTAGATTATGCCCATACGCCAGATTCGTTGCGTAAGATTTATGAAGCATTGCGAGTCGAAGCAGTTAAGGGTTCCAGGTTTATTTGTGTGCTGGGTGCTGCCGGTGGAGGACGCGATAAATGGAAGCGTCCGGAGATGGGAAGAGTAGCCGCCGAATTCTGTGACGAGATATTTTTGACGGACGAAGACCCTTACGACGAGAACCCCGGGCAGATTCTATCGGAGATAAAATCCGGGATTCCGGACGGCAAGTCGCTTGTGACAAGAGAAATTCCCGACAGGCGCGAGGCAATCAAGGCGGCTGTCGGTCTGGCTGGTAATGGTGACACCATTATTGCCACCGGCAAGGGTAGTGAGGATTGGATACATGTTGCGAACGGCAGAAAAATTCCCTGGAACGAGAGGGCAATCCTTGAAGAGGTCTTGAATGAAAATAAAAATGGCCGCACCTGAGTGGGTGGGCCTTGATTGGGGTTAAATAAGTAGGCGGTTAATTCGCAACGCTACTTTCTTTGTGTGCAGAACACAAACGGGCGGGCGCGATTTGGCTTCGGTTGAATTCTGGTCCTGTCGCGTGGCTGCTTTTGTTTTTTCTGGTTATCGCCGTAATCCAGTGTCTCGGGTGCTTCTTCCGATTCGTCTATTCGTGATTCTGCCGTTGTGGTCGCATCTTCCTGTTGGAGCAAGGTTTCCCTCCGCGATGGCTGTTTACTGTGGTTTATATTAGCACGAGCTAAAGGATATCGGCAAACCGTCGATAATATGCAATAATAATATCTATGAAGCTAACTTTTTACGGGGGCGTGGGCGAGGTGACCGGTTCCAATTACATGCTTGAGTCGAGAGGACAAAGAATCCTTGTTGATTGTGGTTTGCACCAGGGCAGTCATTATGCCGAAAAACAAAATTTTGAACCATTTCCCTATAATCCCAAAGAAATCAAGGCGGTTTTCATAACCCATTCGCATATAGACCACATTGGTCGCCTGCCGAAACTTTGGAAAGACGGTTTTCGCGGAACGATTTATTCTACTCCGGCGACAAAAGACTTCGCCGAACTTCTACTCTTGGACTCCGAACATATTCTGGACGACGAAGCGAAGCGCGAGAAAAAACCGCCGCTTTATAATGTGGATGATGTAAACAGCGTTATGAAACTTTGGCAGAAACGCTCCTATCACGAAGCCGTAGAGGTAGGGCCGTTCCGGGCGGAATTTTATGATGCCGGGCATATCTTGGGTTCCGCATTCATAAAAATTGAGGCCGAGAACAAGTCGGTGGTTTTTTCCGGAGATCTTGGGAATTCTCCCGCACCAATCATCCAGCCCCTGGAGAAGATAACAGATGCCGATTATTGTTTAGTGGAATCCACTTACGGAGACAGGATTCACGAGGGCGTCGACAAAAGAAAGGAACAGTTGGAAGATGCGATTGAAGACACGGTGAAGTCCGGAGGCACGCTTATGATACCTACTTTTGCCATGGAGCGTACGCAGGAATTGCTTTTCCATTTGCATCAATTATTCTCGGAGGGGCGGATTCCGCGCGTTCCTGTTTTTATTGACAGTCCGCTGGCGATAAAACTTACGGCCATTTATAAGAAGTACGAAAGCAGCTTCAATAAAGAAACTTTGGCGGTGGCAAAATCTGGCGACGATATTTTAAATTTTCCGGAATTGAGATTAACCCTGACCACCGAGCAATCGAAAGGAATAAATAACGTGCCGTCCCCGAAGGTTATTATCGCTGGCTCGGGAATGTCTCATGGCGGTCGTATTTTACACCACGAGATGCGCTATCTCCCCGATCCCAAAAGCATGGTTCTTTTTGTCGGTTACCAGGCACATGGCTCTTTGGGCAGAGAAATTCTAGATGGCAAAGAAGAGGTGAAAATTTTTGGAGAAAAAGTAGCTGTGCGCTGCAAAAAAAGAGTTATTCCTGGTTATTCCGCGCACGCTGACCAGCCCCATCTTTTGGGATGGATTTCCGCGATGAGGAAAACCCTAAAAAAAGTTTTTGTTGTGCAGGGGGAAAAAGAATCAAGCGACGCCTTGGCCCGGAAAATCGTAGATGATCTGGCTGTTCAAGCGTTCGTTCCGGAAAAATTCGGCGAAAGCGTCAATTTATAAATAGTCGCGGATTTGGTGTTATAATTAAACAAATGCCTCAAGACAATCATTCTCACGGAGACAACACTTATCAGCCGAAGTATAAGATCTGTATTTCCGGGGCGGCAGAAACCGATATCTGTTCAAAAGAGGCGGCCGAGAAGGCCGAGGAGATTGGCAGACTTATAGCCGAGATGGATATGATAGTTGTGACCGGGGCAACCACTGGAATTCCTTTTTGGTCTGCTAAAGGGGCTAAGGAAGCCGGCGGTATCGTAATCGGTCTCTCGCCGGCGGCCTCTAAAATAGCTCACGTAAAAAGCTACCACCTGCCACTGGATTATCACGATCTTATTGTTTATACCGGATTTGATTACGCCGGCAGGAACCTTCTCCTGACTCGTTCCGCCGACGCAGTCATAACTATTTGCGGCAGGACAGGGACGCTGAATGAATTCACGATTGCCTTTGAAGATAAAAAACCTCAAGGGGTACTTTTGGGCAGCGGAGGAATAAGCGATATGCTGCAGGATATTTTAGAGGGAGCGCACCGCGGCACAGGAAAGGTTGTTTTTGAGAGCGACCCGGCAGCGCTTTTGGGAAAAGTCATTGAATTGATAAAGAAGGAAGAAAAAGGCCTTGAGGAATAAATTCCCAAAAGGTCGGATCAATGATTTATTTTTATGCCCAAGAATAAAAAAGAACAGAAACCGATCGGCACAGTTACCCATTTTTATGGCAACCTGAGCGTGGCTATAGTAAAATTCAGTAAAAAAGTTGAGGTTGGCACAAAGGTTCATTTTAAAGGAGCCACTACAGATCTTGAAGAAGCGATAAAATCAATGCAGTACGACCATAAAGGTATTGCCTCTGCGAAGAAGGGGCAAGAAGTCGGCATTAAAGTCGATGGCAAGGTTCGTGAGGGAGATTTGGTGTATCTACTTGCCTGATGCGCCTCGGCGGCTTTATTAAAGAATCCGGGATTGTTGCGGCGACAACACTTGGGGCGGGGATTTTTGCGCTACCCTATGTTTTTGCGGTGTCCGGCTGGCTAACCGGGCTTTTTTATTTATGCATTTTCTCCATTATTATTATCCTGGTCCATTTTATTTATTTCCGGGTTCTGGAGAAAATAAGAGAAAAGAACCGTTTATTGGGTTTAATCAGAACCTATTTGGGTTCCTACGCTTTCGGTTTCGGGATTTTTGTGGTTCTAGCTGGCCTTGTTCTTACGCTCGTTGTCTATCTAATCCTTGGCAGCCAATTTATTAAGATTTTATTTCCAAACCTCTCACCTGTTGCCGCTACGTTGATATTCTGGCTCTTGGCCACCACTCCATTCTTATTCAAGGAGCGTCGTAGTGTTCTCCTTGAAACCGGAGGGATAGCACTTATGGCCGCCGCCATAGTTTTTATTTTTTTTACATCTAATCCATCCGGTGCTCTTGCTCAATTAAAAATATTTGACGTGAAAAATATTTTTCTGCCCTTCGGCGCAATATTTTTTTCTTTGGCTGGCTGGACGGCAATTGAACCTGTTTATGGGATTGAGGAGGACGCAAAGAAAAACTTAACCATTCCTGGTCAACCCTATCTGGCAATGATCTGCGGTACGACAGGCACAGCCCTTCTTTACTTAATGTTCGTGATGGGGATTCTGGGCTCGGTACTTTTTATAACTCCCGATACGATTTCCGCTCTTGTCGGTTGGCAACGCTTTAAAATTATAATAATCGGCGTTCTGGGATTATCTGCCATCTGGACTTCTTACTTGCCGATAGGGTTGGAAATCAAGAATTCCCTGGAATCAGATTTAAGTTGGAAGCCGCTATATGGATTGGTGTTGGTCGCCTTTTTGCCACCAATGCTTTTTCTCCTCGGATTGAATAATTTCTTAAAAGTCATCGGGCTTGTCGGCGGGGTGTTTGTTAGCTTGCAGTACTTATTTATAGTTCTTGTCGGTAAAAAAGTCTTGGATCCCCCGGGAATTAAGAAGCTATTATTTCATTTGGCATCTGCGATATTTATTTTGGCGGCGGCTTACGAAATCTACTATTTTATCGTAGGATAAGACCAATTGCCCTCGTAGTTCAACGGATAGAATATCTCCCTCCGAAGGAGGTGATCGAGGTTCAATTCCTCGCGGGGGCACAAGAAGGCGGTTTTTGCTATTTGGGCGTTTTTGCTATAATAAATACATAAAAGTCGATAATAAAATTAAAAAATAAAGCCATGGCAAAAATGACAAAGTCAGAGCTTTTGGGCCAGCTCGCTGAGAAATCCGAGGTGTCCAAAAAGCAGGCAGGAGCTTTTTTGGAAACGCTTGCCAGTATCGCTTACGGCCAGGTCAAATCCGCCGGTGAATTCTCTCTTCCGGGATTCGGCAAGTTGGTCAAGAAGCACCGTGCGGCTCGCATGGGGCGAAATCCGGCGACTGGAGAGCAGATCCAGATCAAGGCCAAGACAGTTGTTAAATTCCGTGTAGCCAAAGCCGCCAAAGAGGCGATTTTGAACTAACACCGTTTTTCTTTGTGCACAAAGAAAAAAACCGCTCGTGAGGGGCGGTTTTTTGATGGCAATAAGTTTATTTGGGTTGTTGATATATAATATGGATATGGAAAAATCAGGAGCGCTTAGGGACTTAGAAAAAGAGATTATCGCCAATGTCTCGTTGCCGCTACGCGAATCAAATCTTGTTTTTGGCGAAGGCAATCCGGATTGCCGAGTTATGTTTGTAGGGGAAGCGCCAGGATTCAACGAGGACCGTTTGGGCCGCCCGTTTGTCGGGCGGGGCGGACAGCTTTTGGATAAACTCATACAAGAAATTGGCTGGGAGCGGAAAGACGTTTATATTACAAATATAGTTAAGCGCCGACCGCCAGACAACCGCGACCCTCTGCCAGAAGAAATAGAAAAATATAAGCCATACCTTACGAGGCAGATAGACATTATAAATCCGAAAGTTATAGTTTGCCTCGGCCGCTTCTCAATGAATTATTTCTTGCCGCTTGCGAAGATTACGCGCGACCACGGACGTGTCTTTAAGATAGACGACCGCTTGATTTTCCCGGTTTATCATCCGGCCGCGGCATTGCGCTCCACGCAGATGATGGAAACTTTCCGCGAAGACATGAAGAAGCTGCCGAAAGTCGTTTCAGGGGAATTAGTCGCCGAGGCGCTGACCGCTATGCCGCCCATGCCGGAGGCTAAAGCCAAAAAAATCGCAACAAAAAAACCGCCGCAGAAATTGTTTTAAGAGTCTTTACTTTATTCATAACTAGGTTTATAAAATAGAAAGTTTATTGAATTATCTTTTTGCGGACGGGGGGTGACTCTTGGTGAAGAATGTTTTGGCTGGTCTCAATAACATTGATGTCTATAGAGAGGCTGATGATATTGATATTGGTTTCTATCTGAAGCGTTTTTTGAAACCTGGCCAATCGCAGGCATACCATTACCGTCTCTTTTCCGAGAGGCGGGGCACTGCAGGCAAATCCAATTATTATTCCGCAAGCTTCGTTTCTGGATTGGTTTCTCCGGCTATATATCTTGATGCCGAGTATAACTTTTTACTTGTCGTCAGAAAAAATTTATTGATGGCATCTCCGATAGCCTTGATTGGTTTCGATTTTGATTGTAATTCCAAGACACTAACAATACAACAGATACAGGGATCTCCTTTTGTGAAGGATTATCTTAGTGCAATCAGGTGGGAAAGAATGTTGGTAGCGATAGTTGTTGATTGGTCAAAATCTTATGGTGTCCGACTGATTGAAATTATTAGCTCCGAACAAAGTCCTTGGTATAAGTTGGAAACCGGTGGGGTTAGGGAGCGTATGTATATGCACTACGATGTTACCGCAAAACGCTCGGGTTTTCGCCTAAATGAGGAGACCGGAAGATATCGGTTGCCCTTATCCGAATAATACCGGGGACAGATTATATCTGTCCCTTTTTGTTGCTATAATGTAAATATATGAACTTCGCCCTAACATATCTGACGGCCAGGTTTTTCTACCGCCTTGGAGATTTTTTCCATCATTGGTACGTTGACGGCACGCGTTCGTTCGCCCACAAATTCATTTCCACCCTGGAGAATCTGGATAAAACCTTTGCCATCAGGATAACCTTCCATTATCTGTTTCAACCGCTATATAAAGACTACACGGTCGTCGGCAGACTGCTTGGTTTTATATTCCGCTCCGGGAGAATTTTAATAGGCGGTGTTATTTATATGTTTGTGGCGGCGATATTTTTGGCCATGTATGGTATCTGGCTTTTGATTCCCGCAGCCATCTTAATCTATGCAGCAAGAAATTTCTAAAACAAAAAGAGCTCAGGAATTAAAACTTTCCTTCAACGACCCGCGCCTGCGGATGAGCTGGCCAGGCAGATTTTTGGTGAGGATTTTGAGCTACATTGGATACCTGGTTCTTGCCGCCGCAACCGCGACATTTATTTTGTCTGATTTAACCTGGATGCGTTTCTTCGGTATATTTCTGATTTTATTCTTACTAGACAGAGTAATGCACCTGAGGCAGGCGGATAAGCCGCTTACAGAATTCCCCAGAAAGGGAAGGGTTAATCTGGCCTTATTTCTTAGGCCGAAGGCATTCGGGATAATAGAAAAATCTTTCGATAGTAGCCTAATCACTCGGCACGATTTCTTTTTGGAACTGGCGCGCCAGCTTCTTAATTTTTCTGAAATAGAAAGCGGCTTGAGGCGCCTTGATATTCCCTTTGATGAATTCAGGCAGAAAATCGAAGAATTTTTATCCGCCAGCGGCAGGGGCGAAGGAGTGGGTCCGACACAAGAATCTCTCCTCGGGAACGTGGAACTTTTAACGGTTAGCGCTCTGAATCGGGCGTTGGAGTCGGGACACGCATTCATAGAATTAAGCGACCTATTTTCTTCCCTCCCCCTAATAGAAAACGAATCTTTGAAGAGGATATTCGGAATCTTCGGGATTGATGCCGGGGACCTGGAAAGAGCATTGATTTTCAGCTCCTTAAGTAAGAGTTCTTCGTTCGGACGTTTGCCCGGCAGCGTAGCCGGTTTTGTGTCGGGACCGGTTCGGTCAAGGCACAGAATCATGAACAGGGATTGGACTTCAAGACCGACTCCTACTCTAGATAGATATTCCACCGATTTCACCGATTTAGCCAGGCAGGGACGCGCGGGGTTTCTTATCGGTCATAAAGAAGAATTGGAACGATTAATAGATACATTGGCTCGGCCGATAAACCCTAATGCCTTGCTGATAGGTGAATCCGGTATAGGCAAGGAAACATTGGTTGCCCACTTGGCTTATAAATTATCCAAAGACGAAGTGCCACAGGCACTTTTCGACAAGAGGCTTGTGGGATTGGAGCTTGGTAGCTTGGTTGCGGGAGCGCCGCCGGAAGAGTTGAATCAGCGGCTGAAGAAAATTATTGAGGAGATCATAACTGCCGGCAATATTATAATCTATATCGCGGACATTCATAATTTAGTGCGGACCTCGGGTACGGCATACCTTTCCGCCGCCGATGAGCTGATGCCGATAATTATGAATAATTCTTTTCCTATAATTGGTGCTACATATCCCAAAGAGTTTAAGCAGTTCATTGAGCCGAGAAGCGATTTCGCCGGCGCATTTGAAATTATCAGAGTTAATGAAATAAAGGAAGACGAAGCCGAAAAAATCTTGAGTTACGATGGGTTGCTGTTGGAGAAGCAGTTTGGCGTTACCATTAGTTTCGGCGCCGTAAAGAAATCCGTGATTCTCGCTAAAAAATATTTTCGCAATAAATTTTTACCGGCAAGCGCCGAGGAACTATTGAAAAGCGCTGTAGTAGACGTAAAAAGAAGGGGAGAAAAAGTTCTTGGCCCGGAGCAGGTTATCAGGGTGGCAGAGGCTAAGGTGAATATTCCTATCCACGAGGCGTCCGGTGACGAAGCTAAACAACTTTTGAACCTGGAGAATATTATTCACGAACGTCTAATCGATCAGGAAGAAGCCGTGCGCGCCGTATCCGAATCTTTACGAGAATATAGAAGCGGCCTTTCTCGCGCCGGCGGCCCGATTTCCAGTTTTCTCTTTGTTGGCCCTACCGGCGTCGGCAAAACCGAGCTCGCTAAGATTCTGGCGCGCGTTCAGTTCGGCTCGGAAAAAGCGATGGTGCGTTTTGATATGACGGAATACCAAGACAAGCAAAGTTTCTACAGATTTATCGGTTCACCGGATGGCAGCGTGAACGGTACGCTCACAGATGCGATTTTACAGAAACCATACAGCTTGGTGCTTTTGGATGAGTTTGAAAAAGCATTTCCGGACATACTCAACCTTTTTCTGCAGGTTTTGGATGATGGCCGCCTGACCGACAACTTGGGAAGAGTGGTTGATTTTCAAAATACGGTTATTATCGCCACGTCCAACGCCCATTCGGATATCATCAACGATGCTCTGAATAAAGGACAGTCCATGTCGGAAATATCGGAATATCTAAAGAAAAGATTAACCGATGTTTTTAAGCCGGAACTTATCAATAGATTCTCGCGCATCGTTATTTTTAAAAATCTTCTTCCGGTAGATCTGGCTAAGATAGTCTCAATTAATCTGCAGGATGTCGCGGCCATGGTAGCCGAGCAGGGTATAAAGATGGAATTCGACGACTCTCTGATTAGTGAGCTTGTTAAGCTTGGTTATGATCCTGCATTCGGTGCGAGGCCTCTGCGCCGAGTGATAGATGAAAAGCTTCGTGCCCCGCTCGCGCAGAAGATATTGAAAAAAACAGTAAATCGCGGCAGCCATATAAAGGTTTCTTCTGTCGGAGAAGAAATACAATTTAATGAGATCGGCGAAACAAAGGCATGAATCCAGTTAGAAAATTAATAATGCTAATAGGTAACGATAAAACAACCGACCAAGTAATCGGGGGCCCGGAGTCGACCGGCGCAGGCTTTAATTTTCTAACGGGATGAAAATAAGAATAAGCCTGGACATAAAAGTTGGCCGCCTCGTAAAGTATTTTATTTTGTCTGATTTAACCCTTTTGGCCGGCTGGGGTTTGATCGAACCCGTATTTTCCATATTTATAATTCAGAATATAGCCGGAGCCACTCTGATAACCGTTGGGGCCTCGGCCGCTATTTATTGGCTTCTCAAATCGTTGCTACAACTTCCACTCGCCAATTATTTAGATAAGACACCGGGAGAGAAAGATGATTTCTACGCTCTGATATTTGGCTTATTGCTTGCCGCCTTTTCGGCAATTTCTTTCGCTCTCGTAAAAGAGATCTGGCAATTATATTTGGTTCAGATTATTCACGCTATTGGTTTCGCTCTCTACGCCGCCTCCTGGCCGGCTATTTTCTCGCGGCACTTGGATAAAGACAGGATTTCTTTTGATTGGGCATTGGATAGTACGGCGGCCGGAGTTTCGGCCGGTGTAAGCGGATTTGTCGGGGGAATTATCGCTAACTCCTGGGGGTTCCCGGCGGTTTTCATCTTCGCCGGAATATTTTCTGCGTTATCGGCGGTTTTGCTGATAATGGCCCCAGACCTTATTTTGCCGAAACAAACAACCCCCCTAGCCACTGTTATCCCTAAGGATGGTCCTTCCGCGAAACTAAGTGTGCCTTTGGACAAAAATCGTTAAACCGACAATGTCCAGAGATCAGATTACTAATAGAATTATCGCGGAAATACTCTCGGAGATATCTATTTACCTGGAAATGCAGGACGTGCCCTTTAAGCCGCGCGCTTACGAAAAAGTCGCGGAGATTATAGGCGGGCTGGAAGAAGAAGCGAGGGATATTTATGAAAAAGGCGGACTAAAGGCGCTTGAAGAAATTCCTGGAGTTGGCGTGTCTATCGCAGAAAAAATAGAGGAGATAATCAAAACCGGGCGTTGTAAATATTACGAAGATATAAAAAAGAAAACACCCGTTAGGCTAGAAGAGTTCGGGGGGATAGAGGGTCTTGGGCCGAAGTCCATAAAAAAGCTTTATCAAAAGTTAGGAATTAAGGGTATTGCTGATTTGGAAAAAGCGGCGCGTGCGGGAAAAATTTCTCGCCTTGATGGTTTTGGAAAGAAAAGCGAAGAGAATATCCTAAAGGGAATTGAATTCGTAAAGAAATCGGGCGGGCGGTTCGTGTTGGGTTCTGTTATGCCCACTATAGAAACGATTGAAGAGCGTCTGCGTTCTTTACCGGGCGTGGAAAAAACAATAGTCGCCGGATCAACTCGGCGTAGCAAGGAAACAATAGGAGATGCGGACATTCTCGTAGTTTCAAAAAAACCGGCGCCGATAATGGATTATTTTGTTGAGATGCCGGAGGTGGCACAAGTTCATGCGCATGGAGCGACCAAATCTTCCATTAAAATAAAATCAGGAATGGATATTGATCTGCGTGTAGTTAGGGCGAACTCGTATGGCGCGGCGCTTAATTATTTTACCGGCTCCAAAGACCATAACGTAGCTCTGCGCAAAATCGCCATCTCTAAGGGTTATAAATTGAACGAATACGGATTGTTTAAAAGGAAAAAACAGGTTGCCGGCAAAAACGAAGAAGAGCTATATAAAGCTCTCGGTATGGATTATATTGAGCCGGAGATGCGCGAGAACACTGGCGAGATAGAGCTGGCTAGGAAACACGCCCTGCCGGTGCTTGTCGGCTATAACGATCTCCGTGGCGATTTGCAGGTGCAGACGGAATGGACGGACGGTTCTGCTTCTATAGAGAATATGGCGCTTGCGGCTAGAAAAAATGGACTTGAATATATAGTTATAACCGATCACACAAAGCGCCTGGCTATGACGCACGGTCTGGACGAAAAAAGGATTCTAAAGCAGATGGCCGAGATAGATCGTCTAAACAAGAAGTTTGCCGGAAAAATCAAAATTCTGAAGGGTAGCGAGTGCGATATTTTAAAGGACGGATCACTTGATCTGCCGGACAATATTTTGGCAAAGCTGGATGTCGTTGGTGCCTCGGTCCACTCCTATTTTAACTTGCCGCGCGCTGAGCAGACCGCGCGTATTAAGCGGGCGATGGAAAATAAAAATGTTGATATTATTTTCCATCCAACAGGACGCATTATTAATCGCCGCGAAGCTTATGAAGTTGATATGGATGAATTAATAAAGGCGGCTAAAAAAACCGGAACAATAATGGAAATAGATGCCTACCCCGACCGCTTAGATTTGAAAGACGACCATATTAGAAAGTGCGTGGAGATGGGGGTGAAAATGTCCATCGACTCCGATGCTCATTCGCCCGCGCACTTTCCTTATCTGGAATATGGCATTGCGCAGGCGCGTCGCGGTTGGGCCGAGAGAAAAGACATTATTAATGCCTGGCCCGTGGCAAAAATGTTAGAATTTCTAAAATGACAAAACAAGAGATATCGGCAGGAATAATCGCCTATAGGAGGACCAAGGAAGGTCCCAAGTTTTTGATTCTATATCACGGTGGCAGTTATTGGAATTTTCCCAAGGGGCATATTGAATCGGAAGAAGAGAGTTTAGCGGCCGCGCTTCGCGAGACGAGGGAGGAGGCCGGACTTTCCGGGCACGACCTGCGCCTAATACCGGGATTCCAGGCTTATGAGAGGTTTTACTTCAAAAAATCCGGGCAGAGCATATTTAAAGTGGTAATTTTTTATCTGGCGGAATCTTCCAAAAAAGACGTAAGAATTTCTTTTGAGCATCAAGGATACGGCTGGTTTTTATTCAGGGACGCCCAAAGAATTTTAGGTAAGTATAAAGACAGCCAAAAGGTCTTAAGGCAGGCCTACGACTTTTTGCGAGCCAGAATGCGTGGTCCTTCCGCGAGATATGGCCGTCGTGCCTGAGAAAGATAGTTAATCGGCGAAAATTGCATAAACTGTAAGGATTGTTAGCCTTAATATAGCAATTTTGATTGGGGGGGTAGGAAGATGACGTGGTGGATTTGGATCCTTGTTTTCGTTGCCCTTGTCTGTTTTATCTATTTATATGCTGGCGCACCGATCTTAGCGTTAATATACTGGGTTTCCATTAAGATATATTTTGAAAAACGATTTAAGGAAGAGTCCGCCGCCTTTTTGGTGGATGACGACGAAACTTTTCATAAATTGATTTTCTATCTTTGTGCCCAAAGGAACCTTTTAATACATCGGAATGCACTGCGTATATTCCGCAAGTTGACGGACTCGGATATCTTCAGAGGAGAATCATGTGGAACGACAATGAGGATGCTTCAAAGAACAGCTGACAATCCGGTTCTTCCGCCGAATAATTGGCTGGAGAATTTTGTTAGTATCGGCGGCGGCGACCTTTTATGCGAATCAAAGTATGGATGCTTCGTGATCGTTACCCCGAACATTGAGGGAATAGAAAAAACTAAAACGCGGGAAGAACACGAAGCTCTTCGGGAATTGCGGAGCGTAATCAGAAAACAGAAGAAATTTATTTTCGTTATAAAGAAGATCCTGCCTAAGTTTGTGCCTGTGGGGATTTACGATCCATCCGCCAAGCCAAAATAAAACGCGCAGAGCTTATTGCCCGGCGCGATTTTTATTTATTTTATCTGAAAACCGATAATTATTTTACGAATTCAACCACTTTCTTAAAAACAATAGGTTCGTTTTTGGCTAGTTCGGCCAGAATCTTTCGGTCTAGGCGGACATTCTTTTTCTTTAGCGCGGCAATCAACTTGCTGTAACTAAGGCCTTCGGCGCGGGAAGATGCGCTTATCTGGACGTTCCAAAGCTGGCGATAGACACGCTTTTTTTCTTTGCGTCCCTGGAAGGAGTGTGTCCAGGCGTGAAGCAGGGCTTCCTTGGCGGCGCGCTCTTTTGATTTCCGTCCCCAACGGAACCCTTTTGTGTATTTAAGAACTTTCTCCCGTCTTTTATGGGCTATTATTCCGCGTTTAACTCTTGGCATGGATTTAGTAGTTCATTATTTTTTTATTAGGGTAATCGATTCCCCGTGTTTGCCGTTTTTGGCGGACATTCTTCGTGCTTTTTCTGGTGCGAAAATGGTTAACGGACATTGACCGTCTGACGAGTTTTCCGTTTTTGGTCAGCTTGAATCTTTTGGATACGCTTTTTTTCATTATCGTAATTATTTTTTAGTTATCTGTGCCATCATGCCTCGGCCTCCGAATTTTGGTTCGCCTATCACCCTATATTCCACAGTGATCATTTTCATAAATTCGTTTAATTTTTGTCGAGCCCAATCCTTGTTATATTTCTCCCGGCCCCGCAAACGCATTTGAATTTCCACTGGATGCTCTTCACCTAGGAATTTATCTGCCTGGCGGGATTTTATTAATAGGTCGTTTTGAGCCGCCCGGGCGCTTATCTGTACCTGCTTCGGACCACTTGTCTTTTGCGCCATACGCTCTTTCTTTTCCTGCTTTTCCCTTTCGTATCGGTATTTGTCGTAGCTCATAAGCCGAGCTACGGGCGGTTTGGCACTCGGAGCTATTTCTATGAGATCTACGCCGCTACCGGGTTTTACGAGCGCAAGCGCCTCCTCGCGTTTTAGAACGCCTAAGTTCTGGCCCTTCTCGTCCACCACCCTTAATTCCGGGGCGGTTATTTGGCTGTTGATTTTGGGTTTAATTATGGGTTTATTTTAACAGGTTCCTATTTCGTTGCGCGCTTATCATTGTAAGCCGAACACCCCGGTTTTGTCAAAACGAGATTAAGGCCGGATGTTATAATGTAATTTATGGATAACGAGAATGATGTCGCTTTTGGGATAGGACAATATAGAAATCTGGGCAAAAAAACTCTTTGGCTTTTTCTTTCAGGGAAGAGTACTGTGTCGCTCGTCATATTACTGGTCTCCATATTCGTTCTTCTCGCAAGCGGAACCGGCGGCGATGGTATAAAAAACGTTTTTGGTTATATGGTTAATTTGAGGTTAATAGGGTTTTACGGCCTGGGCCTTTTCGCAGTGGTTGCCGGCATGACTTTCTTTATAAGCTGGCTTTTTTATGTAACTTACAAATATATGTTGGATGTCGATTCGCTTAAGGTAAAACGGGGAATTTTTAGCCAGGAGCAAGTGGCCATTCCCTATCGCCAGATTCAGGATGTAACCATAGAGCGGAGCATAACTTATCGCTTGTGGGGTTTGAGCCGACTCGTGATTCTTACTGCCGGGCATGAAGACGCCAAAGATGGCACGGGGCAATCAGAAGGAATTCTGCCGGCACTTGATAAAGACGTCGCCGAAAAATTACAAGAAGAGCTTTTGCGGCGGGCGAATGTGCAAAAAATAGTTGAGGACAAATAGAATTAGGAATAATAATAAAAAATCCCCCCTCGCCGTAGGCGGGGGGAGTTTATTCCTTAATTAGCGCAACATTTGCACATCCCTTTCATCAATTTCATACCTCCAGCCAGTATCACGAGAACCGGCCAGGCGATGTTCACGAAGCTCGCACTCAATGTGCCAAGAGCTTCAAGGAGGAAGGCGAGTCCAAAGAGGACCACAAGAAGAGGAACCATCTTGTGGTGCGGACAGCGGCAAACCATTCCGTTCCCGGAAGACATATTTGAATTGTCCATTTCTATGATTTTTTAGTATTACGACCTTTACGATTGCGTCTTATTCATTATAACAAAGCCCGACTTTCTTGACTTTCTCTGACAATATTGATATAATCTAATTGAAAATTGAATACGGGGATGATCGGCTTCGATAAGGATGCGTTCTGAATTTGCGGACCGAGGGCGGACTCGTTAAACTCGCGAAAAAACAATAACTGCCAACTCAAAAGTTGCGGCTCCGGCATTCGCTTACGCGTAACACCGGAGGATCGGCTAATCTGGACCTCTTAGGTTAATACCGGTCTTATATAAGGAGGCGTAGTTCCGATGGATGATTCTGCATTGGAGCGAAAATTAGAATCGCTTTTGTTCAGTTCTTAACTGAAATACGTTCGTAGATGGTTCAGCGGCGCAATCCTTAGACGGCGGTTCAATTCCGCCCATCTCCACCGACACAGAATTGAACTCCTAGAAATAGGAGTTCGTTCTTTATTTACCTAACTTATTTTCGGTTTCCCCAAAATCGCAAAAATGGTCAAAAACAGAGGGAGAGATTACTGGAATTGAACCATATCCTTGACTAGTTGGTAGTCAAGTGGTAAAATGTCGGCAGCACAGTTCGATGAGGAGGACAACGATGTTAAGGGATGAATTTGAGAAACTGCGAGGCACTTTGGTTTCGCTCGTCGGCGATGTAAATTTCCTATTCAAAAACAACCAAGAAGTGGGCAATCGAAGGGGTGGATATTTCTGCCTTGCGGACGGAAACGGTAAGCCCTTCTTCGAACCAACCCAAATCGGTGAAGTTGCAGTCGAGAAGGCCGAGAAGTATATGCAACTTTGTAAAGAAAAGGCGCAACGACTGGCATCGAGACCCTTAATCTACTGTTCGAGCTATGAGAGCAGGAATCCCGAAGCAGGACAGTGGGGCGGAGCGATCAGATTAACCAACGACCATATCTTCTCCTTCTCCGGGTTCCCAGAGTTACTCGATGAAGCATTAATGATTATTTTGGCGGAAACTTACTACGGTAAGTCGGCGTATTACGTTGCTTTGGCCGAAGGCATCGCCGACCGTAGTAATAACCATTACTATCGAGCCCTAACAGTTCTTCTTCGTCCTCGTAATTAACCATCGTTATTCAATGGCCCTGTATCTATCCGAATCGGAGCAGGGCTTATTTTTTTCATTAACGTCACGCACGCTATGAACGTTACTATACTATGGGTTTATAAGACTTATACTGTATTAATCAACATCTCATAAATACCACGTACCAGAGTTTGTCGGTTGTCCCTGCCAGCCGGCAGGCAGGCCGATACGCTCCACATCACCGCGTTACTATCAACGTCTCAAATAACCGATAGGCAAACACTCTAACTGTTTTTACAAATAAGCTCACTCTGGTATATCCTATCGGTCTGCTGTTTTTAACGAGCGCCTGGAAATTATTTTGGAGTTCTTTGAGCACCTCTCCGCCATGGCCGCAGATGTTGAGTTCGTAATTCCTGTTCATGCTTACCATATCAAAATTTGCGCTTCCCAAGCACCAGTCATCGTCAACGAAAAAGAATTTTTGATGGAAATATTCGTGCGCACCGTACCAGCGTATTCCTTTTTTTAATAGCTTCGGTATGGCCGCGCCGCGGAATTCGTCGTACCAGCGTTTGTCTGTGTGGGATGGGGTGATAATAGAAATGTCCACCCCTCGTTCCTTGGCATCGCAAAGAGCTTTAATGAGCTCTGTGGTTGGGAGAAACCATGCCGATACGATAACGATTTGTCTTTCTGCGGTAATTATCCGCTCTAGGGCCCATCTATAGATTGCCTGTTCTGCTTCCAATGGTCCCGAGATAAGCGCTTTAACTTCGGGGGCGAGAGAGAAGGGAGAGGAAAGCTGTTTTGGTACCAGTGCTTCTGGGTCGCCATTTTTATTGCCGGCAAGCATCCAGAGATAATCAAAATAATCAATGACACTACTTGTATCTTCAGCGGAAACGAGCGCGGCTATGTCCTGCCGTTCGTTATAGATGTCGCCGATGCATATGCCGCCTACGCCGAGAATTTTTTTGTCTACCAAAAATATTCTTGCATGGTCGCGGCGCAAGGACATTTTGGGATTGTGCCAGAAATATCCGCCTCGCGGACGGAATATGCGCACGACATCTCCGTATCCTGCAAGCGCGCGCGCTATCTCGTCTCCATTGCGCCTGGTTCCCAAGCCGTCAATTATCACTCTTACGGTTATGCCACTCCTTAATTTTCTCTTTATTATTTCAATAAATCTTTTTCCAACCGAATCGTTTTGGAACGCGTAAACATTAATGAGGATTTCTTTCTCGGCCCGGGCCATTTCGCTCTCAATACTATTGTAGAAATCTTCACCTCGGCTAAAAATATTAATTCCGCGCATTCATTTATTATAATTGGAAATTCTCGCCATTGATAATTTCTTAGGGTTATCCAAATTGACGCTCTAAAATATATCAACTATACTCGCATTAGTATTATAGCCATAAAAGAATATCGGAGGGAAAAATGATAGTTGATCGCAACGGCGGAATTAATTCAAACACAGAATTTATTTTACGAAAGGAAGGATGTAGGTTAACGTTCTCTGTTTGTCCCGATGAGCCATTAAGGGCAACATTGCGCTACCATGAGGAAGGATGCAGTAATTGTTTCAGGTCGTATAACCTTGATGCGGTAGAGCTTAGAAGGCTGATCAGAGTTTTGGATAACCAATCTCCCGAGGAGAGATTCACTGATATTAGGTTTATCAGTTCTGGTCGGGAAGTTACGTTCGACATCCACTACAAGGGCGTAACGGAGTTGGGAATCAAACAATTCACGGACTTCGAAAGGCGTGTATTCGTTGTCGTGGTAGGAGAGGTTCTGAAATGTGAGAAGATTACAGCAAAGTACGTGATCCATCAACGTGGTTAGTGTTTTATTTATCTTCTCCCTGCGGCTATATGCAGCCTTTTTTACGCAGAAATCGTATTTACCAAAACCGTTGTTCTAATCTTATGACAACTTTGTTTTTGGCCTACCGTTTCTAATATTGACTTCTTCTCGTATATATATTAAGATGTATCCAACTCATAGTGCGAAGGGAGGTTCTGATGGAAACGAAAGCGTCGCCGCAAAAGAAGGTTTGCCACAAATGTGGTAAATGCCTTGAGGGTCAAGAGAAGATCTTCTGCAATGGTTGCGCTAAGGTCGTCAATCGCGAGGCCGGTTCTGCTGCTACGTCGGCCAAGATGAAATAGTTTCTATGAGCAAAATCATAAAGCCCGGAAAAGAACCCGGGCATTTTCTTTTGTATGGGGTTCGCCACCCGTTAAAATTCCACCGTAAACTTCGCCCGTTCGCCGCTTTGGAAGGGGTGTTTTATTTCCCGCATTTCCGTGGCAAGGTCCGCAAGGTCGAGGAATTCCTGCGGAGCGTTGCGGCCGGTCAGCATTAAGATTCTGTTTTCGGGATAATTTTTTACGGCTTCAACTACACGCGCGGCGCTCAAGAGCCCGAGAGACACCGCCACATTAATTTCATCTAATATAATCAAATGCCACTTGCCGGAGCGCGATTCCTCTTCGAAATGTGCGATTGCTTTCTCAGCTGCTTTTTCGTGTTCTTCGCGCGGAAGTTTATCCCCTAGGATTCCAACGAAGCCGAGCCCCATTTTTTCTATATGGAATATTGAATCTGGAATCTGGAATTTGGCGGCGAACTCATCCTCGCCAGAACGCCAAGGGCCTTTGATAAATTGGATCATCAGCGCTTTTTTACCACGCCCCAAAACCCGAACCATTTGGCCGAGAGATGCCGTGGTTTTTCCCTTGCCGTTACCCGTAAAGACGATAATCATTTTACCTTGAGGTAGCCCGCATCATTTCTCTTTCTGCGGAGCGCTTTTTAATAAGTTCCCTCTTGTCGGATTTTTTTCGTGAACGCGCAAGTCCGAGTTCAATCTTTACCAAATTATTTTTTATATAAGTACGTAATGGAATCAGGTGAACCGATTTATCTTTAAGTTTTCCTGCCAAGGAGATGATTTCCGATGTGTGTAAGAGCAGGCGGCGAGAGCGGGAGGGATCATAGCCATCCGGAGTGTTTTTGGGCTGATATGGTGGAATTTGAGAGTTAATAAGCCAGGCCTGCCCGTTTCTCAGAATAGCGTAGCTTCCAGCCAGATTAAAACCTCCTGCTTTGGCGCTTTTAACTTCAAAACCGCGCAGCTCCACGCCCGCTTCCATTGTTTCCAATATTTCATAGTCAAACCGCGCCCGGCGGTTTTCCGCGATTGTTTTCATTTATTAAATTATAAGCTGTTTGACCCGTGGTCGCACGCGATGTAGTATGATCATCAGAAATACGTTTGAGAGGTGAATATGACCGTTTTATTTGTTGTGATATGGATTGTTTGCGCGATTTTGGTATACGGAGGATATTTCGCCTATTTACAGGGGAAATTTTCTCAAGTGGCAACGGAATGCAAGGTTCAACACCAGATTTCAGCAGCTTTCGTCGGAATATCTGGTCCAGCCGGTTTAGTTAGCGCTCTGATTTGCGTATTGGTTATGCACGACTTTCTTTTTAAATACGGCTTGAAGTTTCGCTGACCTTGGGAATCCACCGTCGCATAAAAGCGGCGGTTTTTGTTTTCTGCGACAATTATTGCTTTTTATATTATTCTTAATGGTAATGAAAGATAAGATAATAAAAATTTTATCCGAGTTTTCCGATGGCAGAGATTTTAGCGTTACAGTTCCGGAACAAGAAAACTTCGGCCATTATTCCACGAACTTGGCTATGGTTTTGGCTAAGCGGGAAAAGAAAAATCCTCTTGAACTGGCCAGGGAATTGGTGCAGAAAATTAGTGCCGCTGCGCCGGCTGGGTTTTTCCAAAAAGTTGAAGCCGCTGCGCCGGGATTTATAAACTTTTGGTTTTCACCTGAAGCGCTGCAAAACGAATTGGCCATGGTTACCAAGAATATAAAAAAATATGGCGAGAGAAGTATTGGAAAAAGCAAAACCGTTATCGTTGAATATTCTCAGCCGAATATCGCGAAGATGATGCACGTGGGCCATTTGCGGACAACGATAATCGGCGCGGCGCTTGCCAATGTTTTTGAATCACTGGGATATAAAGTTATCCGCTGGAATTATTTGGGCGACTGGGGGACGCAGTTCGGCAAACTTATCGCCGCCTATAAAATGTGGGGCGATAAGAAAAAGATAGAAGAAAAACCAATAGAGGAATTGCAGAAGCTCTACGTCCGCTTTCACGACGAGATGAAGTCCCGCCCGGGATTGGAGCTGGAGGGCCAGGAAGAATTCAAAAAATTAGAAGAAGGCGATAAGGAAAACCGCAAGCTTTGGCAATGGTTTAAAAAAGAATCGCTTAAAGAATTCGAGAGAACATATAAAGAGCTCGGTGTAGAGTTCGACGAATGGAAAGGCGAAAGCTTTTTTGAGAAAGATATGAAGCCGCTTGTTTCGCGCCTTGTGCAAGACGGCGTCGCCGTAAAAAGCGAGGGCGCGATAGTTATAAAACTAGATAAGTTCAATCTGCCTCCGGCGTTAATAGAAAAAGCGGATGGAGCATCCCTTTACCTTACGCGCGATATTGCGAATATTGAATACCGTGTCAAAAAATATAAGCCGGAGAAAATTTTATATGTTGTGGGCAACGAACAATCTCTGCACTTTGAACAGCTTTTCGCCATAACTAATATTCTTGGATTGGCCGATGGGGTTGAACTCAAGCACGTTAAATACGGTTTGGTTCTAGGGGAGAGCGGCCAAAAGCTCGCTACACGCGAAGGGAGGACCATATTACTTAAAGAGGTTTTAGGTAAGGCTATCAAGCTGGCGAGGGAGATTGTTGAAGAAAAAAATAAAGAATTATCGGCTAAAGAAAAAGATAAAATCGCTGAGGCGGTTGCCGTTGGAGCCTTGAAATACAATGATTTGCGGGAGGGACGCACAACCGACATCGTTTTTGACTGGAAAAGAATGCTGGATTTTTCCGGAGACAGCGGGCCGTATTTGCAGTACACGTATGCCCGCCTTAAGAGTATTTTAAGAAAGTCCCAAGCTCTAAAACCTAAAAGCAAGAACTTTACATTATTAAATTCTGATGTTGAACTTGCGCTCGCTCGGAAAATTTTTGAATTTCCCGACGAAGTGGCGCGAAGTGGGGAAACACTGCAGACGAGCAACCTAGCTAACTATCTTTATAAGCTGGCCGTGTTGGCTAACCGTTTATACGAAACCACGCCGGTACTCAAAGAAGAATCCGCCAGTCGGCGGAGCGCGCTTCTTGGGCTTATTAATATAACGGCGAAAATCATAGAAAAAGGGCTGAATTTATTGGGAATCACTGCTATTGACAGAATATAGTAATATGGTGTATAATTGTAGCGTACTTTGAAAACCTGATTTATTTACATTTGCCATAGCAGAAAGCCTTTCGATAAGCTCTAGGCAATCGGATAGTTTTCTGCTATGGCAAAACCCAGTTTGATCGGGGGAGCCAGTGGCATCGCGACACGTTCCTAATCTGGAACACGTCGCATAGAAAAGGAGGACATGTCATGCCTAATGACAAGTCTCAACCCGTCATGTTTGCTCGCCAAGCCGCAGAATTCGATCATGCGCTTGAGCGGAATGGTTGCACGCCCGATTTTGTAAAATGGCTTTCAACCGGCACCAACCTTTCAGGCGTCCGTGACATCTATCTCGGCAACGCCGAGATCAAGATGTTGGAATTCTGGAAGACGATGGAAGATGTCGCCGTTCGGATTCCAGCCCTGAAGCAGCCGACACTCGAGGAACTCCGCAGGGCGTTCTCTCAGATCGAAAAAATCGAGTCCGACTCTTCGCCAACCGATGAAGTTATTCTCCGTCTTGGCACATTGTTGCGTTCTGACGAGAAGTCTATCGTTGGCAGCGAATACGAGCGCAGGCTCGTGTCCCGCCGGAATCTTGTCCTGGGTTACCAGCAGGCCGTTTGGCTTGTTGAGCACCAGGATGAATTCCCCGTATTCATGTCCCTTCTCGGAAAAGTTTACATCGATTTTCCGGGTTTGGTCGTGCTGTACGCGAACGGCTACCGGAACGTTCCCTACCTCAGTCGGAACGGCGAGCGCTGGTACCTGGGCCGGAGCTGGCTTGACTGCGGCTTCAATCGCAACGGTCGCGTCGCGAGCAAGTAGCATTGGTTCTTGTGACTCAGATCCTTTGTGTCGCTTGAACCCTCAACCCTTGGGCCCTAATTCGTTAGGGCCCATTAAATTTTTTTGATATAATCCTTATGGATAGTAGATATTATGCGCACGGCTAAGGTTGTGCGCATCGAATTCCGCGATGGCGTCTGCCGGAATGGGGGAGGACGGGTTTTCTCCTAGCGTGCATTCGTTAATCGCTTCATAATTGTTGCTACTTGGTGTGCGAGGCTAAGGAATTCAAAATTCCGAATACGATACAATCCCGAGAGTATGGTTTTTGTTTGTGACTCGAAGGATGGTGGCCCGGACGGCCTTGCGCACATTCGTGCTGAACGCGAACGGCAACCGGAACGTTCCCTACCTCAATCAGAACGGCGAGCGCTGGTACCTGAACTGGAACTGGCTTGACAACGACTTCAATCGCAACGGTCGCGTCGCGAGTAATTGGCAGCAAATGAAAACAACGGGCGATGTCCGGCGGAATGGTTTAAGTAGACATTTTCCTAAGCCATCCGCCGAGCATTCTGCCTATTTCATCCAGCTTTTCCGAGAGTGTAATATATTTTTTATTGTCGAGCGCCTTGACTTCCCAGATTATCTGGAGAAAGAATTTAACCATGTCCAGTTTCGCGGCAGCTTTTTCGAGATAAGGAAGTTTACTCTCTCTACTGAGATAGCTTGCGGTGAATACCGCTTCAATCGTTTCTATAAACGAAGCGTCGACCTTAGTTCCTAACGAGTATCTCGCATCCTTGGGTACATGCGGCAGAAATTCATGCCAGGTTTTGTACGCCGCTACCAGGTGTTGGATGATAGGAAGCGTGATGTGTCGGGGGGGGGGGAGTTACTTGAAAATTTTTATTGTGAAAATTAAGATGGTTCATAAATTTGAGGAAATCATAAGCGTGGAAAACCTGCTTGAGGCCTGGAGGGAATTTTTGCGCGGCAAGAGCGGGAAACGTGATGTGCAGGAGTTCCAATCGCGCCTTATGGATAACATTCTATCACTTCGCGCGGATATTTTGAACGGTGCGTACCGACACGGTGGGTATCAAGCATTCAACATCTGCGACCCGAAACCGCGGAATATCCACAAGGCAACCGTCCGCGACCGCTTACTCCATCACGCCATCTACCGGGTGCTCTATCCGTTCTTCGATAAAACTTTCATAGCTGATTCGTTCTCATGCCGAGTCGGAAAAGGAACGCATGCCGCAATGAATCGTTTTCGCGCGTTCGCCCGCATTATTAGTAAGAACAATACGCGTACCTCCTGGGTTCTCAGGTGTGACATTCAAAAGTTTTTTGCCAACATCGACCACGCCGTCCTCCTTGATATTCTACGTTCATATATCCCAGACGCTGATACGCTGCGGCTCCTGGAAAGAGTTATCGAGAGTTTTTCATCAAGCGCGCCTGGACAAGGTTTACCGCTCGGCAACCTCACTTCACAACTCTTTGTAAATGTTTATATGAACGAGTTTGACCAGTTTGTGAAGCACAAACTGAAAACAAGGCACTATATACGTTATGCGGACGACTTCGTTATTTTCTCGGAGAACCGCGGATTGCTGGAATCTCTAGTTCCAAAAATAAAAGAATTTTTGGAAAATAAATTGCGACTTACGCTTCATCCAAATAAAATTTTCATAAATACCATTGCGTCCGGAGTTGATTTTTTGGGGTGGATAAATTTTCCTGATCACCGTGTTTTTCGGACAACGACGAGAAGAAGAATGTTAAAGATGGTAATAGCCAACCCAGCGCCAGCGACGATTAACGCTTATCTTGGACTTTTGAGCCATGGCAATACCCATAAAATACGCAGCAGATTTTTTGAATAGATACGAATAACGTGATATTTTTAATCTATGCCCGAAGAATTCAATCTTCCCAAGGAGGAGGAAAAAGTTTTGAAATTTTGGAACGAAAGCGACATTTTTGCAAAAACTCTCGCTAAGCGGAAAGGCGCTAAAAAGTTCATATTTTACGAGGGTCCGCCAACTGCTAACGGCAGGCCGGGCGTGCACCATATTCTGGCTCGTGCCTTCAAAGACATAATCCCACGCTACAAGGCGATGCGGGGCTATTTGGTTCCGAGAAAAGGCGGCTGGGACACGCACGGATTGCCCGTGGAGATAGGGGTGGAAAAACAATTGGGCCTGAAAACGAAAAAGGACATTGAAAACTACGGCGTTGAGGCCTTCAATAAAAAATGCCGCGAGTCCGTCTGGGAATACAAAGACGAATGGGAGCGCCTCACAAAACGGATGGGCTTTTGGCTGGACCTGAAAGACCCTTACATAACTTACGAAAGCTCCTACATAGAAACTCTTTGGTGGATAATAAAGCGCTTTTGGACAAAAAAACTTCTTTATAAGGGACATAAGGTAGTTCCCTGGTGCGTGCGCTGCGGCACGTCGCTTTCTTCGCACGAGCTTGCTTTGGGTTACAAAGAAACTACTGATGACTCCGTTTATATAAAATTCAAATTGAAGAGGGGGCAGAAAATCGGCGGATATTTCTCGGCGGGAGATGATACGTATGTTTTATCCTGGACGACTACGCCGTGGACGCTCCCAGGAAATGTGGCTTTGGCCGTTGGTAAAAACATCAAATACGCCGTACTGAAGAAGATGATTGACGGGAAAATAGAGCGTTGGATTGTAGCTGAGGAAGCCGTTAAGAATAATCCCGCTATTTTTGGTTCCGCCCCCGACCTGAGGGAGATTTTTGAGGGGAACGAACTTATCGGCCTGAGCTACGAGCCGCTTTTTGAAATTCCGGCATTGCGTTCGCCAAGTTCGTACAAGGTTTACGACGCCGATTTTGTTAATACGACAGAGGGAACCGGGGTAGTCCACACTGCGGTTATGTACGGCGAAGATGACTATCAGCTGGGACTTAAAGTCGGCTTACCGAGGTATCACACGGTTGATGAAGTTGGGAAGTTCACTAAGGACGTTTCTGGTTTCTCCGGCCTGTTCGCGAAGTCCAAGGAAACCGAGGCTGGCATCGTTGAACATTTAAAACAGCGCGGTTCGCTCCTGAAAGTTCTTCCCTACAAGCATGATTATCCCTACTGCTGGCGGTGCGGCACGCCAATTCTATATTACGCAAGAAATTCCTGGTTCGTAGCCATGAGCGGTTTAAGGAAGCAGCTTATAGCCAATAACAATAAAATCAATTGGACGCCGGAATACGTAAAACAGGGGCGTTTCGGCGAATGGCTGCGTGAGGTTAAAGATTGGAATTTTTCCCGTGAACGGTTCTGGGGAACGCCGTTACCGATCTGGGAATGCAAAAAATGCAATCACTGCGAAGTGGCGGGAGGCATTGACGAGCTCAGTAAGCTTGCCGGAGGTTCCAGGAATAATTATTGGGTTATGCGGCACGGAGAGGCGAAAAGCAACGCCGAACACTTTATTGATTCCGGTTGGTCTAAAGACAACACTTTGACCGTTATCGGCCGCTCGCTCGCGGAAAAGTCGGCGAAAAATTTTTTGCAGAAACTAAAAAGCAGCAGAAAAAAAATAGACGTCATCGTTTCTTCGGACATAATCCGGACAAAAGAAACAGCCGAGATTGCGGCGGAGGCATTGGGCGTCAAAAAAGTAGTTTTCGACAAACGTCTGCGCGAGGTAGATTTGGGTTCAATGCTTCAGGGGGGCCGTGATAGCCGCTACCATAAGCTTTTTCCCACATACGAATCAAAGTTTGAGGGCAAGCCGGAAGGAGGCGAGTCCCTGCGCGATTTGCGCAGTCGGGTTTGGGAAATTTTGCAGGAATTGGAAAAAAAATACCGCGGCAAGAATATCCTGCTCGTGAGCCATGAGTATCCGATCTGGATGCTTACGCACGCGGCGGAAGCATGGGATGAAAAACGCGCTATACGGGAAAAAATAAGCCGTGGCCAGGATTTTATCGGCGTAGCTGAAACAAGAGAGTTAACTCTAAAGATAGTGCCCCGTGATGGTACTGGAGTTATAGACCTGCACAAGCCATATGCCGATGGTATCCATATTGCCTGCCCGCAATGCGGCGCGAGAACAGGACGGGTCAAAGAAGTAGCTGACGTCTGGTTTGATTCCGGCTCAATGCCTTTCGCTCAGCAGCATTATCCTTTTGAGAATGAGGATGCTATAGACAAAAGCCGCGCTTATCCGGCAGATTATATTTCGGAGGCAATGGATCAGACGCGAGGATGGTTTTACACCCTGCTTGCAGTTGCTACATCTTTGGGATACCCGGCGCCATATAAGAACGTTGTTTCTTTGGGGCTGATAAACGATAAGCACGGGCAGAAAATGTCCAAGTCCAAAGGGAATATAGTTGACCCCTGGGAGGTTATCAATAAATACGGAGTTGATGCCGTCCGCTGGTATTTCTATACCGTGAATCCTCCGGGCGAGACAAAAAATTTTGACGAGAACGAGATTTCGAAAACATACCGCAGGATGCACATGCTTCTTTGGAACAGTTTGGTATTTTATAAAACATATGCGAGCGAGAAAAGTTCGGGAGATAAAATTCCATCCTCGACCAATGTTCTGGACAAATGGATTCTGTCTCGGCTCGGAGAAACTGTTGCCGATACCACAAAGCACCTGGATAAATACGAAATAAGAGAAGCCGCGCTTGTTATAGAGAAGTTGGTTGACGATCTGTCGCGCTGGTATATCCGCCGTTCGCGCCGGCGCTTGCAAAAACCGGAGAGCGCCAAGGATTTTGATTCGGCTTGCGCCACACTCGGCTTGGTTCTGCGTGAAACGGCGAAACTAACAGCTCCCTTCGCACCATTCTTTTCGGAATTACTTTACGGAGAACTTAACGGAACGCAGGAATCAGTTCATTTGGAAGATTGGCCGGAGACAAAACCAAAATTAAAAACTCAAAATTCTAAATTACTGGAAGGAATGGCCGAAGTGAGGCGTTTGGCTAGTTTGGGATTGGCCAAGCGGGCGGAGGCGGGAATAAAAGTCCGTCAGCCTCTCGGTGAACTCAGGGTTAAAACCGGAAAGCTGAAGATTCCCAAAGAATTGCTTGGTATTTTAGCAGAAGAGGTGAATATTAAGAAAGTTGTTTTCAGTGCCAGATTTAAGGAAGAAATTGAACTGGATACCGTTGTCACGCCGGAACTGCGCGAAGAGGGTATATTGCGGGAGATAATAAGGGCCGTTCAGGAGCTGCGGCAAAAATCCGGGCTTAAGCCGAAGGATAAAATGATATTGATGGCCCAGTTGCCGGCGGAAGTGCGTCTCGCAATCTACAAGTACGAAAAAGTTTTGAAAGTTGAGGTCGGAGCCGAAGCGATAGAATATAAAAAATCGGAAAAATTTGAAGCGGAGGCGGAAACGAAGGTTAACGGCGCGGATTCCTGGTTGGCTGTAAGGAAGATTTAAATCGCCAATCCTATTATTTTTTTAACTTCGTGTATCTTTTTGTCGGCAACTTTTGCCGCTTTGGCTGAACCGGATTTGAGCGTTGTTATAAGTGTCTGCGGTTTGGCGAGTAATAACTTTTTCTTCTTGCGGTAATCCGCGAAGTAATCGGATATCAGCTCTGCAAGCTTAACTTTGAACTCTGAATACTTTTTCCCTGTGAAATATTTCTCCAGTTTAGGGATGGCTTCTCCGCTTAGGGCGGAATAGATAGTAAGCAAGTTGCTTATTGCGGGTTTGTTTTTGATGTCGTACTTAACCTCCGAGCCGGAGTCTGTTACGGCGGATTTTATTTTGGCGGAAATTTCTTCCGGCGAGTCGTCAACGAAAATCACGTTTTGTGGATGCGAGCGCGACTTGGACATTTTTCGCTCCGGTTCGCCAAGGTTCATCACCCGAGTGGCTGCTGTAAATAGTGGTTGTGGCTCCGTGAAAGTTTCGCCGAATTTGGCGTTGAATTTACGGGCGATAGTTCTCGTGAGTTCCAAATGCTGTTTTTGGTCGTCGCCAACCGGCACAAATTTGGCGTCATATAAAAGAATGTCGGCGGCCATCAGAGTGGGATAAGTTAAAAGCCCGACATTCGCATTTTCTTTTTGCGCGTCGGATTTCTCTTTAAACTGTGTCATCCTGTTTAATTCTCCGAATGGCGTAATCGTATTGAAAATCCATCCGAGTTCCGTATGCGCCGGGACCTGCGATTGCTGGAAGATAACGGATTTCTTGGGGTCCAGGCCGGCAGCCAGAAAATCCGCGGCCAGTTCAATGACTTGTTTATGTTTATCTTCTGGATTGAACGCCTCGGTTAATGAATGTAAGTCGGCTAAGAAAAAATAACAATCGTACTTTCCCGAATTTTGCAGGTCAACAAAATTTTTTAAGGCGCCCAAATAATTGCCAAGGTGCAATCGGCCTGAAGTCTGGATGCCGGAAACAAGAATTGGTTTCATAATTAAAATTCTAACATAAAAACCGCATTTTGTGCGGTTTTTTTATGGTTAACTAGATTTCTATTATTACCGGCAATATCATGGGACGTCTCTTGGTTTTAGTATAGAGGAACTGTCCTACTTGATCGCGGATAAGGGTTTTCAGATAGTCGGCTTCAATCGGCTGGTAGCTCGGCAGGCGCTGCATCAGGTCGCGGATCTTTTTTCTCACCTGATCTAAGACCTCCTGATTTTCTTTGAGATAAATAAATCCGCGCGAAATGATGTCCGGGCTCTTAAGTAATTTACCTTTGTCTTTATCTATGGTTGTGATAATCACAACCATTCCTTCGGCGGCAAGCGCGCGCCTGTCGCGGAGAACCACTTCTTCCACGTCGCCGACGCCAAGGCCGTCAACCATAACGTAAAACGCCGGAACGGTTTCTTTGGTTATTTTGAAACTGTCTTTATCAAGTTCGGCGACTTGGCCGTTGTCCATCAAGATGACGTTTTCTTTCGGTATGCCAACTTCCCGCGCCGACTGGGCGTTTGCCGAGCGCATGAAATAGTAGCCATGAACGGGGAGCAGGAATTTCGGCTTAATAAGTTTCATTACGAGTTGCAGGTCATCTTTGGGGGCGTGTCCGGAAGAGTGGATGTCTATCAATGCCGAAGTGTGGACTATCGCACCCTGTCTTGCCAGATTATCTTTCACGACTTGGACGCTTCGCTCGTTTCCCGGGATTACGGAAGACGAAAGCACAACCGTGTCGCCGTGTTTGAGTTTAACCTGCCGGTGTTCGCCGTTGATTATTTTCATCAAGCTGGCATTCGCTTCGCCTTGGGCGCCGGTGGAGAGGATAAGAAGTTTCTCGTCCCTATGCTTGTTTATTTCATCAAGAGAGATTATCGTTCCCTGTTTGGCTTTGATAAAGCCGAGGTTTTGCGCGATCTGTACGTTGGTTTTCATTGAATAGCCGGATAAAGCCACGCGCCGCCCGATTTTCTCGGCTATTTTTATTATTTCCGCGATGCGGGTTAAAAGCGAAGCGAAGGTGGCGACGATTATCCTGCCGTCTGATTTGCGGAAGATCTCTTCCAGGTTTTTCTCAACGGTTTTTTCCGAAATTGTTTTTCCTTCTTTTTCGGCATTGGTGCTGTCTATGGTAAATGTGTGGATACCGAGTTTGCCGATGCGCTCGAATTCTTCAAGGCCGTGAGCGGTTCCCTTCTCGTCATATTCAATTCTGAAGTCGGCGAAGTGAACCATATTTCCTATGGGAGTTTTTAAAACAACTCCGACAGTTTCTGGGACAGTATGCGGTACGCCGAAGAACTCCGCTTCAAAATAATTAGAGAGTTTGATTTTATCTCCATTCTTGATGACCTCAATGTTCAGTTTCGGACTGTTCGGGAAATCCGATTGGCGTTTTTCTATTATCGCTTTCGTGATGGATGTCGTGTATATCGGAGGATTGCCGAGTTTTTCTATGACGTGCGGAACGGCGCCGATGTGGTCGTAGTGAGCGTGAGTCAAAATTACGGCCTGGACATTGGTTTTTTTCTTTTCAAGATAAGTGACGTTGGGAATTATATAATCTATTCCCGGAGTTTCTTCTTCCGGAAATTGCAGGCCGAGATCTACCACGACGATCTCGTTCTTGTATTCATAGAACATAGAATTTCTCCCGACTTCTTCCAGTCCGCCAAGGGGTACGAAGCGGAGTTTGTCGCTATTTTCATCGCCGCCCGTTTTTTCGTATTCCGGTTTCGGAGATGGATTAGTTTCGCGTGTGCGCGAAAAATGACGCGCGTGTTGAAAGGCGTTGCCATTTCCGCCTCGTGATCCGGTTTGTGCCGGACGAGCGGTTCGCTTTGGAATTGCCCCGCCTGCATCCGGAGGATTACGACGCGGCACGGCCGGAGGTTTTATCCGCGGACGTTCCGTTGATTTTTTTAGCATAATTTTTTTATTTAGATTTTATTTTGTGTTAGGGGAGCGGTGTTGGAACCCCTATAATTTTGTGATCGTCCCGTTTCGGCGGGATGCGCTTGTGCCCTCCAGAGGATTTGAACCTCTACGTCCTTGCGGACATACGCACCTGAAGCGTACGTGTCTGCCAATTCCACCAGGAGGGCAAGGAAAATTTAATAACAAAAAGCACGCAGAATTCTCTTAAAACAGCAGATATGTCGCCTGGTTAAAAGCCATCATCGAAGTCAATTAGCAAAAGGAGGTATTAATTGAGATTATTATCATTATAGCAGATAGGGCAGTAAAGTCAAGCCGCGCCTTTGATGATTGCCTATTTTAGCACCCTTGCTGTTTTTAGATACCATTTATTGGCAGTGGTGAAGATATCGGATGGATCAGATAGGAATCCGCTCTCAACTCCGTGAAGATTCTTGCTCGCGAGGTATAGGTAGTCCGGAGAGTAGAGAAAAACCGCGGGATAGTCGTTCATTATAATACTTAATAGTTTGTTGAACTGATCGGTTCGATTGGTATTATCCAGATTTTGCCTGATTGACTCAATGAGCGGATCGGCCGTTTTATTATTGTAAATTGCCAGATTTAACCCAGGGTAGAATCTTTCCGATGAATGCCAGAAAGAAAAAAGGTCTGAACTCCGGCCGAGAACATTGCCGAACAAGAGCATTTCGTAGTCCCTATTTTTTATCGTGTTATCAGTTATATCGTTAATAGGCTGCGAGACGATGTTGATTTTAAATCCGACACGCTGCCATTCTTGCCGCAGAATATCCGCGGTCTGTGTCAGAAAATCTATTTGCGGTACCGAGAGGTTCAGCTCCAGCGGCACCTTGGTTTTACCGATGGTCTTTTCGCGCGTGCCGGAAGCGTCAATTTTCCAACCGGCGGCATCCAGGGTCGCGGAGGCAAGTTCGAGGGAGTTGGTGGCAGTTTCTATTCCCGGATTGTAGTAGGGTGCGCCTTCGGGAATCGGACCGGCATCAATACTGCCACGTCCACCCAAAACGCTATTTATGATATTTTCTTTGTCAGTCGCTAATGTCAGTGCCTGGCGTACGGCTACATCCTTAAGCGGAACGCTTTTTGACTGATTGAGGAATACGGCATAGTAGTTAGGCAAGCGGAAAGAGATGTTTTCGTAGGGGCGTTTTATCTGCGCGATTTCAGCCGGTTCAATTCCGGCAATGCCATCAATGGCCCCAGAGTTGAAATTATTGATAAGGTCGTCTGCGTTGGAAAATAGTTGAAAGTCAAAATTTTGGATAAGCGATTTGTCTCCGAAGTATTTATCCCAGGCGGCAAGTCTGTACATATAAATAAAACCATCGGTTCTTTTATCGTAAGAGAGGAATTTATAAGGCCCGCTGCCGATGGGTTTTAAATTATAATCGGAGAGTCGCCAGTTGGCAGGCGGTACGTCTGCGAAAAGGTGTTTTGGTAAAATGTAAAGATTCTTGAGGGTGTCGGAGAAAAAGGCGTAGGGGTTTACAAGGCTTAGTTGCAATTCTAATTCGCTTAAGCGTTGAGCCGCCACCCCCTGCCATTCACCGAAAAATGGAGAATTGGTTTCTTGGTCTTGTATTTTTTGGATTGTGAAAATAACGTCGTCGCTAGTGAGCTTCTCTCCGTCCTGCCAATGGAGATCGGTTTTGAGGCGTATTTTCCATATCCTGCCGTCCGGTGAAACGTCAATTTTGTCCGCAATATCCTGGATGTTGCTGAAAACAAGTTTGACCAAACCCCTGTCTATTTCGTTTGAAGCTATTACGGGATTTATATAGATGGGCTGGCCCACAACTCCCTCAGCATATCTTCCGCCTGCCGCCGGTACGGCCTCCGTGGATTTGGCTAGCCCGAGGCCGAAAAGAGTAAGACCGCTGATAATAAAGAGTATAGCGGCTCCGACAAAGACGACTTTTTCTTTAACAGTGAGCGCAAGGAATATTTTTTTAAGCGTATACATAAAACGAATTTCTGATCCGGCGCAAATTTTACGAATTCGTTCGTACGCGATGAAATTCGTTATCCGCCGCCGGTTTTAACCGTAAATAAGCTGATATATCGCAAGAGCTACGAAAATAATCGTAAGCACTATCGTGGAATAAAAAATAACCTTTTCCAGGCCTCGGCGAGTTTGATAGAACCCGCCGCCTTCGCCGCCAAAAATACCGGAAAGCCCGGCAGAACGTTCCTGCAGTAATATAAGTACGACCAAGACCAGAGCGATAATTATTTGGAGAATTGGGATTAACATGTCCAATAAAGATTCCTACGTCGCAAGGTGAACAATAAAATTTATAACGCTGACGATGAGCGTTCCGTAAACTAGCGCAGGAATGGTTTCAATCGTAATGCTTTTGGAAAAAATGTCAAGAATATAAAGCATTAAAGCATTTACTACTATAAGGCCGATGCCGAGCGTGAGGACAATTATCGGACCGAGAAGTAATTTAACGATTGGCTTTAATATAAGATTGAGAGCCATTAATATAAGGGCGAGCTCAAGGAGTTCTATCGTGCTCCCGGAGAAATGGAATCCGGGAACATAAGTCGCTGCCGCCCAGATTGCTCCGGCGTTAGCGGCTATGACGAGAAAGATTTTAGCTAGAAATTTCACTTTATATAATTATAGCAAAAAACGGGCAAAGCGGATGTATATTTTCTTTAATGGAGCGGATTATATTAACCCCTCCAATAGGCTTCTACCCGTCATTTCGGGCGGCTGTTTGATGCCTAAAAGTTCCAAAATGGTAGGGGCGACATCCGCTAGTCCGCCCATCGTTTCGTTCTCAATATTCTGCCAGTTCAAGAATTTTTTCCCCTTGAATTCCGGAGCGATGAGATATAAGGGGACCGGGTTCGGATCGTGCTGACTTTCGGGTAAACCAGTGGTTGGATCAAGCATTTCTTCTATATTGCCGTGATCGGAAGTTATGATAATCGCCATGTCCGGGTTTATCGCCGATTTTAAAAGGCGGCCGAGTTCTTTATCTATGGTGCGAACGGCTTCCACGCCGGCCTCAAAGTTGGCAGTGTGTCCCATCGTATCCGGGTTGGAATAATTGACAAGAATAAAATCAAATGCCGGATTTTGTATTGTTTCCAGCAGGCGGTCGGTTATGGCCTGGGCTTGGAGTTCGGGATGCTCTTCTGGTTTGGCGGTTGAGAGAGAAGGAATTAAAATTCTATACTCGTTTTTGAAAGGTGATTCTCTATAGCCGTTGAAAAAAAATGTTACGTGGGCATATTTATAGCTCTCGGCGAGACGCAGTTGATTTTTCCCGGCATCACTTATGACTTTGCCGAGAGGTTCCATTACTTTGTCGCCGTCAAAAACAACCGGAGCAGTAAGTTTGTCTTCATAATGGGTGAATGTGGCGATATACAGGTCTTGGAAATTTTCACGCGGGAATTCGTTGAAATCTTTTAAAATGAAGGCCTCGGCTGTCTGACGGATGCTGTCTTCGCGGTAGTTGAAGAAGACAAGCGACTCGCCGTCTTTTATCTCACTTCCGGCGCCGAATCTTAAGGGCGGTAGATATTCTTCCGAAAGATCGCGGGAGAAAACCTTTTCCAACTCTTCGTCGGGACTCACGACGATTATTCCTGATTTACCGACAAGGTTGTTATAAGCCTGTTCAGTTAGTTGCCATTTTCCGCTGCGGTCCATCGCGTAATAGCGGCCGGTGAGCGTGGCAATTTTTTCCGCGGGAATTTCTTTGAGGAATTTTAGCACGCTCTTGGGAGGGGTGTCCTTGCCGTCGGCGAAAAGATGAAGTTTCACCGGCACGTTTTCTTTCTCGCCCATTTCAATAAGAGCTAGCAGATGATCGAGCGCCGCATGGACGTTGCCGCGGCTCAAAAGCCCGGCGAAGTTGACTGCCGAGCTATTTTTTCTTGCATGGGCGAAGGCATCTTTTAAGACCGGATTTTCAAAGAAGCTGCCGTCTTGAATAGCCATAGTGATTTTCGGGTAGTATTGATATATAACCTTGCCGGCACCGAGCGTTAAATGTCCGACCTCGCTGTTGCCTGTTTCTCCCCAGGGGAGACCTACTGCAATACCCGATGCCCGCAGGCTAGTTAAGGGAAAATTTTTTCGTAGCCAGGAAAATGTCTCCGGCTTCGCGATGTTAACCGGATTGGTATCGTCTTCTTTGCCAATTCCCCAACCGTCCAAAATTATAAGCATTACCGAACGTTTCTGCATAACTTTAATTCTAAACCATCCCTGGGATTTTAGTAATCGGTGCCGTTGGCGATAATCGGTTTCCGGATGTTAAAATAAAAACAAATGGCAGAAAACAATCAAGAAAATTTTTGGGCAGCTGGCAGTGTCGGGCAATCGCCAAACACCGAAGATTCAAGCCCGAGCATTCCCGAGCCGCCGCACGAGGTAAGGATTCGTACGATGCAATCGGATATTGAATCGATGGTGGCAAGCGGAGGTTCTGGCCCGAGATTCAAAAGCGTGAAAGTCGCAACCGTGCGTCCGGTGCAAACGGAAGAAACCAACGGACCGGCTGGAGGCATAAAAAAAAATAGTTTTTTAATTCCCCTCATCACACTCATTGCCATTGGCGCTATCGGTGCCGGAGCATTTTTGTTCTATAATATCTTGCCTCCTCCTGGTGGCAGTACCGGAGCCCCCGCTACCATTCAGAAACAGGATCAGGCAGGACAGCCGGCACAGCAACAAACTGGCGCAAATCAATCGGTGACTGCGGCAGGGAGTACTATTCATCAATCGTTCTTTAAGAAATCTGCGGATAAAACGCTTGTGCTTGTTATCCGTTCCACGGCCCAAAGTTCTTTTGATTTGCAAACGTACAGCCAAAAACTTTTAGGAATTTTGCCGTCAACGAGTACCGGAGGTTTCTTTGAAGTGAACGCCGAGGATGAGAAAGGCAATAACTATGAAGCAATCCAGCTTTTAAATTATGCCGATGTGGCGCTTTTGGATCCGGCTTATCTCTTCGCCCATTTCAATACGGACGCGACGATGTTTGTTTACAAAGATAAAAATGGTTCCTGGCCCGGATATATTCTGCAACTGAAGCCGACCGAGAATTGGTTGTTCCTGAAAGACGACGTTGCAAAAATCGAACAATCGTCGCAAGTTCCCGGATTCTTTTTAACTTCCCCGGGCAATGCCGACACGAATGGATTCAAGGATATAACTTTAAGCGGTCAGCCAGCGCGCGAACTGACATTTTCTTCGCCGGGCGCCGCTTTCGTTTACGGCTGGTATAACGGTTATCTAATTATGAGCGCTTCAGAGAGCGGATTTAACGAAGCAATATCGAGGTTGTAGAAAACTATTGCGCCATAGGTTCAGATTGGTTATATTCTAAACAGCTCGAATTTACATCCTTGAATCATGGAGGTCTATATGCTTCCTCTGAACGGGACGGCGCATTCTATCGACGTTGTCTTGGAAATTGCCGAAAGGAATAAAGAGTTAGTCAACCTACGAACAGTTTGTTTTATTTATAAGTCGAATGGTATGACGCAAAGCGAATCGGAGCGCAAGTATTCTTTGCTAGACGTTTCTAAAAAAGATACGGTTAAGGAAGAGCTGCTTTTATTACGTGATAATTGTGCGTTAAGCGTGTCAACCGTTGTCGGCTTATGCTCTGTTGCCCGACATAAGAACGGTGAAGCTATGTATTTACCTCAATTAGATTTTTCCATTCCGATTTCAGACGATGCTATTGGCATATTACGACAAGAATTCGGAACGGTTATGAGCAGATCGAAAAGCGACCTGGTTCTCCCCGGATATATTATAGCGTCGGGGAGGTCTTACCATTACCTGGGATTGAATGCCATGCGGCACGAAGAATGGCTTGAATTTTTAGGTTTAAGCCTTCTTTTTGAAGACGGCGATGATCAGAACAAATTTTCTCCGGTAGACAGGAGGTGGATTGGTCATTCGCTTGTGAGGGGATTTAGCACTCTTAGGATTTTCGGTGGCGCCAAGGGAAATAATGAATTAAGGCCAGAGCCTGTCGTTGTAGATTATCTTGAATAAGATTGGATATTTAAAGAGGCGCAAGCGCGCCTCATTTTTATTTACACATCTATTATCAGGAAGTTTTCTTATCCTCTTCCTTTTCTTTCGCTGGGCCAGTTTTTATAGCCTCCACCACTTTCTTCTTTATCTCGTTGACGATTTTTTTATCTTCTTTAAGCTTTTCGCGGACATTATCAAAGCCAGTCCCCAGTTTTTCTCCGCCGAAAGAATAACTTGCGCCGGATTTCTTGACCACATCGTATTTTATCCCGGCATTAAGTACGTCTGCCTCATAGGAGATTCCTTCGTTGAACATTATGTCGAATTCCGCGAGGCGGAACGGCGGGGCCACTTTATTTTTTACAACCTTTGCCCTTACACGGTTTCCCATAACCTCTTCACCCTTTTTCACTTGGGCGATTCGGCGGACGTCAATGCGCACCGATGCCGCGAATTTTAAGGCCATTCCTCCAGGTGTCGTTTCCGGGTTGCCGAACATTACGCCTATTTTCATCCGCAATTGATTTATAAAAATTACCATCGTCTGCGTTTTCGCGGCAAGAGCTGTGAGTTTCCGCAGGGCCTGGGCCATCATTCTTGCCTGGCGGCCGACGTGTTGAGCTCCCATTTCTCCCTCAATTTCTGCCTTAGGAGTGAGTGCCGCCACGGAGTCAACAACTACAACGGAAATCATTTCCGAACGCACTAAGCTTTCTAGAATATTGAGGGCCTCTTCACCACTGTCGGGCTGGGATATCAAGAGTTCATTGATCTTAACTCCCAGGCGCGCTGCGTATTCGGGGTCCATGGCGTGCTCAGCGTCAATAAAAGCAGTTTTTCCTCCCTGGCGTTGTGCTTGAGCCACAACATTCAAAGCCAAAGTTGTTTTGCCGCTGGATTCCGGTCCGTAAATCTCAATGATTCTTCCCCGAGGCAGGCCGCCGACGCCGAGTGCAAGGTCTAAAGAGAATGAACCGGTGGGAACAACCGATACGTCAACGTGTTTCGCTTCGCCGAGCTTCATTATCGCTCCCTCGCCGAATTTTTCCCGAAGGGAGGAGATAAGGCCGTCAAGTTCTTTTGTGTTTTCCTCTTTGGATTTTTTTGGAGCCTGTGTCATTGGAATTAATTTTACGCGCACGGATAAAGTTGTCAATTGTATTGATTAAATGCCTGTGCGGGAGCTGATGAGGTTGTTTGCGGCTGATAAATTATCTGTTCCATGATGCTAGTTTCCCCTCCTAAGAATTTTTTGGCGGTTATTTTCAGAGAGTTGATGCCCGTTTGGAGGAGCACCATTTTGGACCAGGTACCATCCTTATTAATGCTTATCTGCTCACCATTTATATAAAGCGTTCCGCCATTATTCAGGGAACCGCTTATGTCTACTTGGTTGACTAAGGATAAAGCGGGATTTCCGGATGGAGAAATTAGGGTTATTTCCGGCTTGCCCAGAATATGCGAGTACTGAAATAGAAAATAAATTATAATAATTGCGACAAATGTTCCGACCCAGGCAATCTTTGGGATGGACTTCCTGACGAACCTATTCTTCGGCAGGGGTGCATGGGCTCCCTTTATTGCTCCGCTGTTTTTTAGGGAGCTCCACCAAGGTTCAAAATCAAAATTCAAAATTTCTCCGAGCCTTATTAAATATCCCCGGAAGTATGGCGCGGACGGAAGATTTTCCAGGTTGCCGCTTAACATCCCTTCGAGGTGCTTAACAGCGATCCCCGAGGCATCGGATAGTTTTTTAATATTTATTCCCGTGTCTTTTATCCTCTCCCTGAGAAACTCCGCGAAATTCAATTCTTCGTTTTCCATTTGGAAATATTATTAACTGGTTGACTAAAGGATTATACCGCCATATTTAAATTTTTGTAAATGAATAACCGCGCTGCAAGCAGCGCGGTATCTGCTTACAGCAAGGCGGTTATTCACCCCGCCGTCGGCGGGGTTTATTATCTGCGCACCGCTTCATCCCCGCCGCAAGCGGCTGGGTATCAGCGGGCAGATAATAAAAAAGCCTCCACTGAGGGTGGAGAGCTTCTAGCCTAATGCTTCTCTATTCAGGTAGATCGTCTATAAATACTTCCCGAGGTTTGGCGCCATCTCCGGGGCCGATAAGACCCTTCGCTTCCATAAGATCAAGCAGGCGGGCTGCGCGGGCATAGCCCAGTTTAAGGCGGCGCTGCAGAAGAGAGGCTGAAGCCTTTTTAGCTTCGCGGACAACGTTTACAGCTTCATCGTACATTTCGTCGTCATCATCCTCAAGAAATTCATCAAACATATTTTCGCCATTAGCCGGAACGCCGCCGTTTTCGGAGTTCTTAACTTCGAAATTTACTTCTTCTGTTCCTGCGGGAGAGCTGCGATTATTTTCCCGAATAAAATCCGTGACCTTATTTACTTCTTCCTCTGTTATATATGAACTCTGGATCCTCTTGGGTTTAGAAAGATCCGAGGAAATAAATAATAAGTCGCCACGGCCCAAAAGTTTTTCGGCTCCGGATGTGTCCAAGATCGTCCGCGAATCTATCTGGCTTGCGACCTGAAGCGCGATGCGCGCCGTAATATTTGCCTTAATCAGGCCAGTTATAACTTCCACGGATGGCCGCTGTGTGGAAAGGACGAGATGCAATCCTGTCGCCCTCGCCATCTGTGCGAGCCGGACGATTGAGCCCTCAACTTCGCGGCCATATGAGGCCATAAGGTCTGCGAGTTCATCTATGACTATAAGAAGATAGGGGAGCGGGTCGTCCTTGCCGCCGTTAGCGTTGTAGCTTTTTATATCCCGGCTGCCGGCGTGAAGGAGTAAGTCGTAGCGCCGCTCCATCTCGTTTATCGCCCACTTGAATACGCCGGCGGCTTTCTTATTTTCCGTTATCACTGGGTTTACAAGATGCGGCAGGCCGTTATATATGGACAACTCCACTCTCTTTGGGTCTATGAGTATCATCTTCAATGTCGCCGGTGAATTTTTGTATAGAAGTGAGGCTAAAAGAGAGTGGATGAGAATTGATTTCCCGGCTCCTGTCGCTCCGGCAACAAGCATGTGCGGCATTTTTTCTATATCGGCAAAAACCGGTTCCCCGGAAACATCTCTCCCAAGCACAAATCCCAGCGGCCCGGATTTTTGGAATTCAGGATAGGCCATCAGGCTTCCGAGGCGCACCAAGGCCGCTGCTTTATTAGGGACCTCAATTCCCACAAGTGACTTTCCTGGAATCGGTGCCTCTATCCTTATGGGGTGCGCGGCGAGAGCGAGTGCCAGGTCATTATGCAGCGCCTCAATACGAGAAAGTTTTACGCCCTCCGCTGGCTTAAGAGTATAGCGCGTGACAGCCGGTCCAACATTTATTTCCCCCATTTCTACGGGGATACCAAAGCTGTCCAAAGTTCTTTTGATGACGTTGGCGTTAGCAAGGAGATCTCCGGTAGTCGGTTTATCGCTCGCAGATTTGAGGAGCGATAGCGGCGGGGGAACATAGTCCGCGAATTTTTTTGCCGTTACGGCCGCCCTTTTATTTTTTAAAGACGGGGCGGCATAGGCCTCAACGGCAGGGATAATTTCTTCTTCTCTTTCTTCTGGACTTGCTTCCTGACCTGCTTCTTCGTCTACGGCAGGATTTTTAATTTTTGTTTTTATTTCCGAGCCGGTTATAAGAGGAGAAGCCTCCTTTTCGGGCCATTTGAATTTCAATGGGACGTTGGAAGCGATGACCCCGGATATGATAAGGATAATGATGTTTATGATTATTGCCGCGGTTTCGCCGAAGGGAATCTTCAGCGCACCGAGAATAAATCCGAGCCAGCCGCCGTTGCCCGGAGAGAACAGTTCGATAAGCCCTAAAACCGCGAGAACGAACAGCCCCGAGCCCAAAAGCGTCATACTCACAACCTTTTCTCTTTCCGAGAATATCAGCATACCTGCGGCGAAGAGCAGTGCCGCGGGCAAAATAAAATATCCCCAGCCCAAGAGGGTTACAAGCGCCTTATACGCCAGCTCGCCTGCTGGTCCTGCCTTATCAAATGCGGCGAGTGCGAGAATTATCGCCAAGCCCGCGAAGGCTATCGCCCAGACGCTTTTTTTGGCATCGGGGTGGAGGCGGGGCGATCTCGGCGAATAATATCTATCGCCTTCGTCGTTATTTTTCTTACCGTTGCGTTTTGCCATTTATATGTAAATTCTACTATATTCTCACAATAAAAAAGAGCGGCAGAATTTCATCCCTGACATTATGAGCTATAATTAGACAATGATTCCGCAATCAATTTTTAAGGCCTATGATATTCGTGGTAAATATCCGGATGCCATTAATGAAGAAAACGTTAAAAAGATAGTCGGTGGCCTACAGAAATTTTTCAAAAAAGGAAAAGTGGTTGTGGCGCGCGACGCGCGTTTGAGCTCGCCGCGGCTTTACGCTGCCGCCATCGCCGGTCTCAAAAAATTCAAGGGAATAAAAATAATATCCATCGGTGTCTCTACTACGCCGATGCTTTATTTCTTCGTCAATTATTTCAGGGCTTCGGGAGGAATAATGATAACCGCTTCGCATAATCCCGGAGAATATAACGGTTTGAAGGTAGTCGGCGCAGCTGCGGTGCCGATAAGCGGCGAGGATATTAAAAAATCAGTTATCGGCCAATAGAATGGAATGCGCCAAGATTTACGCCGATTATCTGAAAAAATTTTTGAAGCTGGAAGCGAATTTGCGTTGTGTTTGCGACTCATCGAATGGTACGGTCGGTTCGGTTTTGCGCCGGCTAAAGAGCAATAAATTATTTATAGATTTGATAAACTCTAGTCCGGACGGTAAATTCCCCGCGCACGGGCCGGACCCTTGGGCAGGCGGCGCCATGACCGACATAATAAGCCGCGTCAAAAAAATAAAAGCGGACTTCGGTGCGATTTTCGATGCCGACGGAGACAGGGTATTTTTCGTGGACGATCGCGGGCGCCTGGTGCCGCAGGAGGCCGTTGCCTTGCTCTTGGCGAGAGATTTTCCTTCTCCGTATCTTATTGATCTGCGTATGGGTTGGCTGGTTAAAAAATCTCCGCTTAAATTTATTGAATCTCGCGTCGGCCACTATTTTATTAAGAGAACAATGAAGGCCAAGAATATAAAACTCGGAGTGGAATTCTCCGGGCATATTTATTTTGAAAATAAGTTCGGTCGGAATAAAAGTTATTTTGATTCTGGTATCAGGGCGATGGTCCATTTTGCTAATGCCGTGGGTGAGTTAAATCTGGCCGGGCAAAAACTTTCTTCTTGGCTTGATTCTTTGCCGGCATATTATCGTATTAAAGAAACTAACTTTGTCGTCAAAAATAAAAGAGGTACGGTTAAAACTATTGAAAATATTTATCGGCGTCGGACAAACAGGGTTTCCCACCTAGACGGTCTTACGATGGAATTTCAAGATTGGTGGTTCAATATTCGAGAGTCCAATACCGAGCCTCTTTTACGCCTGAATATTGAAGCCAAAACGCCAAAGATTGTAAGTGTCGAATTTAAAAAATTGTCGGGGTTGATAAAGTGATTTAATAATCCTGCCTATGAGTTTTTGCGCTGTTTTTATTGACAAAATCGATGATCGCGGCTTATAGTCCAGAGTATGCCAGAATTTTTAAACTCATCCCTTGGCTTAAAGCTCACCGTTAAACAGGTTGTTCAGGAATTAATCCGTTTTATTAAAGAAGACGACCGCTATCACTATAAGGTTACGATCGGAACCGATTCCGAGCGTTTGCCGCACAATAAGGCCGATTTTGTTACGGCTATCGTTGTCCATCGCATGGGGAACGGCGGCAGATATTTCTGGAGGCGGTTCGAGATGGACAAACTCCATACTTTGCGCGACAGAATAATCAAGGAAGTCCTGATATCGATAGATATAGCAAAAGATCTGCTTGAGGAGCTGAAAAAATTCCCAGAGGTGCAGTTTGAGTTTGAGATCCATGCCGATGTCGGCGCGAACGGCCCTACGAGCCCTATGATCCAGGAGGTCGTAGGTATGATCCGCGCCAATAATTTTGAAGCTAAAACCAAGCCGGAAAGTTACGCGGCGACCAACGTTGCCGATAGGCACGTATAAAATGGACACGATTGTCTTTGACATAGAAACATCTAATTTTTTCACAGACCCCGGGGTTGGCCGGGATAATTTTGAGGCTCTCAAAATATCCGTAGTCGGCGTTTATTCCTATATGCGCGACAAATATTTTTGCTTTGAAGAGTCGGAGATGTCTCAGCTCGCCGAACTTTTTGCCGATGCGAGCCGCATCGTCGGTTTCAGCATGAATAGTTATGATATCCCCGTCTTGAATCTTTATTTCCAGAGGTTTGGTATTCCGATGCAGAACATTTGGGAGAAAGAACGGGTGGATTTGCTCCAGGAGATTGAAATGGCTGCGGGACAGAGGATAAGTTTATCCAGGTTGTCGGAAGCTAATTTGGGTGTAAAAAAAGACCGCCATGGTTCAGAGGCAATCAGTTTATATAAAGAAGGCAAGATTGAGGAACTTAAATCCTATTGTCTTAAAGATGTTGAACTTACGAAAAAGCTTTATGATCTATACATCAAGCAGAGATTTTTTATGATTCCCGACAAGAAGACCGGGAAGGTGATTAAAGTTGAATTCTCTAAGGAATATGCGACTTTATTTTGATTACGCCGCCTCTACGCCCGTGGATCCGCGCGTGCTTGAGGCGATGCAGCCGTATTTTAGGGATATATTCGGCAATCCCGGGTCATTGCATTCTTTTGGGCAGGAGGCATTGTCTGCCGTTGATGCCTCGCGGGAGACTATCGCCAAAGCAATCGGCGCCGAGTTTAGAGAGATTATTTTCACCGGTTCCGCTACGGAGGCAAATAATTTGGCTTTGCGCGGTGCGATAAGGGTTGTTAGAAACAATATAAAAAATCCCAAGATCATCATTTCTTGTATAGAGCACGAATCCGTTTTGGAGACGGCTCAGGATTTAGAAAAAGACGGAGCTGAAGTCGTTCGTTTGCCGGTAGATAAAAGAGGAATTGTTGACCCGGCTGATTTGGCGAGAGAGCTAAACGAGCGGACGGCTTTGGTTTCGATTATGTACGCGAACAACGAGATTGGTGCCGTTAACAATATTGAACGATTGTCTAGGACCGTTTCGGATTTCAGGAACGATAAGTTTTATCCGTTACTTCATACGGACGCGGCGCAGGCGCTGCAGTTTTTGGATTGCGGCGTCGAAAAACTTGGAATTGACTTGATGACTCTATCCGCGCATAAGATTTACGGACCAAAAGGAGTTGGTGCACTATACATAAGAAACGGTTCTGTCCTCGCTCCGATTCTGACCGGCGGCGGGCAGGAATTTGGCTGGCGTAGCGGCACGGAGAACGTGCCGGCAATCGTCGGTTTTTCTAAAGCAGTGGAGCTCATAGGCGTAGGCGCGCGCCTGCCTGTCGGCAGGCGGGAATTAGAAAGTAAGAGAATCTTAGAACTACGCGATTATTTTTGGGATGAGCTCAAGAAAATTTGTTCGCAGGCGGAAATCAACGGTCCGGAAAATTCTGCCGATAAATTGCCGAATATTATTAATGTTTATTTCCCGGGTCGCAAAGCCGAGGACTTGCTTGCTGAATTTGATTTGGCCGGCCTCGCGGTTTCCGCCGGTTCCGCCTGCCGCAGCCGTGCAGTGGATAGTTCTTATGTGATTGAAGCTCTTGGATATCCAAAGGAACGCGCGAGGCAGAGTATCCGCTTCAGTTTAGGCGGGCCGACGACGAAGGTAGAGGTTGATAATGCGCTAACTGTTATTAAAAATTGTTTATAATCGCTTAGTCCAAGAGATCGGTTCGTTCCCGGGGAATAAGCGGGAAAATATTGTTTATTTCATCTTTGTTGCCGAGTATAATAAAGAATGTAACTTTTTTAATTTTATTAACGTAATAAATTATTGAAGATGGGAATTTTCAAGGAAAATAAAAAATTTCTCGGTTTTTTGGCATTAGGGCTGGCCACGGGCTTATTTTTCGGCGGATTTATCAATGCCCAGCCGGCCAAAGCCAATTTTTTTAACGATTTTTTCAATAATCTTATTTCTCCCTTCTTGGGCGGAATATCCACAAGCACCCAGATGTTCGGAGGAGGTAACGCTACCGGCACTGTTCCGCCTACGGACAACAACAGTGTGTCGCCCTATAAGCCGGTCGTTGACTACGAAAAAGCTGTCGTGGATGCTGTTAAGAAAGCGTCCCCGGCTGTGGTCTCCATTACAATTTCCAAGAATGTCCCGATAATAGAAAATTGTCCGCAAAATTCTTTCGGCAATCTGCCGCCGGAATTCCAGCAGTTTTTTGGAAACGATCTCCCTCAGTTCAGCGTGCCTTGCGATACGGGCAAGACTCAACTCCAGGAAGTCGGAGGAGGTTCTGGATTTATCATTTCTTCCGACGGCCTGATCCTGACTAATAAGCATGTTGCCGGTGATAAGACCGCATCTTACACGGTTTTCACGAATGACGGGAAAAAATATAATGCGAAGATTTCGGCTGTTGACCCGAGCCAGGATTTGGCGGTTCTCAAGATAGATGCGCATGGCTTGCCGACCGTTGAACTCGGAGATTCCGACGCGGTTGAATTGGGCCAGACTTCCATCGCTATCGGCAACGCCCTCGGAGAATTCCGAAACACCGTTTCCGTTGGCGTGATATCCGGCCTTGCGCGTACTGTTACGGCTTCCGGTCCTGATTTGGGGTCTGAAACTATTGATAATGTTATCCAGACCGATGCCGCTATCAATCCGGGAAATTCCGGCGGACCGCTTTTGAATTTGAGCGGACAAGTTATCGGCATAAATACCGCCATAGCTCAGGGAGCTCAGAGCATCGGTTTCGCTATTCCGATAAACAGAGCGAAGCGGGATATAAGTTCCGTGAAAGTGAGCGGAGAAATTTCTGTGCCATATTTGGGCGTAAGGTATATTGTCGTTACCCCCGACATAGCGAAAGCACAGAAATTAGCCGTTGATTATGGTGCCCTGGTCCGCGGTTCAAGCGACGGTCCGGGAGTTATTATCGGTTCTCCGGCAGACAAAGCCGGCATTGAAGCCGAGGATATAATATTGCAGGTTAATAACCAGAAGATTGACAGCGACCATTCTCTTGGCGCCGTCATTTCTCAGTTTTCTGTCGGCGATGCGATAACCATCAAAATAAATCGTAATGGAAAGGAAATGGTATTGTCGGTGAAACTTGAGAAGCGGCCGGTGCAATAGATTATATCCGTAGAGTAGGGAAGACGGCGTGTCATTGGCAATCTAACACCTAGATTGACAATGGGATAGTTTTGCGCTAGAATTGCTATAATATAATTAAGTTCCAATTTCCAAACTTTTTAAAATTGATTAATTGGAAATTGAAAATTTTTATCAATGCCCAACTTCCATCGTTTCACAATCAAAGCCCAGGAAGCCTTGCAGAACGCCCAGGAACTTGCGGCCAAGAAAAGTCATGGGGAGCTTAAGGCGCTTCACCTTTTGGCGTCACTATTAGAAGACCCATCGTCTCTAATTATTCCTGTCCTGAATAGGATAGGAATAAATGTAGAAAAATTGGCAGAAAACGTTGATTTGGAACTGAGCCGCTTGCCGCGGCTTGTGGCCAATTCTACGGTAGGCCAGCTTTATCTTTCCCAGGAGTTAATGAAGGTTTTGGATCAGGCTGCAAAAGTTGCCGCTCAACAGAAAGACGAATTTGTTTCCTGCGAGCATATGCTTCTTGCCATTCTAGAGGTTCCCTCGGCGGCAAAAAATGTTTTAGACCAGTTTGCCGTTCGCCGCGAAGCTGTTTGGCGGACATTGGCCCAGCTTAGGGGCTCCGTGCGGATTACCGACGAAACTCCAGAGAGCAAGTTCCAGGTTCTGGAAAAATATTCTATAGATATAACCGAAAAAGCTAAGGCCGGAAAACTTGATCCGGTCATCGGCCGCGAAGAAGAGTTACGACGCGTGATGCAGGTTCTCTCTCGCCGCACGAAGAACAACCCGGCGCTTATCGGAGAACCCGGAGTCGGGAAGACCGCCATTGTTGAGGGGCTTGCTCAAAGAATAGTCTCCGGCGACGTACCGGAGCCGCTTAAAGATAAGAAAATTTTGATGTTAGATCTGGGGTCGCTCATCGCCGGTACTAAATTCCGCGGAGAATTTGAAGACCGCCTTAAGGCTTTCGTTAATGAAATAAAAAACGCTTCGGGACAGATAATTCTTTTTATAGACGAGATCCACACGATCGTTGGTGCGGGAGCCGCTGAAGGCGCGGTAGATGCCTCTAATCTTTTAAAGCCGGCTTTGGCGCGCGGCGAGCTTCACACAATCGGAGCTACGACTATCCGCGAATATCAGCGCTATATAGAAAAAGATCCGGCACTGGAGCGCAGGTTTCAGCCGATTATAGTTGAAGAGCCGTCTATTGAAGATTCCATCGCCATTTTGCGAGGCCTAAAGGAAAAATACGAAATTCATCACGGTTTGCGGATATCGGATGAAGCTATAATTGAGGCGGTAAATCTGTCATCCCGCTATATTACAGATAGATTTTTGCCGGACAAAGCGGTTGATTTGATAGACGAAGCGGCTGCTGCCCGCAGGTTGGAGACGGAAAGCTTGCCGAAAGAGATAGACGGCATCCGCCGCGATATCACGCGCTTGGAAGTAGAACGCCAAGCCCTTAGTAAAGAGGGAGAAAAAAACAACAGCGGGCGTCTTAAGGAAATTGATAAAGGCCTTAAAGGTCTTAAAGAAACAAATGACGAGCTTTCCGCGCGTTGGCATTCCGAGAAAATCAAGTTTGAAACACTGCATCAGCTCCGCCAAAAAGTTGACAATCTTAAGCGTGAAGCCGAAATTGCGGAGCGCGAAGGGAACCTTGAGCGTACGGCGCAGATAATGTACGGAGAACTGCCGCAATCCGAAAAAGACTTCACCGCTTTTGAAAAGAAACACTTCAGCGCTATTCGCGCCAAGAAGGGTAAAAAATCAACCGACGAATCGTTCCTTAAGGAATCGGTGGATAAAGAGGATGTCGCCGCCGTGGTTTCCGTTTGGACCGGTATTCCTCTTCGGCGCATGCTGGAATCAGAAAGCGACAAGCTCGTGAGGATAGAAGATGTATTGGATAACCGAGTTGTCGGCCAAGGGGACGGCATAAAAGCCGTGGCTAACGCTTTACGCCGGGCTCGAGCCGGCCTTTCTGACGAGAATCGTCCATTGGGTTCATTCATGTTTCTTGGTCCTACCGGGGTCGGTAAGACAGAGCTCGCTAAGGCACTGGCCGAGTTTATGTTCAACGATGAAAAAGCTCTTGTGCGCATAGATATGTCCGAATATATGGAGAGACATGCCACCAGCCGCTTGATTGGAGCGCCACCGGGTTATGTCGGTTATGACGAAGGCGGGCAGCTTACGGAAGTAGTGCGCCACAGGCCATACAGCTTGATACTTTTTGATGAAATAGAAAAAGCCCACCCGGAGGTCTTCAATTTGTTACTACAGATCTTAGATAACGGGCGCATCACCGACGGCAAAGGCAAGGTTGTCAACTTCAAGAACGCCATAATCATTATGACCTCAAATGTCGGCAGCCAATATTTGAAGGGTATGTCTCGTTTCGGATTCAGCGCAGCAAATAATGAAATAAGCCGCGATAGCGAGGATGGCGGCTATAAAGAAAAAGTTATGGAATCACTGCGGGAGAGCTTCCGGCCGGAATTTTTGAACCGGATAGATGAGATCGTGATTTTCAACCCCCTAAATAAAGAGGACTTGGGCAAAATAGTTGATATCCAGATTGATATGATCCAGAAGCGTCTTGATGCCCATAAAATTAAAATTGATGTGAACGAAACTGCCCGCGAATATCTTATTAAAGAAGGTTTTAGCGCTGAATATGGAGCGCGCCCCCTTAAGCGCTTAATGCAGAAGGTTATTTTGGATAAATTGGCAGACAAGATTATCCGCGGGGAACTGAAAGATGGCAGCAAGGTAAAGGTAAATTTCCGCCTTGACTCTTTGGTATTCAATTAGATCTTATTCATATCGTGCACGGGTGGACCGTTAATTTTACAACTCTTCAATAGAGGGGTATTTTTATATAGATGAATCCGGTTGTAAATATTGCTCGTCGGCTGGCATTTAACTATCGGCACGTTGCAATTGCCATATGCAGTCCCTTGTCGAGAGCCAAGGAGTTCATTTTTTAACGGGATGGATAAATTTATAACGACAATTAAAAAGGCCATTCCCTTGCGTGCCCACGTTGTGAAGGCTGTAATTTTCGGCGCAGCTTGGTTTTTTCTGCCATTCTGGATTTTCTTCCTCATAGCTTTATATATGTATTTTGTCCCGTTTTTCCGGCCGATCAAGTTACTCCTGCCTTTCGCAGTGCTTATTTTTTTCTCTATTGCGGAACCGGCGGGATTGCCGTTTGCAGTGCTGTTGTCGTTGGTTTTCTATCTCATTCTTGGCATCAAAGACCTGATTTTTATCGGAAGGAAATCCGCTCACGAGATTTTGGTTCTGGCAATTATGTTTTTGACTTTTATTAAGTTCTTTGCAAAATTTGACAACTGGGGGACGGTGGCTGGATTTGTTTGGATGATTGTAATTGCCGCTGTTTTTTTCTTCCTCATCAATGAATTCCTGCGGTTTGCTGACCGTCCTGATTCATCGGGCGGCGCTCGAATACCCCCGTCTATAATAGCTGGCATTTCAGCAATTATCATCTGGCAGATATCTCTTGTCGCCCTCCTTCTGCCTATAAACTTTTTTTATCAGTCGGCCCTGGTATTTTTAACAGCTACGATGCTTATGGAGCTGGCTGCCGATTATTCGGCTGGGATATTAATAAAAGATAAGGTATTGATTTCTTTTTCCATATTTTTCTCATTCCTGGTGGTGATTTTAGGGTTGGCGCAGTGGGGTTTGTGAGATTTGAGAATATATAATTTAGATTATAGAATTTAAAACATGAAGAGAATAACAAAGCTTGTTCTGCCTGTGGCCGGCAGGGGAAAGCGGCTGTTGCCCTTAACCCGCCACATCCCTAAAAACCTCATAAAAGTTAACGGCAGGCCCCTTATTGAATACGTTTTAGAAGAGGCCGTACTGAGCGGCATAAAAGAAGTTATCTTAATTGTTAATCCCTCCGGCCGCGGCAAATTCCAGGAATATTTACGTGTCCATGGAAAGAAATTCCCGGAATTGGGCTTTCACGTTCGTGAACAGGCTACTCCGGGTGGCAATGGACACGCAATTATTCAGGCCTACGATCTGCTCCGTGGCGAGGCCTTCGCCGTTAGATTTTGTGACGATATTATTATCGAAAAACCCCCTGTTTTACAATCTCTTATTAGAATCTACGAATCGCAACGTTCTCCGGTGTTGCTTTTAGAAAGGGTCCCTAAAAAAATAGTTTCCCGTTTTGGTGTCGTGGGGATCAAGAAGGTAAAAACATATGCGGCAAAAAATAATAGATGGGGAGGGAATATCTACGAGGTTACGGAGATAGTGGAAAAACCCCTTGCCAAAGAAGCCCCTTCTAATCTCACTATTGTCGGCGGATATATCATAACCCCTTCAATATTAAGAAATCTAAAAAGTGTTTCCGATACGTTGCCCATGGTTGCTGACGACGCCTTGCCTCTGGCAGTTGCTTTGCAAATAGAGCTTATAATAAAGGGAAGGGTTTATGGCTGGGAATTTCCGGGCAGACGACTTGATTGCGGAACGCTGGAAAAACTTAAGAAGGCGGAAGAGATCCTCAAAATCGCCAACAGATAGCGGTGAATAAAAGAGATATAATAAAAATCCCATACCAAGCGGGATTTTTTAATAGTTACCGCATCGGTATATTAATTTTTTGCCTGTTGACATATTTTGCCTTGCGGCAATATACTGATTCTCAATGTCCAGGATAAATAATCAGGATAAGTTTTTAACAAAGAAAGCATATGAAGTTGCCTATGCCGTCTGGAGAATGGCGTCCTCTGTCAATAGTGGAAGTTTTAGGGATAAAGCGGAAGACGCGGCGCTTATCGTCTTGGGGGCATTTTCCTCCGAAGATCGGGTTGCGATGTTTTCGGCATCTGATAACCTAGAAAGATTGCTAAGATTTGGAGCTGATGTCGGGGTTTTCCATCCGGCAAATTCTGATAAGGTGATATCTGAATTATATGGTCTAAATTCGGCAATTGCCGAATATGATAATCCGGCAAAAATAGATGAGATAAAATTGGATGATATATTTTCCGGATACGATAAATCATCTATTACTAATTCAACTGAAGATAATACGGCAAAAGATTTAACCGTTGAAAACACTGTTAATCGGGATAACTCTGATTATGGTCAATTAGATAATGGAAGCGGCAACTATATTAAATCGGAAATGCGGCAATCGGCAATATTGGAAAGAATACGGCAAAACGGCAATTGCCGATTGAAGGAAATACAGGGTATATTGCCTGGTGTTAGCGAAAGAACGTTGCGTTACGATATGCAAAATTTGCTTTCCCGGGGGCTCATAGAAAGGGCCGGAAATGGTGGGCCGTCTACTTACTATAGGACGATAAGTAGGCAACAATAGTTGGTAACCTTTCGCCCTTAGCATCGTTATATATATTGCTAACCAAAAGCTTGATTCTGTCGGTTTATGCACATCTTTTAGCTCTTGGTTCTGCTAGAATTTAATAGAGGTTCAGTGTGAGGCTGGACCAGTTCGTGAAAACGGACACGAAGATAAAAGCTAGCGGCTATGATATTTTTTGGTCATAGTTGTATGGTTTATCTTTAAACTTAGACAGCCTCGCCTTGAACAGCGAGTTTTTTAATAATTAGAAACCAACTCCGCGGCTATTTGTTCCCCGCACATTGTCCTCACCGATGATATGGGGGTCGAAACGAAGGCCAGTGGATTCCAAATTAAATTAAAAAGGTCGACGACCCAATCAAAAACAGGTCGATAAAATAAATTAAATCGAAAATAAATTAAACTTACTAAATGAATATCTCAAAGAAATTAGTTTCTTTGGCGCTCGCGGGAACGACATTAATAACGTTCTCCGGCGCTCTTCTCCCGGTTGCTTCTGCTCAGTCCGTTACGGACTTGCAGGCGCAGATCGCAGCGTTGCTCACGCAAATTCAGCAACTCCAATCGCAGCTCAACTCTGCCAGCGGTTCTTCAATGTCGTCTTCTTACAACTATACCCGCGACCTCACCGTGGGCAGTTCCGGAGCCGATGTTAAGGCCTTGCAGCAGTTCTTGAATGCGAATGGCGCGCAGATTGCGGCGTCCGGCGCGGGTTCTCCGGGACATGAATCAACATACTTCGGTGCCTTAACAAAGGCGGCTGTTGCGAAGTATCAGGCGGCTCACGGCATTAGCCCGGCTGCCGGTTACTTCGGGGCAAAGTCACGCGCTTACGTCGCGTCTTTGTCGGCCAGTACTCCTTCTACTAGTAGTACTCCGAGTGTTCCTGCTCCAGCTTCCGGTTTAGTTGTGTCTCTGTCTTCACAGAACCCATCAGCCGGCGCGCTCATTTCGAGTGCTTCAACTGCCGCGGCTCGCGTTCCGGTTATGGCCGTGAACTTGACCGCAGGCAATTCTGGCGCAGTTACGGTTTCCGAATTGAAATTCAACAAGACCGGAGTCATCTCCGATAGCTCCATTTCCGGAGCTTACTTGGTTGAAAACGGCCAGGTGCTTTATCAGTACAATTCCATCTCCAACGGAGTCATTGACTTCGCCGGATTGAATTTGAACGTAAACGCCGGGGCCACCCGCACCTTGTGGCTTGCCATAGACCCTTCAACGGGTCTTACGGCTGGTAACACGGTCGGATTCGCGATTGCAGCGGCAAGCAATGTTTCCGCGACGAGCGGCGGCGCGGCGGTTTCGGCCTCCGGAGCCTTCCCTCTTAGCGGCAATACGTTCACGGTAACGACAGTCACCAATCCTTCCATTGCGAGCTTGACAATTACGTCCAGTTCCATTGCGACGACTGACACTGCCGGTACTCAGAACAACATTGTCGGTTCCTGGAACTTCAGCGTCTCCAACAGCAAAGTTTGGCTGAAAGGATTGAAGTTCACGGTTATCGGTTCGGCCAATAACGCCGACCTCCGCAACGTGAAAATAATGGTTAACGGCACGCAGGCTGGCACTACCTTGGCCTCAGTTGGGGCTGATGGAACTGCCTACTTTGATATGTCGTCCAACCCAGGGACTCTGAACACGGGCTCCAATAACATTCAGGTTTACTCCGATGTTATGGGTTCTCCGAACAAGAACTTCCAGTTTGAGATCTTGAACTCTTACGATCTCTACGCTGTGGACTCCCAGTACAACGTGCCGATCGCCGGCTCGTCCAACACTGGCACGCAGGTTTCAATCCAGCAGGGTCAAATAACCGTTTCTCAGGCGGCCGATACGCCGACTGGAAACTTGGCTCCTGGACAGTCCAACGTGACGCTCGCCAAGTACACAATTTACGCGGCGGGTGAAGCGGTTAAGGTTAAATTCTTAACCTTTAAGATGACGTTCGGCAATTCGACGACAACCTTGTCTAACGAGGTCAAAAATGTCGCCTTGACGGATGACGCGGGTGGTCAGGTGGGTACAACCATCAACACGCCTCCTTCCGCCACGACGAACACTTGTGATATTACGGTTGGCGGTGGTAGCAACACCTCTTACACGGGTGGTGTCTACACCGACTGTTTTGGTACAGGCACCTCGCCGATCAACTATATAGTTCCGGCGAACACGACCCGTGTCTTGTCTATAAAGGCAGACATTCAGTCTGGTGCTGACTTCGGTACGGTAGTTGCCTCTCTGACTGGCAATACCAGTAACCTGCAGGGTTTGACTTCGTCCGCAAGCAACTCTTCGGGCGGAGCAACTGGTTCGTCTTTGACGCTCCAGTCCACACAGCTCACGACGGCGCAGAACACGGCTTTGGGCAACCAGACCGTTGCCTCGCCTTCGTCCAACGTTAAGATTGGCTCTTACGCTTTGACGGCCTCATCGGCTGACGGCGTGACCGTTTCCAACTTGACGGTAAAGGCTGGCGCTACGGCATTCCTCAGCAACTTGCACGTTATGATTAACGGCTCGCAGTTCGGTTCTACCCAAGGGTTAGTTTCCTCGGGCGGTTCCTACTCGTTCTCGGGAACACCGTTCACGGTTGCGAAGGGCGGTACGACTTACGTTGACGTCTACGCCGACATTCTGTCCGGCGCTGCGTCCGTAAGCCCGGCCTCAACCCTTTCTTCCTGCTCTGGTACGGGCCAGACGTCTTACAACGCCTTGACCTGTTCCTCGACGGCTGGACAGGGAATTACGATTGCCGGACAGGCGACGGTTTCGGTAACTGCCGATTCCTCGCAGGCCCCGGCTGGCCAGATTGTGATGGGTTCATCCCAGAATCCTTTGGCTACCTTCCGCTTTACGGAAACCACGAACGCGGAAAACGTTAAGGTCACCGACCTTACGGTCGCCGACACGGTCTCTTCTACTTCCACCGTTAAATCGACATTCAGCAATCTGACCTTGTACAACGGCTCAACGGCTGTTGGCACGGCCGGCTCGGCTGTCACTTCGGGAACGGCCTTGTGGGCATGGACATTCCACTTTGCCACTCCGTTCGTTGTTCCGCAGGCGAACTCCATCTCGCTTACTTTGAAAGGTGACGCTTCTTCCTACGCTTCTTCGGGAGCCACGGATAATGCCAACCACCAGTTCAACATTGCGAATGGTTCGGCTGTTACGGCCTTAGGTGCTACGTCCAACAGCACGTCTTCGGTATCAACCACTTCTGCTGCCGGCAACACTCAGACCGTCTTGAGGAGCAAACTTTCGTTTGCCGCGACGGCCTTGGGTTCCACAACCGGACGGTCCAAGAGCACTTCCGACAACTTCGCGACTCTTAGCTTCTCGGCTGACAGCGCGGGTGCGGTTGCTCTGAACACGATGGTTGTGAGTTTCACTGGTAACGCAGTTTCCGGCACTGGTTTCTTGGATGGCATCAAGATCTTGGATGAAAACAACCAATCCATTGGAACGGTTCAATCTACATCCTCGGCTGCGACATGTCAGACAGTTGCCGCTGGCGGCTCGGGTTCTTGCTCGGTTACCTTCAACTTCGGTTCTACGTCTAACGGCCAGCAGATTTCTGCCGGCTCGACGAGGAACTGGACACTGCAGGTCAACGATTCCAAGACCCAGGCCTCTACAGGTCAGAACGTGACGTCTCTCGCTGCGACCGTCTCTACTCGGTCCACGGATGTTCTCTACACCGATGGTCTTGATAGCGCCGCGAACAGCAACATTACGCTGCCTTCGAGCCAGCTATTCCCGATTCAGTTGAATTCGGCGAGCTTCGCTCAGGGTACGTAGTTTGCCTTACGGTTCGGCGGCTTGAGACTGCCAGATCGTATGAACCAAAAAGGCCCCTTCGGGGGTCTTTTTGGTTGCGGTAGAGAAAACAAAATATTGCCGATATGCGGCGACATTTGTTATATTGATTAAAACGGTACATCTAAAATGAGTGAACGTAATCTTTTAAACACAATAAAGTTCTTTGTCTTTGCCATAGTTGCGGTAACGCCGCTGTTTTTTATATCCGATACGGTTTATCCGGCGATTATTCCTAAAACCGCCCTTTTCCAGTCGCTAACGGAAGCAGCTTTTTTTCTATGGCTTGCGCTCGTTATATTTAATAAAGATTACAGACCGAAATTGACCCCGATTGTTTGGGGGATAACGGTTTTTCTGGGCGCTCTTATTATAACTTCAATTTTTGGAGTTGATCCCTCGCACAGTTTTTGGTCCGGTTACGAGCGGGATTTCGGCGTTGTAACTATAATTCATATGGTGGCGTTTATGCTTATAATCTCTTCTATTTTTACAAAAAAGGATAACCGAAGATTGCTCTATGCCACACTTATATCATCTTTCGTGGTGGCGATCACCGCCATTTCTCAGGTTAAGTTTCCGGAGATCATGCCTTGGATAAAACTGCTGGACACTTCGGCCGCTAGTTATTACCGTCCAGGGTCTACTTTCGATAACCCTTCTTTTTTGGCCGGCTATCTTATTTTCAATTTTTTCTTCGCTTTATATCTGTTATTCGACGAATTCAGGAATAAAATCGGCGGGGTAATCAATAATAATGCAAAAAAATCAGAGAAGAATCTTGGTCTGATCATTTTTTTGTTTTTGTCCATGGCGTCCTCCATTATTGCGCTGTTCTTCACTCAGACGCGCGGGGCGATTCTCGGCTGGGGTATGGGGCTTTTCATTCTACTAATTCTCTTTACTCTCCGACCACCTGCCCTTACTAACAAGTGGCTCAATAAGCGTTCGCTGTATGGAATAGTCCTGGTTCTTATTATTGTTGGAGGGGCTGGGTTTTGGTTTACGAGGAGCAATTCTTTCTGGTCGCGGATTCCCGGTCTGAATCGCTTTAAAGATGTTTCCGTCTCTCTTTCCAGCGAAGAACTCCAGCCGCGTCTTTCCGCTATCCGTGCCGCTTGGAAGGGTTTTCTGGATAAGCCGGTTCTGGGCTGGGGCTGGGAAAACTTTAATATAGTTTTCAATAAGTATTACGACCCGCATTCCCTGGAACTCAATTATCAGGAAACTAGATTCGACAAGCCCCACAATTTCCTTATGGAACTTTTGAATGCGGGGGGGATTGCTCTTACCCTGGCTTTTCTAGGGCTAGTCGTGGCTTTTATTTGGGAGGCTTGGCGTTCGCGTAATATCTTCGGGCAAATAGCCGTCGCCACCTTCGTGGCCTACGCGGTCCAGAATCTTTTTCTATTTGACACTTTGGGGCCGGCGTTGATGCTCTATATGCTTTTCGGCTTGCTTAACGGAATTTATTGGCGAGAAAGCTCTGACAGCGGTGAAGTTGGTGGTTATAACTTTAAGAACAACGGTGGCGCAGGAAAACCACGAGGAATTATTGCCGGATATGCAATCTATGCGGCAATTGTCTCCGCCGCTATAGTCGTTTATTTCGTCAATATTCTAACGGTCCAGGCGGCTTACGATGAATATTGGGCCTATCAATATCTAGCCAATGGGAAGGTAGAGCAGGGTATAAATTATTTCCATGATGCCATAGGCGTATGGTCGCCCTATAACTATAATTTTGTCCGCGATTATGCGACGGATATGTCGCAGGCCTATTTTTATAATAATAACGGCGGCGTGCCCGAGGATGAGGTTAAGTGGTCTATCGAACAGATGGAAAAGGTAAGAGACGCCCATCCCCTGGATGCCTTCAACCATTATCTGCTCGTTGACGTTTATAACCAAAGCTCGGCGATTGACCCAAAACTATATTTGCCCGGAGCCGAAAAAGAAGCAGCCATCGCCCTCTCGCTCAGCCCCAACCGGCAGGAGGTTTATTTTTCTCTTTCCAAGACAAAATATCTGGAGGGGGACACGTCTCAAGCTTTGGCTCTTTTGAAATACGCCCTGGAACTGGATGAGAACGTTCCCGACGCCCATTTTTACTATGGGGTAATGGCCTATGCCGCCAATGATCCCGCAACCGGTTACGATGAAATTGAAAAATCAATAAAAATGGGCAGGGAATGGACGATATTTTACGAGCCGCGCACGGTGGCCGGGCTTTTTGCCGACAGCGGACATACCGACGAAGCAATCGCGTTGTATCAGCAGGCCCTCGACATGCAGCCGCAGGATATCGAGGCGCAGATAAAACTGGGGCTGGCTTATTATGTATTTAAGGGCAATAAGGGGGGAGCTCGCTCGCTTCTCTCTCATGTTGCCGAGACCTTTGATTTTACGAAAAGCCCATTGTATCTACAGATTAAACCGATTCTTGATGACCTCGGAATACGCTAAACAACTTTCTCGGTGGCTTTTGGTTTATTTGATATAATAAATATAAGCTAATTCAAAGGTCGAAAATATAACGCGGCTGATGGATAACGGCAACATTTGGCGATAAAAATCGTCTTATGCCGTAAAATCATTTGTTTGTAGATAAACAAGATGACAAAAACTCAATTAGTTGAAGAGGTAATGAAGGCTGCCGGCGTTGAGACAAAGGCAGCCGCAGAAAGGGTCGTAGAAGCCGTTTTCGACACTATCTTAAAGACAATGAGTCGTGGCGAGGAGGTTGCCATTACGGGCTTTGGCACTTTTCGAGTTGCGAAGAGCGCCGCGAGACAGGGACGCAATCCGAAGACCGGCGAGACGATACAGATAGCTGCTTCAACCAAACCTAAATTCCGGGCCGGCAAAGTTCTAAAGGAAGCGGTTAAATAGAATTATCTGGATATTTCTCTTTCTATAGTTAAAAAACTCCGGTTATAACCGGAGTTTTTTAAATGTCACGGTAAGATGTGGCTACTGGGGCGAAGAATTTTTACCCATCGCCGATAACAGGTCCAAGAAATTCTGGTAGACATCCGAAAGTGATGCGAGAGACGACTTTATGGAGTTCAAAGTTTCGTCGGGTGAACCGAAGGTCTGCAGACTCTCTTTAGCGGCTTGGTTCCATACGGTAGCGTCGTTCCAGTTGCTGTTGGCCTTTTGCCATAGATCTTGAACCGTGCCGTTATCCACTATATTCAGAAGAGTTACCGTTTGCCTTAATTGATTTAAGCGGGTTTGGGCTATTTGTATAAGCTCCTGGTTCTGCGACCACATCACCAAGTTGTCGGCATTTTTAGCGAGTGGTTCGTAATTGGTTTTTCTCCAAGATCCGAGGTTGGCGGCGAAATTTTTACTTCCTTGAAGTCCGAGATCGTTTATCTTGCTGGCTTGCAGGTTATAGTAGGAGATAACACCGTCCAATTGGTCAGAATATTGAGATTTTAATTTTTGCGTGTCCGGATCGTTACTGTTTATCCCGTCTATTTCCGACTTTGCGCCCTGGGCCTCACTGATAGCGCAACCTATGGTTTCCGCGATCAATTGTTTGCGGATAGCTAGTTCCTCCTTTATCCTTTCCAGATCTCCTAAGGAGAAATTGTGCTCTATACTCTTTATGGCATCAAATTTGTCCTGGCTCAAATTGCAGGTAGCAGTATTGTCCGCAAGGGTTTTAGGAGTGGAGGGAAGAGCGAGAACTAATATAAAAAAAACGCCCCAAGACAGAATTTTTTTCCAAGTCATCGGGTTTAGTATAAATAATTGCTATTCCGAGAGCAAATGTAACGCGTCGTCAACCGAGATGTTGGTGGTTGTGGAATTACCCGGAGCGGTTTGTCCCTGGTTAGATTTTATGGAGGCAGATTTACCGTAAGCGCTGGATTGCGGCGTGCTTTCGTTAAGAGTTGTTGCCGAGCCGCCGTTGTAGTTCAGATTAGCGAGCTGTATCTGTATGTCTATCGCATGGGCTTCGGCCCTTAGGGTTGATGGATCAAGGTTTGCTACCTGAAGCGGCGCCAAAAATTTCCAGGCCGAGAAACCGCCGACGATCATAAATATTAAGAGACCGGCAAGTGCCAAACTTGCTCCCAACTCCATATTTTTTAAGATGACGCTCCAAACCGTAAACCTTATTTTTGCGGGAGTGTTTAAAATCAAAATTCGGGAGCTTTTGGAGAACTCTTGGTTCGGCTCTATATGTTTAAATTTTTTTAGTGTTTCAAGAAGATCCATCCCGTTAGAAGCAGGTCGCGGTTTGCGCCTACTATATTATTTTGGTTAATCGTTTTATATTTTGTGTTTTATCCCGTCTGGAGTTTCCGCGATGCGACCGCGGCTTCTAACGGGATCCATTTTACAATAATATTTTCTTCAACTCGTTTATTGCTCTGTGTTGTAAAAGTTTTACGGCGCCTTCGCTTTTATCCATAGCCGCTGCCGCTTCCTTCACCGACATATCTTCCACGAAGCGCATAATAACAATGTCCTGATATTCCGGTTTCAGTTTTTGTACGGCGAGCATTACCCGTTCCATTTCCATTTTCTCGTCCGTTCCGAAGTGGGCTATCGCCGGAGCAACGAAATATTCCGGATCTACATTTTCCAAGCTGGTTTCCTGTTTCCGTGAACGGTAATAATCGGCGATAGAGTTGCGGGCTATCTGGTAGAGCCAGCTGCCGAAGGGGAAGCCCATGCTCTTGTAGCTGCCCACATTCTGCCAGGCGGAAAGGAAAACCTGATGGGTCAGGTCCTCGGCATCCTCACGTCGGCCCACCTTGATTAGCACAAACCGATATATTTTCGGTTGGTAATAATCATAGAGGGTGCCGTATGCCGAGGCCCCGCCCCTGATGGCACGCTTTATTAACTTTTCTTCGCCATCTAACATAGAAAACGTAATAGGAATGGATTAGTTACTGCCGGCAATCGAGCCGGCTACCAACAAAAAACGGGCTACAATGCCCGTATTTATACTACGATTTATTGGGAAATTGGTCAAAAAACTCTGGAGCGGGCTAGTGTATGACTTTAGAACCTGTTTGGCTTGGGAAACTAGTAGAATCAGCATCCCTGTTTAAGATAAATTTTAACCGTTGAGAAATGAAGGAAGAAAAATCCCCCAAGGTACAACAACTTTAGGGGATGTGTTCATAGAGGCTTCCTTCTTTATGGTTTTTACTTACGGATTGCGAGGAATAAATCTCCTGTGTGCCATTTATACCCGGGCAAGATAATATCGGTTTCACCGTCGCCGTGGAGGCCGATATTCTGTCCGTATTGATCACTATAAAGATAAGAAGAAAGATCCATTCCCCTCATTGTTGATCCCAGTGCGACAATAGTCGAATCGCGGTAGATAACTGAGCGCATTTCTCCAAAAGCGAGAAGTTCTCGGAGGTCTGCGGGACGGAATCCTGCCATGTCCAATCGCTTGATCGCTTCATCACCTCGTATGCCTCTGTCGAATTCCATCAAATGCATTACTTCCTCCGATTCCATACAGGCGAAATGATACGAGGGAAAGTCCTCCTCGTCTATATATTTGTTCACTTCGTGATATTTCCCCGCAGCGACCGCTTCCGTGAGGGAGGCGTGGCAGTGTATTGTCACGGTTGTTTGCCCGAATATTGTCATTGTCCCGCGAAGATATCCGACAGCATCTTCGTGGGTGTAGTAGGCGGTCGTGAGAAACAGCATGCCAACCACTGCGAAACTCACAACGATAAAGCGAAATCTTGAAAATTCCATATTTCCTCCTTTTCAAGTAGATGGATTTCTGATCACCACTTCCGCGAGTAGTATTGCATGGCATTTGACCGAATACCAGTAAAACGGTATTTTTATATTGAAAGTAAACAAACTGTTTAATGATATGAAGTTATTTGATGGTGGCGTAGAGGAAGTCGTGCTCGAACTACTTCTCGGTACTCGTAAGATGTCAATCGAGGAGCTTATTTGGCGTGTAGGCAAGCGGCGGGGAGGAGTCACTAAGCAGGGTGTCTATCGCGTGCTTCGCAAACTGAAGCGCGACGGGAAAATCGTAATTTACAAATCACTCGTTTCCATAAACACGCTGTGGATCGAGAAATTACGGTCAATGACGAGAGGCCTATCGGATTCGTCAATGTTCAACAATCTGAGTTCGCTCAAGAAAGCTGAAAAAGTCGTTATCGAAGGCAGGGGACTTGCTGAGACAGATGCTCTTTGGTCGGAGGCGTTCATTAATATAGAGAATAAGATAAGTGCCAAGCTTCCGCTCTATCTCTACAATCCGCACAACTGGACGATTCTCGCCCAGCCGGAAACCGACCATATCCATGCCGATCGGCTCCGACACAAGCAACGGCCGATATTCCTCTCCATTGGTGGAAGAACTCCGCTCGATAAAGAAACGGTTCGATTGGCGTCGCAGGAAAAACTCAGCTGCTCGTTAAGTTCGTATTTTAAAAGTTTGCATTCCGTTGCAATTATAGGAGACTATATTATCTCCGTGAAGCTTTCCAGGAAAGGTAGCGCATCGCTCGATAAGATATTCAGCGATTGCAGTTCAACGGGTGAGGCAGCGCGGATGATCCGAGCTATAGGCGGAGGAGTGAAAGCAATGATCTTTATTGAAAATAATTCGACAAAGGCCAAGAGATTGAAAAAGATAATAGCCCGAGACTTCTTCGTCCCAAGACAGAATAAAGATTTCTAAGTTGTTATGGTTGTTATGGTTTTAATTTCGGCAAGAGTACTCTTTCTTCGAAGACAGTTCACTATGCGAGGTTCGAACATCCACTTACCCGTCGAAAACACCCCTGATTTTATTGAGTTATTTCCTGTGAGCGGGATACCGGAATCGAACCGGCGCCATCACCTTGGCAAGGTGGCGTACTACCACTATACTAATCCCGCGTTAGAATATCTTAATGAGTTTGCGAGTTTAGATATTCTTACCTGCCTGACGGCAGGCAGGCGTCCCGCCAACTGGCGGGACATATTTAATTTTGTTTCTATTCTACATTCCTTGTTATAAATTCACAAGGTTTAATAATTCGGCGGCGGGCTGGTAGGCCCTTTGATGTGCGGTGGACCGCTTGGGCCGATGAACCCAGGCGGCATGAATCCCGTTGAAGAAGTGTGGGTAATTTGCTTTGTACTCGCCGGGGTTTCTGCGGTGGGTAATTGGACCGCTATATCACCGGTTGATATTCTTACAAAAAATATCAGCGCCTGTACTATTTGCGCTTGGATATCACCCGAGAAAGATATAACCAAAAATCCTATCACTAAGGCTATGAGGAACAGGGCAACAACAAAAAATTTCATATTTTATGGAGAAATTACCAAGAGGATTTGTGGGTTATAGCACATCTACGCATTAATTTTAACAGTTTTGTATATTATTACATTAAGGGGTTTGTTACTATAGCCGTATTTTATAATTAGGTCTTTTTTCGGCTTGCCGTTTATTATGCTTTTTTCTAAACTTCATGAAACAAGCTTGTTTTGCCTGAACGAATCAGGTTTTAGGCCGTCTATATCAATAATATGAATATACGCTCGCCCCAACGTCTTACATTGCTATTCCTGTTTATTTTTCTCGGCGTTGCCAGTTTCATTTACTATCCTCGCCGTTGGGCGGAGGAGTCCATGGCCGCCAGACTTTCTGCCATACTTTCCGGTTCTGCTAGAGGTATTTCCTTGAATAACAGAAGCAAGTCGGTTGATTGTTCCTTCAGCAATTCTCTGTCGTTGCTAGCAGCTCAGAATGGTGGAGGGAAATTACCCGACGAATCATGCAGCCCGGGAGCCGTGTTCTCCGACGCCACGATCGGCAGGATCTGCGTTACAGGATATAGCGCTACGGTACGATCGGTTTCCGATAAATTAAGGGGGGCAGTGTTCGCAGAGTACGGCATAAGTTATCCGCCACAGCGAGGCGCTTATGAGGTTGATCACATTGTTCCGCTTTCCATCGGCGGGTCTAACGACATTGCCAATCTATTCCCTCAGCCGGCCGATCCTATGCCGGGATTTCGGGAAAAAGATGTAGTGGAAAATTATTTGCACGAAGGCGTTTGCTCCGGCCGCGTAATTTTGAATGTGGCCCAGGAAGAAATAGCCAAGGATTGGCTCGCAATATATAACAATCTTTCCCCGGATGAAATCGCGAGGATAAAGGCCGAATACGGCAACTGGTCGGATTCCGTAAGCGGCGCGCAATAATGCCATCACATCTTATATTTTTTCTTTGCGCTCTTTCGTTCCTGTCTGGCATAGCTTTTGCGGCCATGGGACTGCCATTCGTTTTAACTCTTGTGCCCGCCGCGATTTTATTCTCCGTCATTTATATATGCGGTGAGCGGGCGCGTCTGGCCTTGATTGGGGCTCTTATTCTGCTCTCCGGCAGCTTCTATTATTTCTTGAATGATTACAGTTATCGGATTCTCGTCCTGAATGTTCCGAAATCCGGAGAAGTAAACGGACTTGTTGTGAGCGACCCGGTATTTAGCAATAATTCCCAGTCGTTCTACCTGGAAACAGATTTCGGAAAACTTGAAATAAGAACGGCTCAAGAACCTGTTTATGAATACGGTGACACAATCAAGGTGGCAGGCTCAATATCAGTTCCGCCGCAAAGTTACTACGGAGATTATTTGGCGAAAGAAAACGTGGTGGGTACCATGTATAATCCGAATATCAGTTTACTGTCTTCCAATGGGGGTAATCGGATTATGGCCTTTTTCTTCGGATTAAAAAACAATATCAAGTCATCGTTCAAAGAAATATTTTCGCCTGATGAGGCAGCGTTGCTTTCCGGGATAATTCTTGGAGTGAACGAGGATTTTTCCAAAAACTTTCTGCAAAATCTTTCTTTGAGCGGCGTGCGGCATATTACTGTTATCTCCGGGCTGCATATGTCCATAGTCATGTTCATTGTTTTCCTATCGCTGGTTTATGTTCTGCCGCGCCGATACGCTTTTACGATTACGCTGTTCATCGCCGCATTTTTTGTGGCGTTAACCGGATTCTCGCTTTCCGCGGTGCGAGCGGCTTTAATGGGGAGTATAGCCGGTTTGGCTAGGGAAGTCGGCAGAATTTATTCACCATATAATGCTTTAGTTCTCGCGGCCCTGATACTAGTGGTTCCCAATCCAAAAATTTTGGTTTTTGATGTCGGCTTTCAATTATCGTTCCTCGCCGTTGTTGCCATGATTTATCTCTCACCCCTGTTGCGCCGCGCTTTGCGATTTGGGAATGGCAATGGTTTTTTGAACTGGAAAGCTTCACTGTTGGCTACTCTTGCTGCCCAGATCGCTACTGCGCCCATACTCATCACGCAATTTCAGAATTTTTCGTTAATAGCTTTCGCCGCCAATATCTTAATTTTAAGCGTGGTGCCTTTAATAATAATCCTCGGATTTCTTATCGCGACTTTTTCATTTTTCTTTTTGCCGATGGCGCACCTTGTCGGATTTTTGGCCGCGCCGATAATTGAATATGTTATTTTTATCGTAAACCTTTTCGCAAACTCGGCGGTTCTGTTTAACCCATCGCTCGGGTTTACCGGTATCGTGCTATATTACGCCGTTTTGATATTTATAATGTATAAGTTCCACGGAGAAAAACTAGCGGATTAATACCATGCTATTAAAAGAAGAGAAAACCAGGAGAATCGTTATCGGCGTAGGAGTTTTGGTTATTGTTCTTATAGCAGCGCTTACGGTAAACGGGGCGCAACCAGGCAGTATTTCCAGGTTTCTGACATTTCTGCTCCACGATATAGTAAAACCGGCTTCGGTTTCTATATCGTCCAAATCCGCTGCTAACGTGACATCAACCACCAATCCAGCTTCCTATATAAAATGTTCTTTTAATACGTCTTCCACCATGGACGCCGATAAAATTCTTTTTGATAAAATCGCTTGGATGGGGGACAAGAATAATTCTGCGAATGAATGGTTTTCCTTGCAGAAAATTTCCTCAGGCGCTCTGGATGTTTCCGGTTATCAAATTCTGAGTAAAAACGAAAGCATAAAAATCATCTTGCCTCCTAAGACCGTGCTTAGCGATGACAAACCCGTATTCCTTCTCGCAAGACAATACGATATTCCCGGCATAGCAGCGGACCTTGTTTTCTCCGGTGCTGTCAAAAACAGCAACGAGGGATTGAGATTATTTAATGACAATTGCGGTCTTCTTGACGAGGCTATGGCGAACCCCGATTGGCCAGCGGGCGACAATTCCACGAAAGATGTTATGGAGCGCGACCTTAAGTCGCTTGCCTGGTTTGATGCCTCGCATCCCCTTAGTCCAGCTAAGAATATAAAGCAATCTTCCCCTGTTGCAACAAATTCGCAGCAAGCCGGTTCCGTAAATCCTCCATCGCATATTCTAATATCGGAAATTATGGCTGGTGCCACCGGCAACTCCGGTTGGGAATTCGTGGAGCTTTACAATCCTAATAGCGAAGAAGTTGACCTTAGCGGTTGGTCGTTAGAGAAAAAGAGTTCTGCGGGCAGCAAGTCAATATTGGTTTCTTCTTCGCGTTGGAGTGGAAAAACTATCTCCGCCGGGAAATATTTTCTTTTGGCCAATGGCGGGGGATACGGCGGTATTGTCCCGGCTGATGTTCTCTGGCCGGCATCATACTCTCTGGCTTATGCGAGTAATACCCTAGAACTGTATAATCCGGACGGAATGATCTCCGACGCTGTTTTTTGGAACAATATTCCCGAAGGGAAAAGTTATGCCCGCGTTCCTTCTGACGGCGGGAGTTTTATAATCCAGGAAGTACCGACTCCCAAAAATTCTTCAAGTTGAATATTGTGCCCGCGAGAAGAATCGGACCATCTTGATCGCCATTGCTGTAGTAACAAGGAGATTATTGCGATAAGCAGTACGAAAAAATAAAGATATTGAGCGATGAGGACGATTACGGTATCCATTGTCACATCGTAGCACTCGCGGCGCAATCCATTATAATTAACCTATGTGGCCCCAGCTCAAAAACTACCTTGTTTATTTCATTACCGGCGGTTTTTTCACCGTCCTCATAGTCGCTCTCGAGGAAAATGGCTCGCGCTTGCTTTCGGGGTTCGCCACGCTTATTCCGGTCTTTACTTTAGTAGCCTATATCTTCATTGGCGAATCAAGGGGTGGCGGGGCTGTAGGCCAACATGCGTGGTTCGTACTTATCGGGACTATCGTCTCGTGGATTCCGTATATGCTCGTGGTGGCATATCTCGCGCCAAAATGGGGACCGCGATACGCAATAGTGGCCGGGCTTCTGGCGTTTTTCGTCCTCGCGGCGATATATCTGGCAATCGTGTCTCACTATCGTCTCTTCGGTGAAACATAATACCCGGCTAACACGTATAACATTCTATAGCGTTATTCAGCCATATAACAAAAGGTCGGAAAGAAAACTTAATTTAAGATTTAAGTAAGATGACCATTAGAAAAATAGTTATGGGAACAGCCGTTGTCGGATCGGTATTGGCGTTCGCCCTGATCGCAAGCGCTCAGACTGCATCCACGACCACCTCCGGATCGCCTGGCACACCCTCCCAGCCGATGGTGTTTGAGGCGGGACCAGCAGGACGGGTACTCCTCCGCGGTACCATTGATTCCGTTTCGGCGAATTTGCTCACTGTAAAAAGCTGGGGCGGGGATTGGACGGTGAACGTCGGCTCGGGGGCAGAGGTGCTTCCTGTCGCTGCCGGCAACGATCTTACCCAATTCAAGACTGGCGATTTCGTAGGAGTCCAGGGAACTGTATCGCAATCTGCGAACTGGACGGTTGACGCTACGCTCGTCCGCGACTGGACATACCGTCAAGCGGTAAACCAGGAGAGGCAGCAGAACGTGCAATCGATCCGCCAAACGATCCAAAGCGGCACGCCCCGGAACTTCCAGGGCACTGCGGGTGCGGTCTCCGGCTCGACCTTCACGCTCACCGTGAACGGCACGCCATATACCGTAAACGTCGCCGCGAACGCGCAGGTCGTGAACCGCAACTGGCTTACGCTTTCCTTGGCGAGCATCCAGAGCGGTGACACGGTCCGTGTCTGGGGTACGAATGCGAGCGGGACGATCACGGCTCAAATCGTGAGGGATGTAACGATTCCTGCTCTTCCAATCGGCGGGACTCACTAAGCGCAACTCTCGCACAAAACAAAAATCCGCATAATGTGCGGATTTTTGTTTGAGTATCGTTTGTAATTTGCGCCCTTGCAAGGTGGGTGGCAAAGTCGCCTGTGCGGGTCAGGGACCAGAGTCCCTTGAACCGCGCCCTGAGTTGTGCAGGACGATTGAGATAGCTCGAACGGTTTTCAGCCCACCCCCACACGCGGCGGAGCCGCACTGATGACAATTTCAAGTTTTTCTTTGGCGGCAAATTCAGTATTACCCTAGGGCTATTCTTTATCAATTCTTTTAGAGGATGCGTACCAGAAAGCGACTCCTGCCAGTACAACCTCTATAAACATTCCAGCATAATCTGGACCCTTTGTTACTGTATAGTCGCCAACACAATCCCTGCCATCATAAGTCTGCTCGTATTGAGTGCATTCATAATGATATTTACTTGTATAAGACATGAAGGCACTAGCCAAGAGTATTCCGGCGAGCACCCCAACAACTGCACGATTGAAGTAGTCATTCGCCGAAAAGTCCATTCTTAAACTACGCCCCCACTTAAGTAATATAAACCAAACCAATGGCGGTATGATGATGAGATACGCTAAACGAACAATAATTCCGTATGGGTCTATTGGACCCCAAATGAGCAATGCAAATGCTACCAGCGCCACAATAAGGTTACGATTTGCGCTACTCAATCCGATATTGATTGGCTTTTCTTTTTCCCTGCCTTCGTTCATGTATTTATGGATAATAGTAACTCCCCAGGTTTAGAACAATTTTTTTATGCAAATAATCCCGCTACGTATCCTAAGAAATAGCCTACTACATAAGATATGACGACGAAAATTATCGTATAAACAAGAAATGTCCTCCAAGCTTTCCATTTCGTATTTTGTTTTTGAGCTTCTTTCAGCGCAAAAATATATCCTTTGTACACTATGCTTATAGGTATAAAAAATAATATCAAGAAAATTGTTCTCATCAACCATGAGCCAATCATCCCCAATGCAACGATGTCGCCAAGAACATTCCCTAAAATATATATAGCAATAATAGTGCCAACTATATATTTTCCAACTTTTATGTTGTTCATATGATTAAAAATTTTCTTTTCCCACAAAATATGGTTCGAGCCGATGAAATAAACGGGTTCTTTGGCGGTCTTTATCAGTGCGGCTCCGCCGCGTGTGGGGGGTGGGCTGAAAACCGTTCGAGCTATCTCAATCGTCCTGCACACCGTAGTAAAAGTCAAATCCCCAGACACCGCCGCGCACGGCTCGGCGGCCAGTTCGTATTGTAATTTGGGGGCAAACGAGAATTCGCGGTTTCGATTGGGAAAAGAAAATTTTTAACACGATGAGATACATAATTTACGCACGCAAGAGTACCGAAGAAGATGACCGCCAGATATTGTCTATCGAGGCGCAACTGGTGGAGCTTCGGGAATTTGCCGCCAAAGAAAAACTTGAAATTGTCGCTTCCTTTGAAGAAGCAAAGACCGCCAAAGAACCCGGACGTATCAAGTTCGCCGAAATGTTGTCATTGATTGAGAAAGGGAAAGCCGAGGGCATTATCTCGTGGCATCCCGACCGTCTCGCAAGGAACAGCGTGGACGGAGGCCGCATAATACACTTCGTAGATCGAGGCCTGATTAAGTCCCTCAAGTTCCCGACGTTCTGGTTTGAGCCGACACCGCAAGGCCTATTTATGCTCAATATCGCGTTCGGTCAAAGCAAATATTTCGTAGATAATCTTCGAGAGAATGTGAAGCGCGGCTTGCGACAGAAGCTAAGAAACGGCGTATGGCCGAGCTGGGCACCGATTGGCTACCTCAACAACCCGAAGACGCGAGGCATAGACGTTGATACCGAGAAAGCTCCTAAAGTCCGCAAGCTCTTTGAGATTTACGGAACGGGCACCTATACGCTTCACGCGCTCGTTCTATGGTGCAAAGCGAACGGATTGCGCGGCAATCTGGGTAAGGAAATCTCGCTTAGCAACATACAGAAGATTTTGACCAACCCGTTCTATGTCGGCCTGATGAGATACCGAGGCGAAATCTTTGAAGGGACGCACGAACCGCTGATATCAAAGAAACTTTTTGATAAATGCCAAGACGTGAGGACGAAACGCGGCAAGGAGATAGAGACAGGCAAGCACAAGTTCGCTTTTCTTGGTTTGTTGAAGTGCGCCTCGTGCGGCTCATCTATCACCGCCGAAATGCAGAAAGGCCACGCATATTATCGCTGCACGAAGAAAGGCGGTGTATGCCAAGAAAAACATTATCTGCGCGAGGAGTTGCTAATGGAGCAGATAATTTCATTTCTCGAAAAAGTTTCTTTATCGAGCGAGGACGCTGAGAAAGTATTAGCGGCGTTCGACGCGGAACAGGACAAGGCGAGAGATGAGGCGCGAGCCGAGATTGATGTATTGAAAAACGAAGTTTCCAAAATCGAAGCAAAGCTGTCCAAACTTCTCGACGCATATCTTGCCGACGCCTTGACCCAAACGGAATACGCCGCGAAGAAAGAGCAGCTGCTTTCCCGAAAGGTCGAACTCAATGAAAAAATAAAAGATTTTACCGACAAGGGTCTGTCGTGGCTCGAACCGGCCCGCGAGTTCGTTTTATCGCTCAATCAGGCATCAAAACTCGTTGAGAGCGGAGACACGAACGCAATGACAACATTTCTTAAAAACATCGGCTCGAACCATATTTTGCGAAACCGCGAATTCTCGTTTGCCCCCAAATTACAATACGAACTGGCCGCCGAGCCGTGCGCGGCGGTGTCTGGGGATTTGACTTTTACTACGGTGTGCGCTGTGTCGGTACTGAACATACCACAACGAGATTTTACAAGCGTCCTTTGGGGTCGTTTTGAAAAGTGAAAACAGCTCCCTCGGTAGCGTTCATTCTAACGGAAAAACAAGGGTTTTGGAAGATCGCACCCTTCTTCTCTCTTGTAGGGTGCCCCACGAGCTGGACTTAATTCCATAAAATGGCACAAATGGCACTGCACAGGGTGACTTTCTCATATGCCATCCCGCTGTGCCATTCAAAAGAAAAGCAAGGGTTTTCGGACTCTAAACGAGCCGCTCACTTTTGATCGGCGTTATCCAGTGTTTTGAGGATTCGGGGCACCTCTTGAAGGGTGGTAGCATAACCATCAGCTACTTTGAGCGCGGCGTTTCCGCAGAGAATAAATCTCATTCCGGCCGATCGGGCGGCTTGGAAGTCGACTTCCGCATCTCCCACGTAGACGCACTCTATCGGCTTCGCTCCCAACTGCGTGGCTGCAAGAAGCAATGGCTCCGGGTCCGGCTTATGGTTCCTCGTGTCTTCGTAGCTCACGCTCGTCTTGAAATACGGCTTTAACTGGTCGAGGGGAGGCTCGTAGACATACACCGCGTTCCGGTTCGTCGCGATGGCGAGCGCGTAGCGCCTGGAGAGTTCCCGAATCGCCTCAACCGCTCCCTTGAGAAGCACTGCATCCTGAACTTTCGAAGCCGCATCATATCCTGCGGCCCAAATTTTCTTTATCTCATCAGGATCAGAAACGCCGGTAAACGCCCGGATCGCGTCGTGCAGGGTCGCGTGGGTAAGTTTTGCGAATTCCTCTCGGGTCGGAGCCTCATAGCCGCTTGCTCTTAACAACACCCGATAAAACTCAAAATTTGATTCAAATGAATCGAGGAGCGTGCCGTCAATATCAAAAATCACCGCCTTAATCATGAATAAATTATAGCAGCATGTTTGGATGAGGGCTTGATCTGGCGCAAATGGCATACACCCCTGAACATTGGTAAAATTATGACATGCGCGCGATGAAGAAAAAAGGTAAATCCCAGATGACGGCCCGCGAATGGCGACAAACGTCGGAGGGTAAAAAGGCAATGGCTGAGCTAAGCACGGTATATCTCGAGCCGCACTTGAAATCTTTGAATGAAGGGGCTAAGAGACTTCAGGAGATGTTGAACCCGAAGCCGATTAAATTCTTCCCCGTCCTTTCAAAGCCCGTTCATTTAGATGAAGCTTCTATCAGGGCCATCCGCGCGGGCACGGGAAAAACCATACACGCGAAAGAGGCTCTCCTTGAATATCGTGACGATAATTTTTATACCCGAGGCAAGCTCATCGACTTCCCTGATCCGATGGCGGATTACGTGCTTGTCGTAAAAGCGCTCTTGCAGGAATCGGACGCAGGCGGATTTTTATCATACGATGACCTTTATGAATATCTTGAACACCATGGGAGGCGGCGTTTCGCGGAGGACAAAAAGGTTCAGCGCCAGCGCATCGCGAACGCGCTCACTACATTGAAGCACAAGCGCAAGCGACAGAAGATCAAATTTCCCCTCAATCGTCCTGATGGATCGCCCCTCATTCGGACGGTGCCCGGCAAGGGTCTCGTGATAGAAACCTGATTCTTGCTGGTTGTTTGTGAATAGGCAAAATGAGCCGCCAATGCGGCCCGTTTTTATTGCTCTCTTGGCGGGCAGCAGGAAATAGCAAGAACCACCGGGATGATTTGTGCATGGTTGAATAAAAATAAAAATGTCGACAAAAAATAATCTATTAATACCATGGACAAAATCCTAGAAGAAAAACTGCACATTGAATACGTTCCCATCGCGAACATCCGCGAAAACGAGTACAACCCCAAAACGATAGACGCGAAAGGGCTCGCCGACCTGGAGCAGTCCATCGTCGGGTTCGGCATCGTGGACCCTCTCATCCTGAACTCCGCGCCGCAGCGGAAGAACGTTCTGATCGGCGGCCACCAGCGCCTCAAGGCGTATCGGAAACTGGGATATGAAAAAGTTCCTTGCGTCTACGTCAATATCCCTGACCTTGAGCGCGAAAAAGAACTCTGTATTCGCCTTTCAAAAAACGTCGGCGAGTTTGACTTCGCCGCGCTCGCGGAGTTCGACGAGGGTTTTCTGAAAAACCTGGGCTTCACGAGCGAGGAGCTGGACGACATCTTTCAGGTTGAGGACAACCACGAGGTCTTTGACCTGCAGCGCGAGCTTGAGAAATTGGACATCGCCTCCATCGAAATACAGAAGGGCGACGTGTACGACCTGGATGGCAGCCGCGCCATGTGCGGCGACTCAACCATAGAAGCGGACATGCTGAAGCTCATGGGCGGCGAGAGGGCCGACATGTGTTTTACCGATCCGCCCTACATCCTCCACTATTTGCGCGGCGGCAAGCGGCACGGCAAGCCTACCGAAGGGTTTGGCTACAGGAAGGACCGGAAGTATTTGGGGACGGACGAACTGCCGCCGGACTTTACCGAGCGGTGGATGGATGCCGTGGCGAAAGTGCAGAAGCCGGATTTCTCGATAATAGTTTTTGAAAATCCAAAAAACTTGCGGACGATATGGAACGCCATGGAAAAGCACTGGCGCTATCGCAACACGATCACCTGGCATGTGCCGAACAGAGTGCAAAATTTCTCGGCGAAATATAAGTTCTTTAATAAAACCGACATTGCCGTCGTAGGCACCGGCGGCGACGTCGCGCTCAATCTCGAACCGGAGGAGGACGAACTGCTGCAGAACGAATACGAAAACGCGCTCTTCATGACCTCCGGAAAACCGGCGTGGGAAAGTTACGAAAAAGGAAAAAAGATTTGTCCGACCGATTACATCGAGCACGTCGCGGACGACGCGAAGCACAGCGGGCAAAACATCGTCTTCGGGACCAAGCCCCTGCCCCTGCTCATTCCCTATTTGAAAGTGCTCACGCATCGCGGCGATCTTGTCCTTGAACCGTTTTGCGGATCGGGGAGCACGCTGATCGCCGCGACCAAGATGAAGCGCCGCTGCTTCATGATGGAAAAATCGCCGGTGTATCTTACGGTCGCGATACGGCGGTGGGAAAAATTAACGGGCCGCAAGGCCGTAACACTCTAATGACCCGCGACGAAGAAAAACAAATCATTCTCGACGCGCTGCGGAGGTCGCCGGTCATAGAGTCGGCGTGCGCGAAGGCGGGCATCAGCAGGCGGACGTTCTACCGCCGCAAGCAGGAGGACCCCGCGTTCGCGAAGGAGGCCGACGAAGCGCAGCTCGACGGCAAGAACCTCGTGAACGACGCGGCGGAGAGTCAAATTATCCAGGCGATCAAACAAGGGAAACTGAATGCAGCCATTTTTTGGCTCAAGAACAACAAGGACGAGTACCGCAACCGGCTGGAGCTTTCAGGGACCGTTGATCTGCGCGAAGAGTTGACTCCCGAAGAAGTCGAACTCCTTCGCGAAGCGCTCCGCTTAGCAGGATTCCCCGCAAATTACATAAACCTCATGATCCAAAAATAAAAACATGAATCTTTTACCAGCCCCCAGCAACAACGCAGACAAGTTCAATTTCTTCATTGATGTCATTCGGAAGAGCCGCCTTTTGCGGCGCAAGCTCGGCCAGTGGTCGCACCCGCTCTTCTTCAACATCTATTTGGCGGACTACCTCAAGGACCCGATGGGACAATTCCACAAGGAAATGTTCGCGCTCACGGAAGCGAATGCGAGCGACCTCTGCATCGTGGCGGGTTTTCGCAACAGCGGGAAGTCCGCCATCTTCAACACCTCGCTCTCCCTGTGGTCAATTCTGAGCGGCCGGGCGCACTTTATCACGATTATCAGTGAAACCCTGCACCAGTCAAAACAGCACTTCTCAAACATCCGCATGGCGCTCGCATCGCCGCTGCTCCGCAACGATTTCGGACCGATCGACATGGACGGCGACGAACGCACCGCGCTCGGGATGACATTCAAGAAATTTGACGCGCGGATCGTCGCGCTCTCCTCGGAGCAGGCGGTGCGCGGACTGCGCTACCGGCATTACCGCCCAGACCTGATTATCTGTGACGACCTCGAAAATTTGCAGAACACCCGCGTGAAGGAATCGCGCGATCAAACGTATGAATTCTTTAACTCCGAGATCATTCCCCTCGGCACGCCCGAAACGAAGGTGTACGTCCTCGGGAATTTCCTGAATGAATATTCGCTCCTCGGCCGCCTCAAGGAACAGATTGTGAAAGGCGACCGCAGGGGCGTCTTCCGCCGCTTTCCGCTCGTGGACGACGAAGGCGTCTGCCAGTGGCCGGAAAAATTCCCCACGGCGGAATCGCTTGACGCGTTCAAAAAGAAAATCGGCGACGAGGCGACCTGGGAACGCGAGTACGGTCTCCGCATTATTGCGAACGAGGACCGGCTCGTCTTCCCGGACTGGTTCCAGCGTTGGAGCGAACTTCCCGCGAAGGAGATCCTGAAAGTGGTGATCGCCTGCGACCCCGCGATCAGCACGAAAAGCAGCGCGGACTATACCGGGATCGCGGTGGGCCTTTTCGCGGGCCACGGGGACGCGTTCCGTGCCTACATCATAGAGACGGTGAACCGGCGCATGAACTCCGAAGACGTCGTGAACGCCCTGAAGGCGCTCTATGAGAAATACGCCGCGCTCTACGGCGCTGTTGAACTGCGCATTGAGAAGGTGCAGTACCAGCAGATGCTCATTGAGCGGCTCGCCGCCATGGGGCTCCCGGTGATCGGGGTCCCGGCCACAACCGACAAACGCGCCCGGCTTTCCACGGTGGCGGGCCTCATCCGCATCGGCAGGATTCTTTTTCCCCAAAAGCCGCGGACGGAAACCCTTGAGCAGCAGCTCGTGGGATTCGGCGTGGAACGCTACGACGATCAAGTGGACGCGTTTACGATTCTCGCCCACGCCACGATCGGCCAGGACGTGCAATTCGCGGGCATGTGGACGCTTGACCTGGATACCGGCGAAATTGAAACCGTCTGCGGCGACAAAAACCGCAGCTCCAAGCCCGCCGAAAGTTATTCCGTTGATCCCATTGATCTCCTGGACAATGCTTCCGCGCAAGGCTTTGGCTCGCGCCCCACTTCTTCGCCACCATTACCGGAACCAAAGGTCGACCAAACCTAATTATATTTTCAATCATGTTTAACAACATATTGAATTTGGCCGGACGCTTCTTTGTTCGGTTCGGCGAATGGCTCATAGGCGGTAAAGCTCAGGCAGTTGCCGCAAGTGAAGCGGAAGCGGAGCAACCGGAGGTTACAACAACGGCGCAAGAACCGCCGACGAGGCACCTCGACATCCAAGCGGTCAGCACCGACCCGAAGACGGATATCGCTCCGGACCCTTTTACCGTGGATATTCCCTACAACGACATCGCCCTCGCCATTGGCATGCCGACATGGGAGATGCGGGACGAAGTGAACCCGCTGCTCTTGCGGCAGTCGGCCTCTGCAAGCGCAAGTGCCGGCCAAGGCGCGAAGCCTCCCGCTGATGCCCAAGCGGAAGCGGGCAGGCAGGAATCGTCATCGCCATCAGGCACGGCATTGCCGAGGATCAGCATCCCGGCGCCGAAGGCGAAACCGATTCCGGCGGCGTTGCGCGGGATCATCGCGGGCGGCGCAAAGAGCGATCCCTCGGGCACGTCATCGCAGGAGCTACCGGCAACCGAATCGGCGCCGCCTGCGCCACGTTCGAATGACACGACTAAGCCAATCGATCTCCTGCCGAGGGCGAACCCAACGAACCCGCCGAGCGACAGCGGTACGATCACAGTGACCCCGCAGGTCTTTGCGCCCGTTCCGCGCCTCGAGGTGCCGAAAGATGGTTATCGGCCATCGTGGCAAGGACCGCGGCCGAAATAGGACGGAACCGCAGCGGTAGAAAAAAGAGCATCTACGAGATGCTCTTTTTTCATTGGAGACCACCTTGCTTACTTTATGAAGAATTTAATGTTTTTCCCGTACAACTCCGCGAACCGTTTCAACTCGACTACGTCAATCCGTTGCTGCCCCGATTCAATATTCGAAATATGGGACTGCGGTCGTCCGATCTTCTTGGCGATTTGCGCCTGGGTAAGCCCGGCTCCTATCCTCGCCTTTCGCAGTCGTTCCACGAGCAGGGCATATTCCTTCGTCTGGATTGATTTCACCATACCTCTCACGCTATATCCAGAAAACCAATATCCAAATTTTAGATATTATGATAAGCTGGAGTGGTCAGTCTGGCGCGATTCGTGAAGCCAGCGCGGCGGTTTTGAGGCTATGGACTTCCGCCGCCCAGGCGTCATCAATTGTTTTGGGAAGAAAATAGCAAATCCCGAAAGGTCGAAATAAAAACAGCTAATACTATGGAAAACTCTGAAAAGCCAAAAAAGAAATTCTATAAGCAGTGGTGGTTCTGGGGCTTGGTCGTTATCGTGATCCTTATCATCGCGGGAGTGAGCGGGAGTAATAGTGCCCCGCAGAAGGTCGGCGAAAACGGAAATACGACCGCCGGAGCGCAAGCGCCAAGTAACCAGCCGCAGGTTTTCAACGTCGGCGACCAGATCAAGCAGGGCGATACGGTGCTCTCGGTCACGAAGGTGAACAAAAACTGGCACAGTTCCAACCAGTTTGACACGCCGCAGAACCCAAGCGACGTCTTCGTGGTCGTCACGGTATCGATGACGAATCAAGGAACGGGCAATTTGAGCGTCTCCGGCATGTGGGGTTTCAAGCTGCAGGATGCGAACGGTGCCCTGCACGATGAAGCAATCACGGCGGGTATAGGGCTCAACAAGCTTGACTCGGCGGCCAGCGAACTTGCCCCCGGCGGCAGCGTCACGGGAGATATGGTCTTCGAGGTGCCGAGTAATGCCACTGCGAAGATGATTCTCCATTACCAGCCGCTCTTTTCCTTTGGGCAGCCGGTGGACATACAGCTGCAGTAAGAGAAAAAGAAAAACTTAAAGCTCCTCGCGAAGAGGAGTTTTAAGTTGTGAGATCTAATATTCAATCTATGAAAGTGCTCGGAAAATGAGTTATTATGAAAAATCAATGTGACGATGGAATCCGGCATCGGGATGTTTATCCCCAACGCAAACTTGACTTTTTGAAATAGCGCATTACTATAAGTACATATGTGTCGCCCTTGCAAATAAAGGTATCCTATTGTATATAGAATATATGGAAAAAAATTTCCCGAAAGAAGCGAAGAGAGAAAGGTTCAAAAGGCTTGCGACTCTTAGAACCAACGCCATTCTCCGGCGGTTGAAAGTTCTTGGAAACTGTTCTAATCGCAGCGCATATGAATACACCGAAGAAGATATCAACAAAATATTTTCCGAAATCGATCGACGTGTAAAAGACGTCAAAGCGAAATTTCACTATCCTAAAAACAAAGACTTTAAACTATAACCCAAATGGCGTTATCAGTTCGCGACAAAATACTAGTTGCTATGTACGACCTATCGCAGGGATCGACGAAGCCCCTTAAATACGAGGACATCGTTGTCGCGGTGTGGAAAAAATTTCCAGAGGATTTCAGTCTGCGCGGTTACGAATACCCCGATTCTTCGGATATTCATAAGCCACTTTATGGACCTTTGAAAAGCAAGGGTTTTATTAGAACGGCAAATAAATTCTTTTCGCTTACTGAACATGGCCTTGCTTACATTGGGCCTCTCGTCTCAAAAATTAGCGGCGACCAGGTGGAGAAAACTCGAACAGAGCGGCTCGGCAGAGACGAGCAGGCAGAAGCCGATAAATTATTTCAATCAGACGCCTTCAAGCTTTATGAAGGCGGCGAAAAGGAGAAAATTTTGGATAGCGACATCTACGCGTTTTACAGCGTGACGGTTCGAACTGGCAAAAACGAATTTTTGGGTCGTATTGCGGTCATCAGCTCCGCGATCGAAAACGCTCGACGCATCTTTTCGGGCAATCCTCGGTTTAAAATCTTGAATGATCTTAATAAATATTTACTTACTGATGAAAAATTTAAAACTATCATCCCCCAAAAATAACATGAAAAATCCCAAGATCAATAAGATCGAAGCCGTCATAGACGCGAAGAGCGCGCTTGACATGTTTGGCAAGAGCTTCAGATTCGATCATGTAAAGGGGCTCGCGGAATGGCTCAAAAACTCTGTTGACGCTTACTTAAGGGACGGGGCCGCGCAGAAAATTCACATTCCAGATTCCGAGCAAGTCATTGTGGTTCGGTTCCGAAGCAAGACCAAAACAGACCCAATTCGTTTCGAATGTATAGATTTTTCAGGAACAACACACAAGGTCATCAACGATAATTTCGCTCGCTGGTTCGATCGCATGGCTGCAAAGCAGGGGCTGAAAGAGTTGAAAACGTACGGCGGACATGGAAACGGCGGAAAATTCTATATGCGCCAGATGTTTCAGACGAGCCGATTCATCACGTATCGCAATGGTCATCTGAACATCTTTGGATTCGACGAGGACAAAGACTATGGCTTCTTAAATGGATTTGAAGATAAAAAAGTAAAACCGGAAGAAGCATTCAAGATAGCTGGCATCGCTGATTTGATCCCCCAGCTTTTGAAACTCCCCGAAACGGACGCGCTTCAGGAACGATTCCGTCTTAAGGACATCCGCTTCACTGTGATTAGTGGCACCAAGCCGGAAAATGTCGGGATGAGAAAATATAACAACTTACTGTACCGCTTGCGGGTTCATCCTCAGGCGCGAAATATCGTGCAAACGAAATTGGTGTACGGTGTGCTGGACAATGGCGATCTCATGCGTCTCGAGCCGGAGGTTATAAAGCCGAAGTTTGGATTCGAAGATCCCGTAACCTTTGAAATTCCAGAGCAATTGCCGTATGGCAAGGAATATGTGGCATTAGCTAACGAAAAATTTCCGAAGGGAGGATTGACCCTCTTCACCTCAGAGGAACCTTTTAACCGATACGGGGATCGCGCCGCGCTCAATTGCATCAACTTTAAAAGCAAAGATATTGGCATTATCGCGTCATATAAGATCAGCGAGCTGGGAGGGGCTTTGCGGAACTCCGAAATGACCGAATTTGTATACGGCGAGTGTGAGTGTCCCATTCTAGAGGACCCTGATAATGACCTGGTGCTGAATGACCGAGAACATCTCGCCAAAACCGAACTTACAGACGCTCTACTTTGGTGGATTTGCGAACGAATAAACGATCTAACCGATAAAATGGTTGAGCGGACCAAGCTCGAGCAGCAACAGATTGATCTTAAGAACACCTCGATATTTAACGATTTTCTGAACCGATGGAAAAATGGTTTTATGTCGCAAGTTTATGGAGAAATCTTTGCGGGCACAAACCCAGGAGATGCGGGCGGACTGCGAGAAGGACAAGGAGCGGGGATGGGCAAGGGAGAGACTGAGGGCGATGGCGGATCGACGACCGAAGGAAGTGGTTCTGGAGATCAAAAAAGCAAAGGCCATAAATTTCCGCTTGTTCTCCTTTCTAACTCTGACGATGATCCGCTTAGTCCGGGCAATACGGTAAACTGCGACGCACGCCACCCTCTTGTTTATCAGCGCCGTGCCGACTACGAACACAATGTGTATTGGATTAATACTCAGGCCCCGCTCGCGCATAAAATCCGCGAGGATTACGGGACGGAACATGTTCGGTGGCGCGAGTATATGTTTCAAAGATACGTGGACATCATTTTGAAGCAAACCGTGCACGAGATGGAAAAACGGGGAACCCAATTAACCGCCGACGAGATCGACAATAAATTCGACGAGGTTTCCAAGCGATTGCATGACTCTGCGACGAAGGAACTCGAGCCATTTCTTTTCCATGAAAAATTTGTCTCTAACGGAAAAATAACCGCGAAAGCTGCGGCGGCATCTAAAAGTAACGAAGTAATAGAACCAAACAATCAACTATGAAAAGAGAAGCGCATACCCTTACGTTCATAGACCTATTCGCTGGCGTCGGAGGTATAACGGAAGGATTTTGCAAAGCGCTTTTACCGAAAGATTGGGGACTCCAACCAGTCTTATTGGTCGATCATGATGCTGACGCAATCACTACCTTCAAGAGAAATAGGCCATCAGTGCCTTACCTCTGGGCCGATATCGGAAAACTTGATGAGAAAACATTGCGCAAGAACGCTCTGCTAAACGGCGGGGCAGAACTCGATTTCCTAGTTGGTGGACCGCCATGCCAAGGATTCTCCGCGCTCACCGCCAATAGATCCGACCGCATTATCAACGATCCGCGCAATAGGTTGATGAAAGAATTCTTGCGCTTTGTCGGATTGCTGAAACCCATCTTCGTCCTTATCGAAAACGTCCCAAATGCAGCATCATACGCAAAGGGCAAATTTATCGTCGAGATCCGAGAGGAGCTTGAAAAAATGGGCTATAGCTCAAATATGCAGGTGGTCATCGCGCATGATTACGGAGTTCCACAGCTCAGAAAGCGCTTACTCATAGCAGCGGTTCAAAATAAGTATGCTGCCGACGTACCGCTCGACTTTCCTCCGTTACGATATAAGAAATTGCCTTTTGCGAAGGACATTTTGGAAGAAGTTGCCTTGGATGATTTCGGAACTATTTTAACGCCGTATATTTCTGTGGAGGATGCCATCGGCGACTTACCGCGTATTGAGGCTGGCCAAGAAGCGACCGGGTATGCCGCCGCCCCATTTACGGATTACCAAGCATCCCGCAGGCAACGAGCAAAGATTCTTTGTAACCACGTGGCACGATCCCACGGAGAAGACTTCTTGATAAAAATCAACAAAATCGAAGAGGGGTCGAGTAATAAAGATTTACCCAAGAATAGCCGCTTTGATCGAAAGCGAGATCAGGAATATTTCAGTCAAGCTTATGGCCGTTTGCATCGCGACGGTATAGCCCAAACTATCACCGCTCACTTTCTGAATCCGGGATCCGGCCGCTTCCTGCATTACGAAAGCAATCGCGCTATCACAGTGAGAGAAGCGGCTCGCTTTCAATCATTCGACGATGACTTCGTTTTTTACGGAAAGATGGATACGCAACAAAAACACGTTGGGAACGCGGTGCCGCCTTTATTGGCAAAAGTCTTTGCAGAACATTTCGGAGAACGCGTTTTGGCCGCGAAGCGGAAACGACAATCCAATGCCTAAAATTGAAGATCTCGAAAGGGAGATTAATAATCTATCCGATGAGGAGATGTGGACCATCTATCCCTATATAGGACTTAAATTGAAAGAGCGCGGATTAGTGAGAACGCGGAACATCGTCGGCGAGCGAGGAGAATTTTTGGCAATAAAAATTTACAATGAAGTGCCGAGTTTGCCGAAACTCCAGGCGGCTCCTGAAGGAACGCAAAACGTGGATGCGTTGAGCAGAAAGGGAGAGCGCTACAGCGTTAAGACGATCTCTGAACCAGGGAATGTCACGGGTGTGTTCTATGGTTGCGGGGATCAAGACGAACAGCAGCCTGAGAAAAAATTTGAATACGTTATCGTTGTCTTGATCGATAAGACCTACCAACCCAAGAAAGTCATCGAGATTACATGGGATCAATTCCTGAAATTTCGGAAGTGGCAAAAGAGGATGCGAGCTTGGTATCTCATCTTGAGTCAAGATCTCATTTCGCAGACGAAAACTGTTTTTAGCACCTAATTTATGGACACCCTAACTAAGAAGCAACGCTCAGGGGTGATGTCTCTCATTCGTTCCGAGAATACTAGACTCGAAAGAGGGATCGTCAAAGCCCTGAAGAAACAAGGAAAGTCGTTTCAGCAACACGCGAGTTTAATTGGAAAGCCGGACATCGTTTCCAAGAGAAAAAAGTCGGTTATTTTTCTCGATTCGTGCTTTTGGCACGGCTGTAGGTGGCACTGTAGAATGCCAAAATCACAACGGAGCTATTGGCAGAAAAAAATTCGCGGCAATAAGGAGCGAGCGAAAATCGTAAACCGAGCATTGAGAAGTAAGGGTTGGCGGGTAACCAGATTTTGGGAACATCAGTTCGATAAAAACTTTGACAAAAGCGTGCAAGCAGCGGCACGGCTTTTATAAACCCTTAGCCTCATGCCTACAAATTCTTTCCCAATAGAAGATAAAATGGTAGCTGTGATTCGGCATGCTGGACGCAAAAACGAGAATAGGGAAAGCTCGGCGGCCTGGACTTTTTCAATAAAGAAGTCTTTGACCAATCTAGGGCACAAACTTGACTACAAAGTTTTTGCATCCGGTCCCAAAAAACTTAATACCGATAGTGGTGAATGGCTTTTCGATCTTTGTTGGGCTGATCTCGGGAAAAACTGGCGGGATCTAAAGGGATTAAAATTAATCTCCGAGATTGAAAGGCAGAATGACGATGATAATATATTAAAAGATTTTCGGAAGCTCACGGTTGGCATCGCCGAGTTCCGTCTTTTTGTAACAACCTATAAGGAAGGGAAAAAGGGTGAGCGAAAGCTGCTAGATTCGGTCAATCTTTGCAAGAGCGTGTGCCCTGGATCTAGGGGTTTTAGATATCTATATGTCGCGTCATCTGTTAAACACCCAGGTCGAATCAAAAAATTCGCGTGGACCGTATAATGGCTACTAACTATCAAGAATTGATTAAGATAGAGATGTTTGATAAGGAATGGGTTTCTCAAGAAACCCTCCTCTCTGCCATTGCGAGGAAAAAACATGGCATAGCGAAGGCCGGAGATAAGAAGAAGGGCGCTGTGCTTATCGCTTTGAAATCTATGTATCGAAAGGGTGTCTTAAAAAAGGAGATTGATGAAGATGGCGATGTCTTTTGGGGGAAAAGGCTACCTGGAGACGAACCGATTGTCTTGCGAAAAAAGGCTGCTATACAGATAGATCCTTTTGAGCTAACAAGGTTGACTACCGCAAGAAAGAACATTCGATTACTCGAAGAAGCGTTGAGAAAATTGTACGCCGATGTTTTTGAAGATGTCTACGGCAGTAGTTGGGAGAAGCATCTGGATGAAACGACATACGAAATACTTAAAACGCAATATTGGAAATCGAGGCATGCTTCGTGGAAGCCAGGTGGCCACCCAGAAGAGCTTTTTTCAGCGGCAGGAATTAAAGATTTCTCCCATATTATGGGCGACAAGAATAATCGTGATTTGTTTAGAGGTAGATTTCCTAGCACATTTGTGATTGCCGGAAAACTTGCGGAATTAGCAGAGTATCGTAATAGGATTCAGCACAACGAAGCACTATCCAAGGAGGAATATTTATATTTCAACATTGCGACACAATTGCTAATGCAAAAAATGGTCTAACGATTTTAATCCACCTCCCGGCTAATAGCGAGAGTGGCACAATCTGGGGAAGCATTAAACGAGCGTTTCGGCGGCCTTTGAAGGTCTGGACTTTCTAGGGAGATCGCGTCATCCCTTAGGGTATGACCAACCAAACCATGGGGCTGATGGCAGCTGGGGCCCCCACGAGCGTCCAGCAGCCGGAAAAGGTCAAATACGTGCTCTACGCGAGGAAATCAACCGAACAGGATGAGAAGCAAGCCCTTTCTATCGATTCACAGGTAAAGGAGATGTTGCGGATCGCCGAACGGGATACGCTCGAGATCGTGGACATCCGGCGCGAGGCCCACTCGGCGAAAGACTCGGGCACCCGCCCCGTGTTCAACGACATCATCCGTGACCTACGGAGCGGAAGGTACACGGGCATCCTCACGTGGGCAGCAGATCGGTTAAGCAGAAACGCTGGAGATCTCGGCAGCTTGGTTGACCTTATGGATCAGAAGCTTCTCATAGAGATAAGGACGTACACGCAGAATTTCAAGAATTCGCCGAACGAGAAATTCCTGTTGATGATCCTTTGCTCCCAAGCGAAACTCGAAAACGACAACAAATCGGAAAATGTGAAACGAGGACTGCGGACGCGCTGTGAGATGGGGCTATGGCCGTCATCGACGCCAACAGGATACTTGTCGGAAAAGCGCCTGGATCGGAAGTGTCAGCTGCTCGTCGATCCGGAACGAGCTCCTGTCATCCGGCAGATGTTCGAGAAGATCGGGAACGAACAATGGTCGGGCGTGAAGCTCTACCATTGGCTCAGATTCGATCTAAATTTCAAAACGAAAAACGGCAAGTATCTCTCAATAGGAAATATTTATACTATCCTTGAAAACACTTTTTACTACGGCATCTTCGAATATCCGAGAAAGAGCGGCAACTGGTATACCGGGCAGCATAAGGCCCTCATTACAAGAGAACTCTTCGAGAAAACGCGCGAGCGCGTCACACGGGATAAATATGTGCGTGGTGAAGCAAAGGAGTGGGCATTCACCAATCTGATATCGTGTGGTCCCTGTGGATCGGGCATCACTGCCATGGAGAAATTCAAGAAGCTCAAGGGCGGCGGCACGAATCGCCACGTCTATTATCTCTGCTCGCGGAGCAAAGATCGGCACTGCAAGAACACCTACATCAAGGAAGATGGCGTGCTCCATCAGCTCGTCGACATTATGGATACGATTGACCTGAACGAGCTTGCAATCAAGGAGAAACTGCGGGATGAGATCGAGCGGCACCGGAGCTTCAATAAAAACATCCTGGGTATCCGCGAAGAAGAGGATGAGACGAAAGATCAAGAATTCAACCTGCGGGCATACGCGAAGCATATCCTAAAATCCGGGACGCTTATTGAGAAACGTGAGATTTTGGAATCACTGAAGAGCAAACTCGTGTTGAAGGATAAAGAACTGACGCTCGCGAAAACAAAGGATTCATAGCGACGAATATACCTTTCTGCCTAGCGGGCATCTACCAAATAATTCCGCTCCAGTTTGGTTGCGATCTGGAAATTTTTGCCTGGCGAGCTATGCTCTGCTTTTCCTGAAAAGTTAGATCGTCGGAAATTGCATTATTGGTGTTTGCGGGATCAACAACTTTCGCTGTTAAAAACGAACCTTGAAAATAGTCCAGTACCTTAAGAAAATTATCGGCTGGCGAAGGGAAAGAAAAGATGTACTGATTGGAAAGTGCTTCGATAACCGAAAGTTCAAGGTAGAGGGAAGGGAAATCTAAGCCATGAAGTTTTCGCCATATTTTAGTGGCTCGGATTTCCTTATTTCTCCCAGAAGATTTGATGGTATTGATGTGGGTCAGAACATTTGTTTTCAGCCAGGTTTGTTTTCGATTACTCCACAAAGAATGGTCGCTGCTCAAAACGTTCTGCCTGACCGCGGGCACTAGATCGATTTCGACATTCCCATGTTTTATATGCAGAGAAACATTTTGCTTTTGAGCGCCATATTTTTTCAGATAATTGTAGAGGCTTTCATACACGTCTTTGAGCGTGACGTTTCCTTGTATCACGTTGTGGTGTAGTGAAATAAATAAATCTACGTCCGACTGGCCGGAAATGGCGGTCCCTTTCGCATATGACCCGGAAAGACCGATATTGGAAATGTGGTGCCCGCCCCAAGCTCGGGCTTCTTTAGTTAAGGCATCAATAGCGATGTTTAGGGGCGATCCAAAAAATCCGAGCGGAACTGGGTTGTGTCGCGCAAGAATCGAATCGAAATACTGATCCTGCGTCATGGTGGTTTAAAGTTCAATAATCAAATATTGCCTCCCGATTCCTAGAACTTTACTATCTTTCACGAGATAACAATCCACATAGTGCTGCCCGCGAAACGCCGTGACTTCCGGATCATTTTTTGTGGCATGATTGCTGATTTCGCCTCGAGGATGTTCCTTGGCATAGTCACTAATTCTATTTTTAACCTTCCATTTTAGCACTGCACCGTCTGGAATGTTTCTGGGATTGGAAAGATAATAATGAATTTTTCTTCCCAAGCCACGAACTCTATTCTCCGCATTTTTTAATAGATATTCACGGAAAGAGCCTCTCTTCCTTTCCTCTCCGGTAACTCGACCGTCAACTCTCAACTTAAGTAAATCTTTTTTATGCACGAAAGCGATTCCCTGTTTTTGAATAAATTCTTCGCCGAAATCACTGGCATCCGCCAATCGTTCGCTGAGCTTTATTACGTCTTCTTTTTCGCTCGATGATTCGATTTCTGAGATTGTCCTCTGAGCTAAAAGCGCAAGCTCTGCAATTTCTCTTTTATCGAAGGCGTCAATGTCTTTTAGATAATCATCGATAAAACGGGTGCCATCCGCGCGATCTCTGAGTTGGGGAATCAGGTATGCGCTGAGCGACTGATAAAACTTCTTGATGCCTTCGTAGCAATTGAGGTCAGGATTTTTCTGCAGCAGATCGGAGACGATGTTTTCCAGATGGAAGGATTTCAGTTCGATAAGTGGGTAATTTTTCCTACGTGATTTTTCCCAGCCTTTTACAAATTTCGTTATCTTCCTGAAGGAATTGTTTTTCTCGTTTAACTTCTTGGCAACCTCAATATATCCGAGCGGATCTGATTTTATCCAGCGCACGGGATCGCCTTCTGGAACTAGATATATGAAAGAACCAAATTCGTTTTTTTCTTTCGTTTTAAATGCAGGCACCACATCAATTGAAAAATCAAGATTTTTCCCAAAGCGAATCACCACGGAATGGGTTTGAGCTTCAATTGATGGCCGCTCCCCAATTTTCTTGTATTCATTTTCAAGTTGCTGAGCCAACTCTTCTAAAACACCACTAGCAGTGAAATTCTCTGGGTTAATAGCTTTCTTGATGCGAACTTCGTCTGGCAAAACCCAAACTACATCCAGATCGTGAATTGGTTTTATAGCCGTAAATCTTACGTATGAACCAATTTGAAAAATTTCGGCTGAGTCGCCGAAAATTTTTTGCAGTTGTTCATATCGAGCAGAAACATTCTCCCTTTCTTTCCTTTCTGGCGAGAGTGTTTTCTTTATATATTGCGAGAGGAGTTCCTCAATCATTGGGGAATGTGGAAAGGATTGTAAAAATGTCACTCATCAATCTCAGGGGGCTCGTTGCGATCGTATAAAAAGAATAGGCGTGTAAATCGCTAGTCAGCCAAGGGATTTGTCTGTTGCCCGCGGTGTAGATGATCACCGGCTTCCGCAATGCCTCTATTTTCCTGTAAATTTGCTCGAACGTCTGTTCATTGGTTTTTTCATCGATTGCAAGAACGAGCAGGCCTTGATTTCTATCAAGGCCATCGAAAATTCGCTGATCCGTTTCTATCTTACCCGGCGCATTGAATAATCCGCTCCGTTTAACAAGGTCGAGTTCGGCATCTAGGCTGACGCTAGTTAGCGAGAAAATAGTAAACCTTTTTGAAATGTTTTTTATAAATCTCCGTTCTTTTCTGTAAATCGCTCGGAAGGCAAGAATTGTCGCTATCCCAATTATAACTACGGCCCAGATAAGTTCGCCGGTCCAGTAAAGATCAAATATTGACGAGGCTATCCCCCATAAAGAAATTGAGGAGCTTCCAATTGGCATGCATTAAATATTCTACTTTCCTTTTCCTCTGTCAATTTTAGGCTGGGCAACGCACCGACCCCTCTCGGTATCGAGAGGGGTCTCACTAGCTTGTGCCCCCGCGAGGAATCGAACCTCGATTACAAGATCCGCAATCTTGCGTCCTATCCGTTGAACGACGAGGGCAGTTCTTTATTAGAATCCTATAAGTTCCTCTAATGTGTCAAGAAAAGAGGTCTCGTGCTCCGTTTGCGGTAAAACGGCTTTTAAAGATTTTTGGATTTCCGTGAGACGGTCGTGCGGAACTCTTATTTTCAAAATCGGCCTAAGGCGTCTATGAAATTGAAAGAATATATCGGGCCATTCTTTGTCTGCATTTGCTTCTACACTGAAGCTCTCCATCGTCGTGTAGGCGGTAAACTTATTTTCTCCGATGGAAAGACCCTTCTCGTTTATGACGAATTCCACGAGCTGCGGTTCGCGATTAGCCCAGGTCAGGACAAGAATTTCGGCGATGACAATAAAAAATCCGAAGAGGAAATTTTTCTGCCAAATAGAAATCCCGAGAATGATTACCGCCACGATGATAGAAATCCAGTACCAAGAGACCCCCTTTTCCCTGAAGGGGAATTCCGGAGCAGTCCATTTTATTTCAAATTGTGCCATTGCTAATAATTTAACACGAACACCCCATTTCTTAAAGTTTCCCCAAGTTTACTCCGGTGGTTAAGCCCTTGCCGCTGTTAACGCGATTATTTTTCTTGCGCCGCAGAGCTTCAGAGCTTCCGCTGCCGCGAGTAGTGTCGCTCCAGAGGTTGTCACGTCGTCTATCAGTAATATGTTTCCATTTAGGAGTTTTTCGGAGTTGTTTATAACAAAGCAACCGATAACATTATTTTTTCTTTCATACAATGTTTTTGTTTCACTTTGCGGCTTCGTGTGTTTCTGGCGGAGCAGTATGTCTGTTCGCAATGGAAGTCCGAAATATTCGGCAATCTTCGCAGCTATTAACTCCGCCTGGTTGAATCCGCGCTCACGCAGGCGTTTCCTGGAAAGAGGAATCGGCACCACCGTAAAGTTTTTTATTTCCAGGTTTGTTGCACTAATATAACGGACAATCAGGTCGGCAAGCGGTTCGGCGGATTTTTTTATATATTTGAATTTCAAAAGACGGACAAGATTTTTTATTTTTTCGTCATCATAACTTGAGGCCGAACCGAGAATATAGGGAAAGTCTGGATGGCAGATTTTTTTCGCAACGGGCAGGCGCGCAGAACATCGGCCGCAAAAAAACCCAGAGTTTATTTTTATTCCCGCGAAACATTTTTCACAGATGGTTTTTCCTCCGGTAATATAAATATTGCAGCCCACGCAATACGAAGGGAAAATTATATCTAAAAGTCCGTCCAAGATCATTATCAATAATGTAAGCGCAGCGGGGGCAAATGGCAAATTATAGTGGTATAATTAATGGGAAATGAACAACCCCTTCGGCCTTTTTAAATTTTTTAAACAGAAGGTTTTCCCGTCTTATTTGGCAGTAGATATCGGTACTACATCCATAAAGGTAGCAGACATAAAACAGGGCAAGCAGTCTCCGGAAATAACTAATTACGGTATTTTGGAGTCGAGCGGTTATCTCGCGAGAGCTAACCAGGCGCTACAAACAAGTTCGCTAAAACTTTTTGATAACGAAGTTGTTGATCTTTTAAAGATGGTTGTTGCGGAAATGAAGACGGATACTACGGAAGCCCTTGCGTCTCTGCCGCCATTTTTAGCCTTTATGACCGTATTGGATTTTCCGGCTATGAAGCCAAGTGAATTGGAAAAATCATTGGTGTTTGAAGCGAAGCAATATATACCTCAGCCTATATCAGAAGTCGCTCTGGATTGGCTGAAGGTAGGGGATTATCGGGACGATAAAGGTTTTGATCACAACCAAATACTTTTGATATCCGTTCCGCAGGAACAGATAAAGAAGTATCAGAAAATTTTTAAGGCTGCCGGACTTCATCTTAAAGCCCTGGAAATTGAAAATCTGGGCCTGGCAAGGATTTTTGGGGGAGTTGATCCGACCCCTACTGCGGTAGTAGACATCGGCAGCCGCTCAACAAGCATTACATTTCTAGAAAAAGGCCAGCTTAAATTCTTTACCCAGAATGATTTCGGCGGGTCGTCTCTCACGCAGGCTATAGCCGTGAGTTTGGGGATTAACCCTTTGCGCGCCGAGGAGCTAAAGAAGGAACGCGGTGTCATAGGAACTGGTCCAAACTACGAGTTATCCACAATAATGTTGCCTTTTTTGGATGCTATAATTAATGAGGTGAGAAAGGCACTCTATAAATACGGAGGCCAATTTCCCAAAGCTGCAAATCCTGAGCGGATAATCCTTTCCGGCGGGGGAGCAAACCTGCCGGGGATAGAAAAATATTTTGAAAAGGAGCTTAAATTACCGATAGCCATAACCGCCCCTTTTGCCAAATTTGAATATCCGTTGGCCGTTGAACCATTAATTCCGGAGTTAAGCCCAGTAATGAGCGTGGCACTGGGATTAGCGCTTAGGGAGTTCACATAAATCCCCCGATCATTAATTTACAATTTTTAAACGATTCCCGATTTGCCTTTTGAGACATCTGGGAACTGTAAAAATGTAAATTGAAATTTACCATAATCATGCCACTACCCCAAAAAGCTTTAGAGCAAATAGGCAGAGAGCCTCCCAAAACCCCGGGTTGGTCTCGCCAGCTTTTAATGTTTTCCAGCACGGTTTTTATTTTTAGCCTGCTTATATATTTCGGACTCGCTTTTGGCTATAAATCTTATTTGAATACGCAGGTTCAGCAATTACAGGACCAGATCCAAGCTTTTGGCCAGCAAATACCACTTGATCAGCAGGCGAAAATAATACAATTCTATTCCCAGTTAGCCAACCTTAAAAAATTATTGGACAACCATACTATCTCTTCCAGGATCTTTTCCTGGCTTAGTAAAAATACCCAGACCAATGTTTACTGGACAAGTTTCAGCCTAGACTCACAAGGGGGTCAAGTATCTTTATCGGGAACAGCCAAGTCCGTAGCGGACGTTGGACAACAATTGGCGATCTTCCAATCCTTGCCGGAACTTACAAGTATGGAAACCAATGGCGTCTCCGGTAGCGGCAACAATTGGCAATTCAGTGTTGACCTGAAATTTATCGGAGGGTACTTTTCCGCTTCCACGGTAAATTCTTCCGGTAAATAAACTTATAAGTTCTCTATCAATATTGGAAAATGAAACAACCAACAAAAAGATTTCTAAGTTTGATACTGGGATTATTCTTTCTCGTGGCTTCTATAGTTATTTATTCTCAGTTGATACAGCCGGCATATCAAGACGCCCAAAGTATAAAAGCAGACGAACTAAGCAAGCAGGCATTCCTGAATTCTGAGAAAAATGCGATACAGCAGGTGCAAGCCTTGATAAGCGCTTATCAAGGGCAGGGTCAGGTTCAGCAAGTCGTTTCTGCTGCCTTGCCCGACGGAGAAGATTTGGCTGGTGCCTTGGTGCAAATTTATGGTTTGACTCAGGCCAGTTCTATAGAAATACCTTCTATAGGTCTTTCTTCTTCTGGCTCCACGGGTGGCGCGGCGTATGGTCCGGCAGCCCAAAAATCAGCACAGTCCTCCCTGCAGAAACCGGTAGGATCGGTTAATATAAACCTCTCCGGCAGCGGTTCGTATAGCGACTTCCAAAAATTTGTTTCTATGTTGGAAACCAATATAAGAATTTTTGACGTGAAGTCTTTGGGTATCCAGCCGACGCCTCCAGACAAAGGAGTGGCCATTCCTATCTATCATTACAATTTATCCCTGGTTACCTATTATCAGATTACCAAGTGATACGGAGTGATAAAATATACAACAAAATAAATTAACATGGCTATAGTTTTAGAAGAAGAAAAAAACAAAACAAATATAGTGAGCATTATAACCTGGCTTGCAGTTCTTGGAATTATTGTTGCGGCTGTTTATTACATCTTTTTCAATCAGCCTCAATTGGTGGAAGTAGCCGCTCCCGCTAACTTCCAAAACGTTGATCCGCTCTCCAAAATAAAGTTGAATCCCGAAGACGTAATAAACAGCCAGAGTTTTCAGTCCTTAAAGCAATATGTCGCTCCCCCGGTTCCCGGTAATGCAGGTCGCGATAATCCCTTTGTACCAGTGCAGTAAGTCGCATCCGATAGCCAACCCCAAATTTTATAAGCAACGTAGGTCAATTAACTAAAAAGCAATGTCAGACGACGAATTATTAAAACAAATCCAACGAGCCAAACTGTTAGATGAGCCGGCAGTAACTAAACTGCGGCGCGAGTCTTTACTGTCCGGTCGTTCGGCCGAGGCGATTATTTTCGGGCGCCGGCTGATTGATGAAGAGAAATTGGCAAGATTAAAGAGCGTGACATTGAATGTTCCTTACAAAAAAATTGATGCTGCGGCAATAAGCAGCGATATTTTGGATATGATTCCGGAAGAAACGGCGAGAACTTACGGCTCTATACCTATCAGCAGAAGAGACAATTTGCTTGTTGTCGGCATGTTGAACCCGGACGACACTAAGGCTCAGGATGCTCTAAAATTTGTGGCGCGGCAAAGTCATCTCAACCTCGGGGTTTATGTTATCTCTTATGGGGATTGGGAGTCGGTTCTCAGAAAATATTCCCCCTATCGTTCAGAAGTGGAAAGAGCTGTCCAGTCGCTAGGGCTTAAACATGGAGAGGGCGGGAGAAAAATCGTAAGTTTGGATGAGGGCGGTTCCAGGGATGAGGCTCCGATAATTAGAATTGTCGGCGATACTTTTAAGGAAGCTATTTCTTCCAAGGCCTCGGATATTCATATTGAACCGCAGGAGAGTTACTTGAGGATCAGATTCAGGGTTGACGGCGATTTGCGCGAAGTTGCCTCGTTGCCATTAGAGTTGTCTCAGCCGGTAATTTCAAGGATAAAGGTTATTTCCAGTTTGAAAATAGATGAAAATCGCATCCCGCAGGACGGCAGATTCCGCTCCAGGGTTTTTGACAGGGAAATAGATTTCCGCGTTTCAACTTTCCCTACGCCGCTTGGGGAAAAAGTGGCTATCAGAGTACTGGATTCCACTGTTGGCTTAAAGGACTTTAGCGATCTCGGATTGATACATACAAACCTGGATATCGTTAAGGAGGGGATTAATAAGCCGTTCGGCATGATTCTTGTCACCGGGCCTACGGGTTCTGGTAAAACAACCACTATCTACGCGCTGTTGCAGATATTAAATAAAGAGAACGTTAACATCGTAAGCTTGGAAGATCCGGTTGAGTATTTTGTTTCCGGAGTAAACCAGTCGCAGGTTCGTCCGGAGATAGGTTATGATTTTTCTTCGGGCTTGAGGCAGATTCTTCGCCAGGACCCCGACATTATTATGGTCGGCGAGATCCGTGATAACGAAACTGCCGGACTTGGCGTACAGGCCGCTCTTACCGGACATATAGTTCTTTCAACCTTGCACACCAATAACGCCCTTGGTGTTATTCCGCGTTTGCTTGATATGAAGATAGAGCCATTTCTTTTGCCAGTGTCTCTTAATCTTATGATAGGGCAGAGACTTGTTGGTTTGCTTTGCCAGGACTGCAAAGAGGCCGAAGCTGCGTCACCGGCCATTGAAAAAGCCATTAATAAAGCTCTTAGCGACTTACCACCAGAATTGCAATCTAAATACAAAGAACCCCACAAGATATATCACGGCAAAGGCTGTCCTAAATGCAGGGGGCGAGGAACCGTCGGCCGCGGCGCCCTGTTTGAGGTATTAAAAATGTCTCCGGAGCTGGAGGAGGTGATAAGCAGTGGTCCCACTCAGCAGAGAATATTCAAAGTTGCCAAAGACCAGGGGATGATGACGATGAGGACTGACGGTGTCTTGAAGGCGCTTGATGGTTTGGTGACTATAGAGGAGGTTATCCGAGAAACAGAAGATATGTAATAATATAAATAAATGGATGACTATAAAGATAAATTAAAAGATTTATTAATAACTACAGCGAAGCTTAATGCTTCGGATTTGCACATTGCCGTAGGCAGGCGGCCAACCTTGAGGGTGGACGGAGTTCTCGTTCCCCTGCAAAAAGAGCCCGTGATTACTCCGGAGGTTGCCGAAGGATTGGTTTTCAATCTTTTGAACTCGGAACAAAAAGAGCGATTCTTAAAAGATAAGCAATTGGACTTCGCTTATAGTTTTGAAGAGAAGGCCAGGTTCAGGACCAACGTTTATTTCCAGCGCGGATATGTCGCGGCTTCCCTCCGGCTTATCGCGGCGCGTATAAAGAATATTGAAGAACTCAACCTGCCGCCGATACTCCATGATTTCACCAGGCTTTCCCAGGGTTTCGTTTTGGCAGTGGGTCCGGCGGGGCACGGAAAATCCTCAACTCTTGCCGCGGTTCTAGATGAGGTCAATCATACGCGCTCCGATCACATTATTACGATTGAGGACCCGATAGAATATCTTTTTACTCAGGACAGATGCATTGTGTCACAAAGAGAAGTGGGAACCGACACGCCGACATTCCACGCCGGTTTGCGGACGATTTTGCGTCAAGATCCGGATGTTATTATGATCGGCGAAATGCGCGACGCTACTTCTATTGCCACTTCCATGACGGCTGCGGAAACCGGCCACTTGGTATTCTCCACTCTTCACACAAACTCTGCTTCCCAAACAATAGACCGAATCATAGATTCTTTCCCGGCAGAACAGCAGGGGCAGGTCACATCTCAACTTGCCGCCACTCTTGTGGCCATCGTTTCCGAGCGTCTCTTGCCGCGCATATCGGGAGGAAGAATTCCGGCTATGGAAATCATGCTTGTGAATCCTGCTATAAGGAATCTCATCCGTGAACGGAAAATTTATCAGATAGACCTCGTTATTGAGACGAGCTTACAGGAAGGAATGGTTACGCTCAATCGTTCACTTGTAGGTTTGATAAAAAACAAAGAAGTTACGCTGGAGAACGCCGAGCTCTACTCTTTGAATCCGGCAGAACTCCGGATACTTCTCGAAAGGACGTAAAACATGGAACAGGGGATACGTAACGTTGAGTATCACCGAATTCTGGGCTCAAGGTTATATGTTTCTTGTTGCATGCTCCGCAAGCTATGAAATTCAAGTACAAAGCCAAAACCCAGGAAGGAGAAATGCAGATCGGTTTTGTGGAGGCAGGAGATAGGGATTCCGCTGCCAATATTTTAGCCGGGCACAACCTTTTTATATTAAGCATAGAGTCGGCCGAGGGTAAGAGCTGGTTTGAAAACATTGCTAGTTACTTCGGCAGAGTTAAGCGCAAGGATATGGTTATTTTTGCGCGTCAGCTTGCCACCCTGTTGGAAGCACGTTTGCCTCTGAACGCCGCACTCAGAACTCTTTACGCCCAGACAAGACAGCCAGTGCTCCGGGAGGCAATTTTCCAGGTTGCGGAAGATATTGATGCCGGACTTTCTTTTTCTCAGGCGATGGATAGGCAGGGAGATGTTTTTCCCAGTTTCTACGTTGAAATGGTGCGTGCTGCCGAAATTACTGGAAACCTGAATGAAGTCGCGGGATTTTTAGCTGACTACACCGAAAAAGAAGGTATCTTGGCAAGCAAGGCTTCTTCCGCGCTTATCTATCCGGGAATAATCGTCGGTTTGTTTATTGTCGTGGGTTTTATTATGGTCACATTCGTTTTCCCGCAGCTCTTGCCAATTTTCCAGCAATCGAACGTGCAACTGCCTATTTATACCCAAGTATTACTCTCCAGTGGTACGTTTTTAGGGAAGTGGTGGCTGCTCGTCCTCGTGGTTCTCGTGGGCTTGGTTATTTTGGCGTTGGATTATGCGCGTACGCCGGAAGGCCGTGCCATGGTAGATGACGCAAAAATTAAGCTGCCTCTTTTGAATAAAGTTTTTTTACCGCTCACAATATCCAGGTTTTCAAATGCCGCAGTACTTTTGGTCCACGGCGGCATTCCCGTAGCTCAGGCCTTGGAAGTTATGGGCCATATGGTTGGTAACGTACTTTATCGCGATATCTTGCACGAAATTGCGGAGAAAGTGCGACAGGGGAGGTTGCTTTCACAAAGTATAGAAGAATATCCGGAATATTTCCCTCCGCTCGTGGCCCAGATGGTAGCGGTCGGGGAAACAACCGGAAAAATCGAACAGATTTTTATCCGACTGGGTAATTTCTACAGCCGTGAGGCGGATACGGTTACCAACAACCTCGTTGACCTTATCCAGCCGCTCTTAATGGTTGTTATCGGTGTAATGGTGGGCCTCTTATTTGCGGCCATTATCATCCCGCTTTATAAGCTAACGTCCAGTTTCGGCAGCTAATATATTAGCCATATTTTACAACCATTGCTTATTGCCATATTTCAATATGCTATAATTATTTAAAGTCGTGCTCCTTTAAGGGGCCGAAAGAAAGGTCGAAATCATGTAAATAAATCTTAAAATAAAATGTTTTCATCAAAAAATAATATCACCAGGCAGGATATTGAGCGGAATAAGTGGGGCGGGAAAATGGGTTCCGGCTTTACGCTCATTGAAATGCTCATCGTTGTGGCCATTATAGCTATTCTGGCTTCCATCGTTTTGCTCGGTCTTGGGCCTGCTAGGATATCGAGCCGTGATGCCCGCCGTATAGCCGATATGCGTCAAGTACAGGGTCTTATAGAGCAGTACTATAATGATTGCAACTCTTACCCCGGTGGTCCTTCTACCAACTCAAACTGTACTAAGCAGGGACTGATTACTCCGAACGATTCCACCTCTTGGACTAAACTACAGACTGCCCTAAATAATGTAGTCAGCTCCGTTACCTTACCGCTTGATCCTATAAATAACGCGACCAATTTTTATTCCTATGCCTCTACTGGTGGTGGAACTGGATATGTTTTGAGGACCTTGCTTGAGGATAAGAATAACCAAGCATTGTCCAGTGACATAGACAACCCCTCGGCTTCAGTGAAATTGCCTGTTGACGCAGGTACTACTGCTGCTCCTACTATTGGCTCTATGGATTGCGGCACTTCCCCGACTCCGACTTCTTCCGGGCAAGCTCCTGAAAATCCACCTTATTACTGCGTTGGTTCGCAATAAGAAAAGTTTTAACAGATTATCGTTTGTCTATACAGCCGGCGAATTATTTCGCCGGCTGTATATTTTGGGGGTTACCTGCGGCTATCGGCTAGCTTGGTATGTTATAATATTCATAACATCAAATTTTATTTTGTAAGCAATTCGGGAAAAGGTCGGAGAGAACTAAACGACAATAACATGATAAATAACAATAGCAATTTATTCCAAAGAGGGCGTGGTTTTACGCTCATTGAAATGCTCATCGTTGTGGCCATTATTTCCATTTTGGCGTCGGTAATTCTTGTGGGTCTTGGTCCCGCAAGGACTGCCAGCCGCGACGCGCGCCGCATAGCCGACTTGCGCGAAGTGCAAAACGCCCTGGAAATTTTCTTTAATAGATGTACACATTATCCAACTTCGGCTACTCCTGCTCCTTCTACGGATGGACAAGCATGCCCTGCGGCGGCGAAAGGGATAGTCAATCTCCAGTGGTCTGATCTTCAATCGGTTCTCATAAACAGCAATATTCGTATTGATAGCGTACCTAATGATCCAACAATAGGCAACGATTATTTTTATGGGACGGACGGTGGAAGCAGTTATGTTTTAGGAGCGGTTCTTGAAGACCCAAACAACCAGGCTCTTCAGAGCAGTCCGCACAGTATTATCTACGGAGTTGACTGCAGTAGTCCGGTTTACTGTGTCCGATTATAATTTTCTAAGTAGCCCAGACAGTAATTCTGTATATGCCGAAAGCGATACCCCGCCTGTTTTTGTGATAAAATAAAATAATGAATATCGCCTTACTTTTTATTTTCGGAGCGGCTATCGGCAGTTTTTTAAACGTTGTTTCTGTTCGCTATCAGCCGGACAAGTTTTTATTTTCTGGAAAGATTATCGGCGGCAGATCCCATTGCCCGAATTGCAAAAAAACTTTGCGCTGGTTTGAGCTTGTACCGCTTTTAAGTTTTATGATTCAAGGCGGGCGTTGCCGTCGCTGCGGCGAGCGCTTGAGCTTCCAGTATCCTGCAGTTGAGATCGTAAGCGGGATATTTTTTGTTTTTGTTCCCCAATATCTATCTTCCTACTACTCGCTACCCATCACTTACTATACGCTCTCCGTCCTGTGGACGTTGGTCTTTCTTACGCTCCTTGTTGTTTTTTTAATAGACCTGCGTTTATCTATTATTCCCGATGAAGCGAATATTATATTGCTTGCACTTGCCATCCTTATTTTAGTGTTTGGTGGAGGTGCGTCGTTCTCCGGTTCTTATGGCACACTTTTCGGATTTCAAGGTAATGTTTGGCTGAATCATATCTTTGCCGCAATAATCGGCGGAGCGTTTTTCGGCTTTTTGATTTTGGCCACTAAGGGCAGGGGAATGGGTTTAGGAGATCTTAAACTGATAATCCCGCTAGGTTTTTTATTCGGCTGGCCGGACATTCTCTTTATTATGGCTGCAGGATTCATTATCGGAGCGATTTGCGGCGGTTATCTCATTTTGGCTTATGGAAAAAAACTTAAAAGCGCAGTACCCTTTGGGCCGTTTCTCGTTGCCTCCTCGGTATTGATTTTCTTTTTTGGTCGGACGGTTTTGGATAATTATTTCAACTGGCTTTTGCGGTGAAGAAGTCCCCGAGGGCCAATCGTTTTTTGTGGTAAAATAAAGTTGCCGATGAATGCAACTCCAAGCCACGAATCTAAAATCATAAACAGCAGAGGCTCCGGTTTTACGCTAATCGAACTTCTTGTAGTCGTAGGTATAATAGCCATGATGTCCTCTATGGTTATTTCTTACAGCAGTTCAAGCCGCAATCAGTTAATATTGTCTAATGAAGAGGCTGGGCTTGTCGGCTTTATTTTTAAGGCTAAATCTCTCGCGATTACAACAAGAAGAAACGACCTGAACGTGCCTTGTGGTTACGGCGTGCGCATGGATTATGTTTCAGGCGTTGCCCATATTTTTAGTTATGCCTATGGCTGCAACCAGATAAAAGATGGTTATATAATGGGAACCGGAGATCAATATTCTATCGGAGGCAAAACGCTTCCCCGCTATACAGATGTTTCCACTACCGCCCTTCCCAGCCAATTAAAATTTCTTTACGAATCTTCCAGCCCGAAACCGCCGGCACCATTTAGCGTTTTAGATATGGTATTCTTTCTGGCGCCCGTTCCGGACACTTTTATAGCCGTGAATAATAATTCGAACTCGCTTTTTACGGTCTATAAAAGCGGCGTAGGGACTATTTACCTGCAAACCGCCGATGGTTCTTCCAAACAAACAATCAATGTTTCTGCCCCGTTGGGCCAAATTAATTTTTAATTAAGATGTTAAAAAAAATTCCAGAGTTTTTGCGGTTCTGCTTTAATGCCCGGCGCGGTTTTTTTCTTGTGGAGGCGATGGTGGCCCTTAGCATTCTTATGGTAGGTTTTTTGGGCATAGTCGCATTGCTTTCTTCTTCTTTGGGGCTCAATCGAAGAATAGCTAATACCTATACTGCTAATTATCTTGCCATGGAGGGGATAGAGGTTGTGAAAAATTTAATTGATGCAAATCATATCCAAGGGTATTCCTGGAATTGCGGTTTTCCGGCTGGTGGAGACTTTGAAGTTTCTTATTATGACACTGCCACGGTTCCATGCCCGGGGGCGGCACTGCGTCCTGTGGGGTCGGCCAGCAGTTATTTGCTTTTTGATTCATCCAATAACACTTATAATGATCCGAAAAGCCCGGGGGCGACCGGCGTACCGACTTTTTTTAAGAGAGTTATCACGATAGGCACTTCGGGGTCTGCTTCCACAACCGTGGCATCAAAAGTTACCTGGCTTGCCCAGGGTGGCAGAACGGAGAGCGTAGAAATAGATGATGTTTTTTGGAACTGGCGACAATAATATGAAAAAAAATTCAAACTTTCCTGTCTTGCTGACGGTCAGACAATTTAAAATTTCAAGCCGTAAATGCGGTTTTACCTTAATCGAACTTATCGTAGCGGTATCTGTCTTTGTGATATTGGTTGGTATCGCCGCTGGGGGTTTTGCTCGGGCGATTCGCATCCAGCGTGAAGTCCAGCAGCTTCTGGCCGCGAACAGCAATGCCAGCTTGGCTATAGAGACGATAGCTCGAGACATCAGGACCGGCAGGTGGTTTTGCCACGGAACAGAAGACCCAAATGCCCTGGCGACATACGAAGATTGCAATCCTCAAAGTGCCGCCTGGGGAAGTTATAATACCCTTGCTTTTGTGGATGCCATTGGCCGAGAGGTTGCTTATTGCCGAACGCCGGACGGAGTTCTTAGGAAGAACAGTAATGTTGTTTCCGGGGTGCTGCCTTCGTGTAGCGTTTCATCAGACGCCCTTACGAGCTCTAATGTAATTGTTGATTATCTTTATTTTCAGTTAATGGGCAATCAGTCTTTTGATAAATACCAGCCGCGTATAACTATTTTTTTGGGTATTCATCCGAACACAACCGACCCGGCCCTGCAACAAAGCATTATTCACCTGCAGACGACAATTAGTTCTAGGCAGCCTGACGGATAGAATTATGGAGGTGTGAGCTACGGTTTTATTACTATAAACCCGAGGTCATTTGACAAATCGGAAATTTTTTGGTATTGTATAAAAAGGCAATAATTGACTCTTGAATATTTTAGGGTCTAAGGGGGACAGACAATGCGAAAAGTATATTTGGTTACTCTGATCTTTTGGATTAGTTTTTTAGGGGCTTGTGGTAAGGGTAATAATGGAAGCGCAACTCCACCTCCGCCTCCACCACCAGTGAAAGCTACCGTCTCACCGACTTCGGCAACTGTGCCGATCGGGAAAACTCAACAGTTTACGTCCAACGTGGACGCGAACTGGTATGTTAATGATGTTCAGAGCGGTAACTCTACCGTGGGGACCATAGATATCTCTGGCCTCTATACACCACCGCAACTACCGCCGAATCCGGCAACGGTTAAGGTAAAAAATTGTTCTCGCACGGATGCGACAAACTGCGCGATTGCTACGGTGACTATCGTTGCCGGTCCGGGAAGTTTTACAGCACTCAAGTTCTGGGCGCCGCAAAATGGAACGGCTTCGGGGGAAACAGCGTCAACTACTGCAACAGGAATTCTTGTTGCCGGAGCTGATGCTGTGCTACAAGGAGCCGCGGACCCGCAGGCAGCATTCATTACTTACGGCGCGGACGGAAATAAACTTGGCGAATGGGTTAATACCTGGCCGTCAAGTTTAAGCGCCTCGTTCTACGACACAGTCAGCGGCAATGTTTTTGCCGTTGGTTACGCTGGCACTAGTTCTGACCCCTCCGGACGTTCGGCGATGATTTTGGGATTGTTGCCGTCGGATCCAACGCATGTCGTTCTGGAAAAAACTTTTCAGTTTGACCGGAACGGCAACGTTGTCGGGGATGGGAGCGGCTTGCGAACAGAGGCCGTAGCCATTTCAGTTATGGGCGGCAAACTTTATCTTGCCGTTAGGTCAGACTATCAGTTGTGCGGGCTGGCGTTTAATGCTTGCTCGGGCGACTGGGTTGTTACCGCGGATTTAGCGGGAAACGTTCTGAACATGTTTGCCGTAGGTAATATCCCTGCGGAGAGATTTGCCGACAGAACGGAAATCACCGGGCTCCTAGTCCTGGCCGACCATATGTGGGTGACAGGCAACTGGTTTACCCTTGGCGGCGACGGAAGCTGGTACGTATCCGGTTTCTATATGGAGAAATGGACACCTAATGGGCAGTTGTCAATTAATGGCGCCACAGTTTTTTCAGGTTGGTTTAACGCAAGACCGGTTGAAGAGTTGGTGAACGGTAATGTCATTGTCTCAGAAACATTTTTCAGCGGCAGCAAAACCTATTTCGGAATCATGGGTTTAGCCTCTGATATACAAAATGTTACAACGTCCCGCACTTGGGATGGAGATAATGCCGCTACTTCCTTCACTAACTTGAACAACGGCTCTTTCATTAACAATGGAACCGATATAGTTGTTGTTGGTTCTCTCTCCGGGCTTATAAATAACCAGGTCAGCAACGGTGGCGCGATTTCCTGGGCTTCGGACGGTAATGGAGCTTCTGGAGGAGCCGTGCTATGGAAACAGCGATTCGATTCGCTGCCCCTAGGCATTGTTTCTTCCTGGAATAGCGGCAGCAAATCTGACGCAGGAGGCATTGCTCTTGTTGGAACCGGCACAGACGGCAATAACGCCTGCGGTTCTGCAAATTGCGGAACGGCCGTGATAGGCAGGTGGCTGTTACCGTAAATTACCTTATCTCTCAACCCCTCCGACTTCGGCCGGAGGGGGTTTTGTTTTATGCATACGATAGGCAATTTTCAACGATATGTTCATATTCCATGTGGTATAATAAAATTATTAGCAGGAATCATGCGGCGACACAGAAAGATAGCTAGAAAAAGACATCATCATAGGCCAACGATGGAGATAAATACAAAACACAGTCTAATACCTGTAACAGCGATAATAATAGTGGTCGTTGCCGCTACGGCTTTAGTGGTGTTCCGCAAACCGGCGCAAAAAAAGGCGGTACAAAATACGTCCTCGCCATCGCCTTCGGTAGCTGAGAACGTAAAACCAATTGCCGCGTACGCTTCCCAGGGTAAGCTAACTCCCGGTTTCCCGAGTGAGTTGATTTTGGGTTCCGCGAACGCAACAACAAGCCAGAGCTACCAGATAAATTATCCGTATGACGGTTCAACGCAAGACACAACCGATTTTATATCGGCGGAATCTATGTTGGATTTGTTTTCTCAATATAAGAAATATTTTTCGCAAAACGGCTGGACTATCACTCGCGAGATAACAAAGTATACTAATTCTCGAGGCTTAGGCGCGGAGAAGGGCGGCACATCTATGAGTATGGCTATCGTCGATAACGGTAAGGTGCGAGAAGTTACTATAAGCTATACGCCGGGGAAATAAATTGAAACAAAAAACAGCGAGTAAATTTTATATGAAAAAATTCTATCTTGGTCCAGCTATTTTTGTTTTATCTCTTTCGATATGTTTATCATTTCTATCTCCGGCGTCAGTTAACAAGGCGTATGCATCTTCAGGTTCGTCGGCTTTTCTTGTGGTGACCTCTCCGACAGTCGGTTTGCAAACGGTAAGCTTGCCTGCCGGAGACTGGCTTGTGGAAAATACTCCTCATATTGTTGGAGCCGGAGGAGGCAATCGGTTCGGCGGAGGATGTTCCATATATACGAGTGTTTCGGGAGCACTAGTTTCCTGGAATGATAACGGCACTTTCCGCGTGTTTGAATACAATACTCAGGCCGCAGGTATTGAACCTGCTCACACCAGAATAAGCCTTTCTGCTCCCGGGAAGATTTATATTTCAACAAGTTATACCGGCTGCGATGGAGGAAATTATACCACGAACTCGGTTGTCTATAAGTTCTTCCTGATCACTGGTAGTGCAGAATTTGCTGTTGCGAGGACCACGAGTAATTCTGTTATGACTGTAAGTCTGCCCGCAGGGAATTGGCTTGTGGAAAATACGCCTCATATCGTAGGAAGCGGCGGAGGCGATCAGTCCGGCGGAGGTTGTTCAATACACACAACTGTCTCCGGGCCACTAGTTTCCTCCAATGATGACGGAACTTTCCGCGTTTTTGAATACTCCGCAGGAGCAGCGATACTGGAGCCTTCCCAGGCGATGTTTAATCTTTCATCCCCCGGTAACGTATCTGTTTCAACAAGCTATCCGGGCTGCAGCGGCGGTAACTATACCAGCAATTCCATCGTTTATAAGTTTTTTTTGATTAATGGAGGCACGGATTTTGCGGCCGTCAGGACATCGGTGTATGCCGCTCCAACAGTAAGTCTTCCTGCCGGGCATTGGCTCGTGGAAAATACACCTCATATTATTGGAGTTGGCGGAGGCGATCAGTCCGGCGGAGGTTGTTATATACATACTAATGTTTCCGGAGCACCTGTCCCCTGGAACAGCGATGGAACATTCCGCGTGTTTGAATACAATACTCAGGCCGCAGGTAGCGAGCCGTCTCATGCAATAATCAGCCTTTCGTCTCCGGGAAATGTTTCCGTTTCAACAAGCTATTCAGGATGCAGCGGTGGAAATTATACGACCAATTCTGTTGTTTATAAATTTTTCAGCCCCGGTGGATCGATAACCGTTAACTCTCAGGCAGTGAGTTCAAACGATCCAACTACCGGTACTCCGCTTTCCGCTTCTTGGCAATTTCCTTATTATCCATCAATTGATCCTTGTTCTATATCATCTTGTTCGGGTACCTCTGCTACTTACGATAACCTACCTACTGGCGCCAATTATACGGTAGGTGCGCCAGTGGCTCCGACGGGTTATGTATTGGGGAGCATTACTTCAAGCTGCGGCAGTAGCGGGCCTCAGGCCACCTGTCCGTTGAACGGCGGAGGCAATATTACTTTTACTATTAACTGGATTACTGCCCCTGTTCTTTGGGCATCATTTGATTCTGTTAATTATCAGCCGTCAATTACTCTCAAATCTACAACTGGTCAAAAAGTATCCATACCTTTCTATGTGAAAAATACTGGTGGAGGTGAGCTTGGAGCTATCTGTACATTAGGATCAATATCTTCCGATGCGAGCGCGTCTATCAATTGCCCGGTAGACGCCAGCGGCCAAGTTACCGGCTCAACACTTCCCGTGACTATTTCAATCTCTTCGCCGACAGCTGTGGTTCTACGATTCGGCGAGACCCATCAATTTCAAGCGGTAATCGGCAGTGGAACCACGAATACCGCTGTTACCTGGTCCGTAAGCCCAGCAAGCGGTTGCGGTTCTATCACTGCTGGTGGCTTATACACTGCGCCTAGTATTAAAGAAACTTGCACCGTTACTGTCGCCAGTAATGCAGACCCGACTAAAACGGCCTCGGCAACCGTTACTATGAATAACATAATTATCTCAGTTTCACCGACAACCGCAGCGCTAACCCTTGCACCATTACAAATCAAAGATACTCAATCATTCTCTGCGGCGGTTGATGGAACTATAAATACCGCCGTTACCTGGTCCGTCAGTCCCGCGAGCGGTTGCGGTTCGGTTTCCCCGCTCGCTACTTCCGGCAACCCTAATTCTGTTATATACACTGCGCCGTCTTCAGTTGCAGTTGCAACTACTTGCACGGTGACTGCAACAAGTAATGCCGACCCAACGGTATCCTCCTCCGCCACTTTCACAATAAACCCAGTAATTGTTTCCATCGCACCTACATCCGCCACAGTGCCAACAAATGGTAACCAGTCATTCTCGGCTACGGTTGGGGGAGATGATGACACCTCCGTTACCTGGTCCCTAAGCCCAGTAAGCGGTTGCGGTTCGGTTTCCCCGCTAACTACCGCAACTTCAACAGATTACGTGACATACACCGCTCCCAGTTCCGTGGCAACGGGTTGCACCGTGACGGCGACAAGCAATGCCGACCCCACGAAATCCTCTATAGCGAACATTACTCTTCAAGCCACTCAGGCCTCTATAGCAGTTACGATTTCTCCATCGAGCGCTACTCTCCCGTCTAATGGTAGTAATCAAAAACAATTCAACGCTTCCATTAATGGGACTGTAAATAACTCCGGTGTTACCTGGTCCGTGAGTCCTGCTACCGGTTGCGGTTCTGTATCTTCCGGTGGTCTTTACACCGCTCCTAGTTCCGCGGCGACTTGCACCGTAACAGCTACAAGTAATGCCGATAGCACAAAGTCGGCGTCGGCAACAGTTACCGTAAATTCTATGGTCGTTACCATATCTCCAACGAGTGCTACTCTATCTGTCGGCAACAGCCAACAATTCAACGCTTCCATTAACGGAACTGTCAACAATTCCGGTGTTACCTGGTCGGTGAGTCCCGCTACCGGTTGCGGTACTGTTTCCAATATCGGTTCGTACACGGCGCCGTCTTCCGTTACGGTCGTAACCACCTGCACCGTCACGGCGAAAAGCATCGTTGATAGCACAAAGACCGCGTCTGCAACAGTTACCGTAAATCCTGTAACCATTACAATCTCTCCGACTACAGCAGGGGTGAAGATTGGTGGGACTAAGACTTTCACCATTGTGGTCGGAGGGACGACTAACACTTCTTTCTCCTATGATGATACCTGCGCCGGCTCGCTTAATTTCAGCAGTGGTAATTATTGGATCTATACACCGAATGGCATCGGGACGTGTACTTTGACAGTAACAAGTGATGCGGATCCCAGTAAATACGCGCAGGCCACCATTACAGTAACAGATATTAATGGCGGAGGTGGGACATTATAGTAAATCAATACTGAGTTTCCCTGATAATAAATATTTAATATTAATCACGAACACGAAACAAATGAAACAAAAAATTGTAAAAATCTTAAGCGGCAAAGAAGCGGTATCCATAGTCATCGTTGCCATCATCGCCCTATTCCTTTTTTCTTTCCGGAGAGTTCCGGCGGCTTCAACGGCGATACCCGGTTCAATAGATGTTACTCCCAGTGTGGCGAATACGTATTCTATACCGCTAACGGTCCAGGGAATAGACGCTTCAACAGGGAACAGTGTAAATTCCCAGGCACTTACGCTTACACTTCAAGTCTTTGATCCTGCCGCGTGCCCGACATTCAGCGCAAATCCGCCCCAACTTCTTATCCCGCCTCCGGCATCGTCTACGCTTTCCTGGAACTGTACGAATGCCGTACCCGCATCCTGTGTTATCATGGGGTCCAAGACCGATGGCAGCGGCGCTTTCGTAGCAGCTCAAAATCAGAACCCTTCAGGACAAATCCAGGTTTCTCCGGGTGCTACGACCGTCTACACTTTGACTTGCCAAAACTTTGCTGGCCAGACATCTGTTCCGGTCCAAACTACCGTTAAGGTAATCACTTTGGGTTATATAGAGAAATAGTTGGTTACGACTTTTTGATATTTATTATCGAATCACAGAGAGCTGGGAACCGATCGGCTGCATGTTTAGGATTTTGGAGATGGATTTTTTACGGGTATAATTTAAATATGCCTTTTGTTTCCTCAAAATTCCTGATCTATAAATCACTAACCGATAATCGCCGCGGCCAGATAATGATTCTCGCCTCTATGGCTTTGGGCGGAGCGCTTTTGGGAATATCCGCTTTAGCCGGACTTTTAATGACGTATCAGATACGCCAGACAACCGACCTCACCAATTCCACTAAATCAATTATGGCAGCAGACAGCGGCGTGGAATGGGGATTGTATCAGTATTTCCATCCATCAAGCCCCCCGATCGGATGTCCGAGCAGTAATTGCGATTCAAGCGGCGGATATAATCTTGGACCATATGCCGACGGCGCGAGTGTTGTCGTGACCTGTTACGGTCTTGACCCTTCTAACGGCACCGAGCAACAACAATTGAATTGTTCTAACGCTTCTTCCGTCCAGGCGGTTGGAGAGGCTAACTTCGCGAGCAGGTCTTTCCGTACCTACTTCCAGGTTTTTGCGCCCCCGCAGTAAACGAACATGATTGATAAAAAATCCGCCAGGGAGCGGATAGAACATCTAAAGAAAGTTATTAATAAATACCGTTATGAACGGCTTGTTTTGGATAAAGAGGGTATTTCTCCGGACGCGGAAGACGCCCTAAAAAAAGAACTTTTCGATTTGGAGCTGAAATTTCCTGAGCTTGTAACCCCGGATTCTCCGACCCAGCGCGTGGGCGGCAAGCCGCTCAAAGAATTCAAAAAAGTCAGGCATTTTGATTCCGAAGGGAAAGAGGCAAGGATGATATCGCTAAACGATGCATTCTCAGAAAAAGATATGGAGGATTGGCTGGAGCGCTTGGAAAATTATCTTGGCAGAAAATACGATAAAGGCTTGTATTGCGATCTGAAAATGGACGGTCTCGCCATCCAGCTTGATTATGAGGATGGTCTGTTGAAACAGGCGGAGACCCGCGGCGACGGGCTTTGGGGGGAAGACGTCACTCAAAACATAAGGACTATTGAGGCGATACCTCTGAAACTCGTCGGAGATTTTCCCAAGAAGCTTGTTGTTCGCGGCGAAACCGTGCTGACTAAAAAGGAATTTGATCGGATAAATCGGGAACAAAATAAAAAAGGAGAAAAAATATTTGCGAATCCCAGAAATGTTGCCGCCGGTTCAATACGCCAGCTTGATCCCGCCGTTACGGCAAAAAGAAGGCTGGGATTTTATGCTTATGGGATAGTGGGCAGCACCGAAGGATATTTTAAAAAATATCCTACTCACAGAGACGAATATGAGGCCCTGGAAAGCTATGGAATTAAAACTAATCTCGCAAAAGGTATCGTGGCGGCATCTCTGCAAGAGGTATTTAAATTTCATAAAGACGTTCTTGCTAAAAGAGATGGGCTTGAATTTGAAATAGACGGCATAGTGGTCTCGGTGAACGACAATCGTGTCCGCGAGACCGGAGGGATTATCGGCAAAGCTCCCCGCGCCGCAATTGCCTACAAATTTTCTCCCCGGGAAGCGACGACGATCGTTGAGGAAATTAAGGTGCAGGTCGGACGCACTGGAGCCTTAACGCCCGTGGCCGTTATGCGTCCGGTGAATGTTGGGGGAGTGACGATAACCCATGCCTCGCTTCATAATGCCGATGAAATAGAGAGGCTTGGGTTGAAAATAGGAGATACGGTAATCGTGAGCCGCGCCGGCGATGTTATCCCGCAAATCACCAAAGTTCTTAAAGAAATGCGCGGCGGCAAAGAAAGAGAATTCAAAATGCCCTCGCGCTGTCCGGTGGATGGTTCAAAAGTTGTGCGCGATGGCGTGGCTTATCGCTGCTCTTCCAAAATTTGCGGCGCACGCCACAGGGAGTCGCTTTATCATTTCGTTTCCCGGGGGGCGTTTAACATTGAAGGCCTTGGCCCGAAAATTATTGACAGGTTTCTTGAAGAGGGATTGATAGTTGACGCAGCCGATATTTTTTCATTACAGAAGGGGGATGTCGCCGCTCTGCCGCGTTTCGGAGAAAAATCAGCGGAGAATATTGTGAATGAAATCAATGAACGTAAAAAGATAACGCTGGCGCGCTTTATTTATTCTCTGGGAATTTTGCATATAGGCGAAGAAACCGCGAATCTCTTGGCGCAGGAAATATCCGGCAAGGTATCCAGCCCCAAAGATTTATTGCGGGCGATAAGAGGATTTAACTTGGAAAAACTTCAAGAAATTCAAGACATCGGGCCGAAGGTGGCAGAAAGTATTTTTGGCTGGTTCCGGGAGAAACGCAACGAAAAATTTTTGGAAAAACTGGATGAAGCAGGGGTGGTTATTCTTAGAGACAAGATGCAAGCGACAAGCGACAAGTTGGCTGGCAAAACATTCGTTTTAACGGGAACGCTTGAATCATTATCTCGCGAGGCGGCTAAAGAAAAAATCCGCGAGCTTGGCGGTACGACTTCGGAATCAGTCAGTAAAAATACCGACTACCTTGTTGCCGGTTCAGAACCGGGGTCCAAATATGAGAAAGCCGAGAAATTGGGTGTCAAAATTATTGGAGAAGCAGAACTCCTACGCTTAATTAAGCAGTGATAGTGTTTTGGAGAAAAAAATCCCAACTTTTCTCAGTTGGGTTTAGTGCCTGGCTTCAGCGTAAGATTTTCCAGTATTTCGGAGGCACACACAGTAACGGATTGTTCTCTGATGATCACCATTACTCTTTTGCCATGGTTTATATTTTCGGCATATTTTTTTTGCAGTTCTATCGTCAGGTCGAGCAGATGTTCGTAATATGATCTGCACAGATCGCAACAGCTCGGTGGGTGCCCCTTTATATGGTTACAGGTGGCAATCAGCCCGTCGCATTCTTGTTGCGTAAAATATAGGCGAAACGTTTTCGTGTTCCCCATTATTTTTATCAAGGATTCTCTTATGGCATAACTTAGCAATACAAGGAAGCTATCCGATTCCGGACAGTTGTTATCTCGGAAGGCGTGGGAGATTGTCGAGACCGCTTCTATCTCTGCCAAAAAATAAGTGGCAGGGATGAAACAATCATTGCAATGCTTCAGGTGTCTTATGAAGGAGACCGGCAGAATTTTGTTTTTATATATTAAGCGGGGAATTTTTAGCCACTCAGTGCATTTTGGGGGCCTTTCGTCATTGCTCATCCGCACACCTCCTTTTTGCGCATCAATAGAATCTCTATCTATAATTCTATACCACCATCTTTAAGATATGACAATATCCCGATATAAATAATCAAGGAGCCAAGCAGGTTATGATTGCACCGTTCCGCCACTTCACTTTTTTCTTTATTTACATTAGATTTAACTTGTATGCGGCCGTGGTGTAGCCTGGTTAACACGTCCCCCTGTCACGGGGAAGATCGCCGGTTCGAATCCGGTCGGCCGCGCAAAAATTTGAGCCTTATATTTCCTCGCTTTATAAACGCGGGCGAATGGACGTTTGAACTACGCCTTGCTTAAATTATCGTATGGACTCCGATACCTCGTTTGAAAGGTTCGCGAAACAATATGACGAAGATATGGGTGATACTGGTAGCTATAATCACCAGCACACCATCGACCCACCGCTTTTTGATTTAATTGGCGACCAGAAAGGCCTAGCTATTTGCGACATAGCTTGCGGTAATGGCTATATTGCAAGGAAGCTAATGAGAGAAGGCGCTAAAGAAGTATGGGCTTCAGATATATCTCCCGAGCTAATAAAACTATCGAAAGAAAAGTATGAGAACTTAAACGTAAAGTTTTTCGTACAAGAAGCAGAAGATTTTACAAATTTTCCAGAGAATTATTTTGATTTGGTCATTATCCATATGGCTATTTGGTATGTAGAAGATGTAGATAAATTCCTTTCTAACGTCCGAAAGATTCTTAAAATGAATGGCAGATTTATCTACTCAATAGACCATCCCATGAAATGGTCTCTTTATAAAGCTATTGAAGCAGTACCTCAAGAGAAAGCCGATGATGAAAATGAAAAGTATTTAGAAGCTCGCAAGGTTAAAACCTTCAACCACTGGCTGAGCAAGCAAGATGATCTGTCTGTGTATTATAGGCCGATGGAGTATTACATGAATTTGTGTGGTAAAAATGGCTTACTCACGAAATCAATACGAGAACCGTCATCAGATATGATTAGGCAGGGCAAGCATTACAAAAGTGGCATCCCAATGAAGATGGTAATCGAAACTATTAAGGTGGGCGAGCTATAAAAATCGCCCTAGTATACTCCCTAATTCTGGTTCCAGCGGCGTCCAGTACGTTGCGCCAATAAAATTAAAAAACCGGACGATTCTGGCGTCCGGTTATCTTTATTGCTTGAACGATACGATCTTTGTTTTGGAATAGAACTTGTGGTAATTGTTCCAAGTTCCCGAGGCGAAATGTTTGCTGCCATTGTAAAACGTGGCAGACATATCTATCTTTGTCGGCAGCCATAGAGGTTTGGAACCATTTTGGAAGTCAATCCTGGAATATTCCACCTCCGTGGTCATAATGCGGGGGATTGACATTGGTGAGTACTGGAGATAAATCTTTATCGGATTAAGGTTTACATCCGTTATGATTTTACTAGAACAACCGACATACCCCCTCCAATTAAAATGAATCAATAAAGAGGTGTTTATTTCGTGTACGGGACATAGATTATTCTCGTAACTGAACACATATACGATTTCTTTTTTAACAGAGCTTCTGCCCTCATATGACAAATTCTTCGCAGTGGTAAAGTAATAGAGAAAATCCCTCCACTGTCTTTCTGGACAAGTTCCGTACGATGGACATGGCGGCGAAGATGTATCCTTATCTATTTTACCGTTCGGGTGGACCCTTTTGAACATCTCCCTGTCTTCGTAAATCGCCACTTCATAGGACCAAGACATTTTCTCCTGTCCGTCTCCCCAGAAGTCTACTTTCTGTGTTGCGAAAACATTTATCATTGATGAAAGATTGGCGCTCGCAACATTTTTCGCTTTGCTTATAAACAGTTTCTCGTCGACGGTCTTGTCCTTTACTGGTGGTGTATCCAGATAACTTTTTATCCTCTCGGCATTTGTGGGGGTTATAGTTTGGGCATCTCCCGTGACAATGGAGTTGGGGACCGCAGGCGCAACGATTGTATCCGGAACCTTCGGATTAACAGGATTATTATTGTTTATCGAAGATCCGTCGGATATTTCATACGGTAGTAGCTCGGACTTGAAGAGTCGTGTCCATAGATCGTGATCTGTATCCGCAAGAAATTTGTATATAGTGGATATCGGAACTGCCAGGGTGCCGGTTGCGACCGATGACCCTCCGGAATCTTTGTCATAGGTAATGCCTTTTATGATTCCTATGATATGGCCAGTTGCATCACAGACAGCGCCGCCGCTGTTACCGAAGCTGATAATAAAGCTTAAATCAAGAAGCCTCTCAATTTTTACCGCGGAAGAGCGGGGGTCTTGATCTGTACCAATAACTACTCCAAGCCCGGTAATTTGTCCATCATAAATCTTTAAAACATCACCGCTATAAGCAATACCCGTTACCTGTTCATTCATGGCAGGATTATGATCGGCAAATGGTAGGCTGCGGAATCTATCCGGCAGAGGTTTTTCCAGGGTAAGCAATGCTATATCTCGTTCTGGATTTCCGGTCCAACTGTAAACTCCAGCGATAAGCGATGGCTTTGCGCCTTCGTCTTTTGGGCCGGTTGCCATCTGAGACTTTTTAACCTTTACACCTTCAACTCGAATCCCTTTTTCCATAAAATATATTGTGTGGGCATTGGCGAGTACGTGCAGGCATGGGGTGTCGAGGCAAATCCCATTTCCCGATTTCCTAATGGAAAAAACCCTTCCGGACTTAATTCTTACGATAGCGCTTTTGGGGTCAACTATTCCTTTCTGTTGGGTAAGAGCAATAGACGGTAAGCCAATCAACAACAGCAACAAGCATAGTGTTTGTTTCATATCTTTTCCTCCAATACTCAATTCTGCTATCACTACCGTAGCAAGACATTGTTATCGTCGTCAAATATCCGGCTTATATGAGCTTCCCGCAACAATCCGTGAGTTATATAAATCGGGGTTTACCATATTGTGGATGTGTAGTCGTGTAAAAGTGCTATAATTATTCATATGGTTCAACAGCAACTCGTTGATTATATAAAAGAACAGCTCAAGCTCGGAGTTGATGCGAGTGCGACGAAGGCGGCTCTTGTGGATGCCGGTTGGCCGTCTGCGGACGTAGAAGATTCCTTGGGTGAGATATCCGGTGGCGGGAAACAAGCCGCTGTATCAGATGGACAAGCAGCGACCAGCAAAGACATGGCAGCTAAATCGAATGCTCCAATCGTAGCTAATTTCGGTCTACCTTCCAGTCAGCAGGCCCCCATAATCGTAAGCGATCTTTTGGGCAGTACGCAGCTTAATATGGCTGCGAAAGCAACTGCCGATAAAAATAATAACAAACCCGAAACAGCCAATAAAATTTTATTGACGAAGAAAATGCCAGGTATGTCAAGATTTACCGCGCCAACCATCATTATGATTGTTCTCGGAGTGGTTGCAGTGGCGCTCGCGGCAGGGGACGTATATTTGTACTTACAGGACAAATCTTTTCAGCAAAAAATAACAGCTTTTTCTTCTAGTGGAGACGCCGTCGTATCAAATATAACCGCTCTCAATTCCCAAATTGCCGATTTAAAGAGCAAGAATGGCGATCTAGCCTCGCAAGTTTCTTCGTTGCAAAAAGATAACCAGGGGCTGATTGATGAGATTTCTTTTGTCGGAGTTCCTTCGGGTTCTACGTCTACCGAAGACCTGGCCTTCAGTGTGAGCGGCGTACTCGCCGGAGGCGGGCAGGTACAATACAATCTCACCACTAAAAACGGTATAAAGATTTACGTAAAAAATTACAAAGATGCCAAAGTTGATGCAGCACTGAAACCATTCGTGAATCAAACTGTTTCCCTATCTGGAACGCACGCGCCAGGTTCAAGAGATGCCACTATAACGGCAGTCAACGGTTCGGACATATCTACCATCACATCCACATCCGCGGTAAGCAGCTCTTCTACCACTCAATAGTTCTGAAATATTAAATATCGGCTCGTTCCGACAAAGATTGGGGAGTTTTTAGTCGAGAAGTCCTAGGTCTTTGAGGGTTTCCTCGTAAATAGTAAGGGCTTTTTCGGCGATGTTTCTGTTTAACTTGAAATCCGTTTCGTGTACGAGGCGATTTCTCAATTTATGGGCTTCCCAGACCTCTTGGATGTTCGCGAGCTGGGATTCTTCAATCTGCTTCAGGCGTTCGCCAAGGTTGTCGCCTCTAAAACCGGCAAGGCGCAGCGCCTCATCTAAAACGTTATCAGCTTCTATGAGAGCCAATTTTAGACTATTATCGTCGCCGGCAAAGAAGTGCGTTTTTATTTTATTCCAAACTTTGATAGAACGCTTTCTCGGCATATCGCTTTTCAGGAGCACGTCTTCAACTCTATCTATACGCAGGGCGAGCCAGCCTGTTTTGACCATAAAGAATACGCAGCTAATAAGAAAAAATATCGTTAAGAGTATGGAGCCGGCCTTAAGGTATCCTAAATTAGAAGAATAGACATTCAAGGTTTGTTGCTCTACCTGCTGCACCTGCTGGCTCTTCAGAACATTATTCAGTTGCTGTATTTGTGTTAGTTGCGCTAAAAGTGGGGTTGGCATGATGTAATTTTATAATTTTTCATAATATTGTCCCAGGCCCAAAATATCAACTTCGCGCCAGTGTTTGCCGATGAGTTGGAAACCGACAGGAAGTTCTTTGGAGCCGACTTTGTATTGCTTCACTGGGATAGAAATTGCCGGGAGTCCCGCAAGTTTCAATGGAATAGTGAAGGTATCGGCCAGATACATGGAAATAGGATCGTTCGCCTTCTCTCCAATCTTGAAGGCGGTTGTTGGCGCAACAGGAGTGAGCATCACGTCCACCTCTTTAAATGCCTCATCAAAATCTTTTTTAATGAGAGTGCGAACCCGCTGGGCTTTATCGTAATAAGAATCGTAATATCCAGAAGATAGAACAAAGGTTCCGAGGATTATTCTTCGCTTCGGTTCCGGCCCGAACCCTACGCCACGCTGTTTGAGATAGATATCATAAAGTTTCGTGTTCTGTGGCGCGTGTTCCGTGTTCCGTGAGTAGCGTATGCCATCATATCTTGCCGAGTTAGAACTCACCTCCGCCGGAACTATTATGTAGTAGCAGGAAAGCGCATATTTCGTGTGCGGCAGTGATATTTTTTTGAATTTAAGCCCCAAACTTTTTATTTTTTCTATAGCTGTTTCAACTCCGGAACGGACTTCTGCGCTGATGCCTTCGCCAAAATACTCGTCTGGCAGGCCGACAGTTAATCCTTTAATGCTATCAAGATTAGGATTCAGAAGTTCGTCGCCGTAACTACGATTAGCGTTTGTTGAGTCCATGCTATCACCGCCGGATATCGCCTTAAACAAAATCGCGGAATCCTCAACGGTTTTTGTGATGGGTCCTATCTGGTCAAGGCTGGAGGTCATGGCAATAAGCCCCGAGCGGGAGACAGAGCCGTATGTCGGACCAAGTCCAACTACTCCGCAGAAGCTTGCCGGCAGGCGGATAGATCCCCCGGTGTCCGAGCCCAAAGCCGCGATTGCCATGTGCGCCGCAACAGCTGCGGCAGAACCGCCGGACGAACCTCCGGGAACGCGTTCATGGTCGTGCGGGTTCTTTGTTATCTTGAAACCGGAGTTTTCCGTGGAAGAACCCATCGCGAATTCATCAAGATTTGCCTTGCCCAAAAACACCGCGTTTTCCGATTTGAGCTTCTTTATAACTCCGGCATCATAGCTAGCCACGTAGTTTTCCAAAATTTTTGAGGCAGCTGTCGCAGGTAAGCCATCTATCAATATGTTGTCCTTTACGGCAAGAGATGCTCCGGCCAGATAGCCAATGTTTTCTCCGCGAGCTATGGCTACGTCAACCTTCTCGGCGTCTTTAATGGCTCCGTTTTCGTTCAAGCTTAGGTAGGCGCCTATTTGTTTGTCCGTATTTTTGATATGTGAAAAAACAGCCTGCGTTATCTCTAGGGCGGAAAATTTTTTATTTACCAATCCTTCGTGGAAGGATTTAAGGGTTAGGTTTTCAAGTACTGTCGCCATTTTTATTCAAAGACGGGTGGAACTTTTAAGTAGTCATCTTGTTTGTCCGGGAATTGTTCAATGCCGGCACGCTGATTTGTATTTTCTGCAGCCGCGTCGTCGCGGAAAATGTTTTTCAGGCCCCCGCCGCCGCTCATCGGTTCCACGCCTGCGGTATCAAGAGTTTTTAACTCTTCAAAATGCTCCAATATTTTTTGCAGGTCCTGGAGTAATTTCTCTTCTTCCTGAGTGTTCAGCTTTATGCGGGCAAGTTCGGCTAAATGCTCCAATGTTTTTTTGTTGATAGGGGATGACATATAAGTAAATTCTATTGATTTTTATGGATTTTTGCAAAAAAACAGGAGAAGCCTATAGCTTCTCCTTGAATTGTTTCCGAAAGTTTTTCGGTAGACCGTCTGGTTCCTCCGGTGTGAAGATAAGCGGTCCGCTGCTGAGGAAATATTCGCATTGGAGGATGTAGAGCCCATGGTTCATCACCATATTTTTCGGCATGTTGTCTGCCGAAATCCATTTGCGGTCAGACGTTTCCGGAACATCTCCGAGAACTCTTACCAGGTAAACAGTGGCAAATGGATTGCACCACGGATGCTTCCGCCAATGAAGAGAACTCACAATCTGAAGCGATTTGACTACAAGTCCAAGACCCTTGAATTCCCGGTCCATCGCTTTTTGGGCGATCTCCACCGGAGAAGCCGGATGGCTCTTGCGGACCATACTGCCGTAAGCGCAGAACCCCTTCCACCATTTATCGTTGCGGTTCTGGTATAAGTATTCAAACCTTCCTGCCTGCCTCCTGTAAATTACCAATTCTATGAACGGAGTTGTTATGTTCGGTCTCTGGAAATATTCCAAGAGACATTCTTCGGGAATATATCCAGCGGGACGATTTTTTTCGCTTGTCGTTGCCATTAGGTGCAGCCCCTTCTTAAGCTGCAGAATCTCAAACTTTTTCACTTATCACCTCACTAAATTAAAAATTTAAGCTGTTCAGATTGTATCCTGTTATAACTTTTTTGTCAATAGTTTGAACTGTTTGCCGCGGTTGGCATAGTTTTCGAACATATCAAAACTTGTGGCTCCGGGTGAGAATAATATTTTTGCGGGCGGTGATTTTTTGGCGAAATTATAAGATGTCCGGATGGCAGTTTTTAAATCTTTAACAAATTTTATTGGGACGCCTGATTTTTTAATTGCACCGGCGATTTTACTTTTATTCTCGCCGAAAAGAATTACAAGCTTTGTGTCGGAATTTTTCAGGGCTTGAGCGAGTGGTTTGTAATCTAGTCCTTTATCCTGGCCTCCGGCAATAAGTATTTTGCCTTCCTTTGGGAATGCTTTTATCGCCGCCGCGGTTGTTTGCGGGTTTGTTGAGGCGGAATCGTTCCAGAATTCTACGCCGCCGATTTTTCTTACGAATTCCAGGCGATGTTCATTGCCGCGGAAACTTTTTACTGTTTTTAATATTATTTTCTCCGGTATTCCCAGGGATTCGGTGACGGTCGCCGCCATGACTGCATTTTTAAAATTATACCAACCCCTGATTTTTAAATCTTCCCAGCCGAAGAGACGGAATTTTTTTGGATCAATTCCTATTTTTTTGCCGCGGCTCTTTGCGGCAGTCCAGCGGCTTAAGGCATTATCCTTAAAAAAGAAAATTTTATCCGACTTTTTCTGATTGCGGGCGACGTTGGTTTTCGCTTCGTAGTATTCGCGGAGATTGAGGTGCGCGTCTTGATGGTCTGGGAAGATATCCAGAACTACGGCGATATGCGGTGATAGCGTGAGGTCTTGGAGCTGGAAACTGGATAATTCCAAGACAACCAAGGAATTATTTTTTAGTCTCGGCAAAATTTCCAGCGCGGATTTTCCGATGTTGCCGGCGAGTAAAACCCGCCTACCGGAAGCTTTAAGGATTTTATAAAGCAGCGTAGAGGTTGTGCCTTTGCCTTTAGTGCCTGTAACGCCGATGATATTTTTTGTCGGACAATTGTTAAAAAACAGTTTCGTGGCGCTGGAAAATCTAACACCGGTTTTCCTCGCGCGTTTCAGCTCTGGCAGATTATAGGGGATTCCCGGGGAGCGGAATATAATACCGAATTTTTCCAGATTTTTTAGATAATTTTTACTGCGCTTTTTATCAAGAATTTCAATTTTCGCGCCGCGGTATTCGGGAGATTTTTTTATAAATTTCAAAATAGATTTTCCTTCGCGGCCGAAGCCAAGTATCGCAAGTCTCATTAATATTTATGTTCTCACGCTTGGAGATTTTTGACAATTCGTTTATACTTGATTTTGTGTTTAATGCGCGGGAGGGCTGGGGAAGGTTTTCTCCGGGCAGCCCCATAAGCTGCTGAAGTGGGTTCAACTCCCACCCCCGCAAATGGCTCCGGTTCGTGCTTCTTGAGGGACGCGTCGCTTCATGCTTGAAGCGCGCTTACTCTCACCACCTTCGTGGCTCCGAGAAACCCTCAAGAAGCGCAAACTTACGCTTCTAGTAAAAATAATGATAGGAGTTGAACAAGTTATAAAAATAAAAACCCCGAAAGTCATTTGAACAATGGTGTCGGGGTTTTGTAACCGATATCAGAATATGGTGATTCTTTTCTGGCGCTGATACACCTGGAGAGCTCTTCGCCGTTCTTTAACATGAACTTTTCCGCGAATTCATCGGCTTTCATTTCGATCATAATTGGAAGAATAATTTTGTCCAGCCACAGTAAGGCGATAGTGACCAGTAATGAACAAATTGTGTATTCCACCGCTGTCAGTAGTTGCTGAGGGAGAAGGAAGATATAGAAAAGTAATCCCGCCGCTATCGCCAGCCGGCCTTCTTTGTGGGCTAGGATGACTTGCTGGAATAGCCGCGGCACAGCAAGGATTACTCTAATAAACCAGGGTGGAACGTGCGTCCAATGTTTTTGTTTGTGGAGCCAGGAATGGCCCAATTCGTGCGCCAGGGTCCACGTAAGTGCGCGCTTATATCTAAAAACATCATCATCCCGCGGATTCTTATTAGAAGCTCGCCATAAATTTTCCGGACAGATAGTTATCGCGTTGGACTCCATAACGTGTTCGCCTGCGATTAGGAAAGCTGATTTTTTGCAGAATGACAGAATGCGTTTCGGAAAGACGGAAAATTTTGTCACATAAGTAACAAGCCTAATCCGTTTAGGATATGTTTCAAGTTGAGCGAGACAGATGGACGGGGGATTTGCCCACCGCAGTTTTTGGAGAAGATTTCCGAGACGCCTGTTTTCCAGTGCCGTTACTATTTGTTCGTTATTCCGAATCAGAAATTTATCTCTAACTCGTAATTGCTTTTTGGTTGTAACCGTTTTTTCGTTTACGACAGGTCTATTCCAAAACCCAAAAGTTCGGAAAAAAACATTCAGGATGTCGTCAGTGAACGGGCCGGCGATAATACTTATATCGTCCATTATCACTCCTTTATTAATTTTTTATTGGTTAATAACTATTCCCCAGTATCTTATGTTTTCAATTAGTCGTCAATGCGTCGCGGAAAAATTCTAATTGTTGTCGGTGTTTATAGAGAGTGAATTATCGGGATGGGGTGAAGAATATAAAAAGCGGCACCGTTATTTTGGTGTCGCGTTGTAGGCCTTAGCACTCACTTTTGTGCCTGGGTTGGATGCTTTTCCTGATAGCGCAGGAATTTAAAAATTGCCACCTGGTCATCTTTTCTGTTTGGGGATGTATTCGATGGATCGTTGCCTATTTGCCATAGCAACGTTTCGTCGCTGGTTTTAAGTGTATTAACATGTCGCATGCCACCGATCGGCTCATGATTAAAAGTATGGCAGCCGCGGCAATATGCATCCGTAAGTTGTTGCCCAAGATGCAGTTCGGAATTCTGTTCGGTGATTTTCTTTGTCCGCTTAGAGGCAATAACAGCCACGATTATCGCAAAAATCAGACTAATTGCCAGTCCTATTCTCTCGTTGGTGGCTCTTTTAGGGTTTCTGCCGATTCCGGAAAACACGTGTCACCCCCGCAAATTTTCTTTCAATCTATAATCAATTGTACGCCGCCAAGCTTCTTTTATCAAGCTTTTTTTGCCAATAGACAAAATAAATGTTAAAAAATATTTAAGGGAACGGCATGTTTGGGGAGGAATAATTGCCGGCGTAGCTCAGTGGTAGAGCAAGCGTTTCATAAGCGCTGGGTCGCAGGTTCGATTCCTGCCGTCGGCACAGAAAATATGAAAAATAAAGAAAATTTACCAATCGGTATTGGCGGAGATAAACTGGCGGAGGGGCGCGAAACCCTTCCGGCAGTTGAAGTTAAGAACGTCGTGGAGTGGGTAAACCCCCATCTTCAGTTGCCCTTTGATCTGCGAGAAGGGAAACCGTCCAAATTGGGAATGTTCCTTACACAGGAAGATTATCCGGAGGACGGATATGAGCTTGAAGTTCATAGGCAACACAAGCGGTCAGGCATAATCGGGCACGTTATTTTCAAAGATGATGAGGGGCGGCTTTATAGGGATGTTGACGTTAAGGGTATCGGCTACGCATTTAATGATTACTATAATCCTCGGCTCGCCGTTCGGCCCCCGGTGCCACACGAGAGAAATAAAGAATCAACGTGGGGTATTCTAGATGAGGGTTACGCGAGGAGCGATATTGATATGAGCGAAAAATTTCTTAAGGCAGGTATAAGGACGCATCGCGACATAGCGCTCATTAAACTCAACGAAATTATAGGCAGTGGTGGGCGTAGAATGGGAATTAAAGAAGCGAAAGAGGCCGGCAATCTTCGTTCCGAAGACGAACCGGTTGTGCTGGTGCGCGCGTTCGGGACGCGTATGCGGCTTGAAGATGCATATGATAAAAGAGAGCTGATCGAAGACGCCCGCCTGCTAGTGGCGCAAGAATTGGGGCTGGATCCAAAAAAATTTAATACTACAGATTATTTAATTTGGCTTACAAAAACGACGGCACAGAATATTGCCAGAATGCACAAGCATGGCTGGCTACACGGCTATCTTTCTGATCACAATATCACTTTGGATGGCCGAATTGTTGACCTGGATTCTGTGGTGACAGAGAAAGAGGCCTTGCGTGAAGTGGACGACGAAAAGCGAAAAAGCAGAGGTGAAGATTATGGGCGGGCCGAGGAAAACATTATGGAGTTTTTGGGAACGCATGTATCCGATGTATCATTGAATGGCTTACGTAATATATTTTTGAAAGACTATAATGATGAGTTGGGGCGGAGATAAATAATTAAAACAAGCGAGCTTTCCAATGCACAAAGAAACAACAATCGATTCTTCTGGGGCAAAACGTTTGCGGATAGTGCTTGAAAAACGCACAGACGCCGAGGCCGCGCGCATGCGGCGGTTTTTGGACATGCCGGACCTTTCGCGTACGCCGGGAAATCCTATCCACGAATTGGCCGAGAGAGTGGTAACCCTGCCCGACTTCAAGGATTTCGACGTGATAAACGTTCCGGAAATAGTTCCCGTCAAGGAAAGCTTTGACTTATTTAATTTTCCTCCGGATCATCCGGCGCGGAGCCGTTCGGACACGTATTACGTGGACGACGCCAATATTTTGCGCACGCACACCACTATAATGTGGTATTACTGGCTTGGGCTTGAATCGGTGAAAGAAAAGATAAAGAAAGGAGAGGCCGTTGGCGCGCTTTCTTATGGCAAGGTTTACCGCAAGGACGAAATAGACCGCAAGCACATGAATGTTTTCCATCAGATAGACGGCTGGTATCTTTGCCGCAGGGAAGAAAAAGAAATCGGCATCAAGGAGCTACAGGATGTTTTGGTAAAAATCGCGCAGGCGATTTACGGAAAAGATATTAAGTATCGTTTTAATAAAGACACATTTCCTTATACGGACCCGAGTTTGGAAATGGAGATTGATCTGGCCGGCAATTGGGTGGAAGTTTTGGGGAGCGGCGTCGTACAGTCAAAAGTTCTGGACAATTTGGGCGTGGATTCAAAAATCTGGAACGGTTGGGCTTTTGGTTTTGGTTTGGAGCGCCTGGCGATTTTGAGTATGCAGCTTCCGGATATCCGGCTTTTGTGGTCCAACGATCCGCGCGTCACTCGTCAATTAAAACTTGGACAGAAATTCAAAGAGGTCAGCAAATTCCCGCCCATCACGCGTGATATTTCTTTTGTAGTAGATAAGAGCTTTGTGCCGAATAATTATTTTGACCTTATCCGCGATATAGGAGGGGATCTCGTTGAAGAAGTTTCGCTGCTTGATAAATATGAGAATGCGGAAAAATTCGGGGTGGATAAAATTAGTTACACGTACCGTATCATCTATCGTTCCAACGAGCGGACACTAAAGACCGAAGAGATAGAACCGTTACAGAATAAAGTTATAGATGAGACAAAGGGTCAATTCAACGCCGAAATAAGGTAGAAGCCCCTGCCCGCCCTGTCTGCCGACAGGCAGGCGGCAGGCAGGAAGAAACAATTCGGGGCGGAGGCAAGATAAACCCAGCCGCTTCTGGCGGCTGAGTAAAAAATTGCCGACGGTTATTGGCCGTCGGGGTTATTTTTTTAGTTTCCACTTCCAGTAAGCGACATTTTCGTTCCTGTTCGTGTTTTTCTCATCAACTATTATAGAAATTTTCCCGTTAAATCTAATTTCTCCGTAATGACGATCGGAACTTACCGCACGTAAGAATGTCTTTACAATTCGCGGCAATGCGTTGTCGTCGGGATTTTCGTACCCGGTGACAGCGTGATGGAGCCGGTTATTTTCGTCCCAGCGTTCGTACGCAATAGACCATTGTTTTCCGCTGAGCAGCGAGCGCGACGTTCTCCAGAAAAATATCTCTTTTTTATTGACGATTATTTTTATTCCGCCGCGAGTTTTTTGCAAAGACAGATTTTTATTCCTCAATTCTATGCTTACAATGGTTTTACCGCCCGCGGAGCCGACCTGTCGGATGAAGATGTATTCGGGCTTACGGAGAGAAAGCGCGCACTTTACTGTTTCTAGAAATATTTTTGGAGCTATCTCGTATTGTTCCATCTTGCCTCCAACTGATTAAGTTTCTGGGTAGAAGTATAAATGTATTAGAAAAAAGCAGCAAATCAGCATACAATAAAATGAATGAATTACGACATCCCCAAAGAGGTTAAAAGAATCGGGAAGAGGCTTAATGAGGCCGGTTACGACGCCCATCTTGTTGGCGGCTGTGTTCGCGATCTTTTGCTGGGAAGAGAGCCGAAAGATTGGGATATAACTACGAATGCCAAACCGGAAGAAGTGCAGAAATTATTTTCCTCCTTTGCTGGTGCTACGGAGGACAAGCCCGCCACGGTTTATGAAAATGATTTTGGAACAGTTGGCATAAAAACCGAGTCGGAAGACCCGCGGCTTAAGGTTGTGGAGGTTACTACTTATAGAATAGAAGGAAAATATACCGACAAACGCCATCCGGACGAAATTAAGTTTGCCAAAACGGTGGAAGAAGACCTGGCCAGGCGCGATTTTACGATAAATGCCCTCGCGCTTGATGTTGTTGGGAAGAAAAGTGAAATTATCGACTCTTTTGAGGGGCAAGACGACCTGAAGGATAAAATTATTCGTACGGTGGGCAACTCAGAGGAGCGTTTCTCTGAAGATGCGTTGCGCCTAATGCGCGCGGTCCGCTTTGCCGTTGAGTTGGATTTTCAGATAGAGCCAAGCACGCGTAAGGCCATCGAAAAACTTTCCGGCGAACTGGAGATGATAGCCAAAGAGCGCATCCGCGACGAGTTCATAAAGATTCTAAACTGTCCGCGCGCGGCCCAGGGTATAATTCTTTTGGAAGAACTTAATTTATTGAGGAACGTTATTCCCGAGCTGCGTGAGGGGATAAATGTCGGCCAGAATAAGCATCATATTTACACAGTTTTCGAACATAACGTGCGTGCTCTCGATTACACCGCCAAGCAAAATTATTCGACCGAAGTGCGATTGGCCTCGCTTTTACATGATGTGGGCAAGCCGAAATCAAAGAGGGGCGAGGGTCCGGACTCGACTTTTTATCAGCACGAATATATCGGAGCAAAACTTGCTACCATCTCCCTTGACCGCCTGCACTTCCCCAAAGAATTTTCCGAGAAAGTGGCACACCTTGTCCGCTATCATATGTTTTATTACAACACCGATGAAGTATCCGCCGCCGGGGTGCGCAGGTTTTTAGCTCGCGTCGGTCCGGAAAGCGTTGATGAGCTGTTGCAAGTCCGCGAAGCTGACAGGATCGGCTCGGGAGTGCCCAAGGCGTTTCCCTATAAACTGCGCCACCTTTTATTTATGATAGATAAAGTCAAGCGTGATCCTATTTCTCCGAAGATGCTTGCGGTGCGCGGTGATGATGTGATGAAAATTTTAGAAGTACCGCCCGGACCGCGCGTTGGTTGGGTTTTATCGGTCCTTTTAGAGGAGGTTTTGGATGAACCGAAAGGTAACGACAAAGAAAAACTGGAGGAGAGAGTAAAAGAACTGGGCAGTATGTCTGACAACGATCTTAAAAAGCTTGCGGAAAAAGCCAAAAACCGCAAAGATGAATTTGAGGATGGCGTCGAGGAGGAGATCAAAGAAAAACACCACGTTAAATAATGAATCCCGTTAGAAGCCGCAATTGCCTCCTTAAACAACATAATTTAATCAAATATATGGTCGTTATTATAAAATAATTTTGCAGGCTGCATTAATCGCGACCTGCTTCTAATGGGATGAATATTTTTCGCGAGGAAAAAATTTGGAGAATTCTATGTGATATTTGGACGCTGATATTCATGATTTTTATTGTCATGAATTTTTTCTCTATGGATTTTTATTCCGATCTGATAGCGCCGCTTAGCGCGCTATATGCCGGCATACTAACTATTTATGTCGGCACCAAAGAATTTGACCGCTGGTACGACCTGCATGATGGCCGCCATCCCGGAGAACTGTTTGTTATTTTCTGGACCGCCCTTATATCCAGCCTATTTGTGGTGTCGTTTATTTCGGGAACGCATTATCACCTCGCTTCCGATATCATAGCCGATTATATTCTTGTTTTGACTGTTTTCGCCCTAACGCAGAAATCAAAAAAATTGCATCATCACAGAAAAAATATAAAACACCCGAATGCGCGTTAAAATAAAACGTTTTGATAAAAATATTCCCTTGCCGGAGCACAAAACTAGCGGTGCCGCGGCTTTTGACCTGACGGCGAGGGAAGACGTGGAAATCCCCCCGAAAGAGATTCGCCTCGTGCCGCTTAATGTCGCAATGGAAGCGCCGGCGGAACATTTTATTTTGCTTGCTGCCAGAAGTTCGGCCCATAAAAAGGGATTGATGATGGTTAATGGGGTGGGAATCGTTGACCCGGATTATTGCGGTGATGATGACGAATTCAAATCTGCCTATTACAACTTCACGGACAAACCGGTGCGCGTGGAAAAAGGCGAGCGGCTGACACAGGGAATGTTTATAAAATTCGCCAAAGCCGACTGGGAAGAGGTTGAAAAAATGCCTGGCAAAACCCGCGGGGGATTCGGCAGTACGGGGGATAAATAGTCTAAATAATAAAAACAATCAGACGGTTATAATAAAGATTTATGACAAAATATAAAATTAAAGACGGTAGGGTCGATGATTATGTCCCTTCCGAGATAAGGGGGTGGAATTGGGGTGCTTTTGGATTGAACTGGATATGGGGGCTCGGGAATGGTACCTATATCGCGCTTTTGGCGCTTATCCCTATCGTCAATCTAGTGATGATTTTCGTTCTGGGCGCAAAAGGCAATGAATGGGCCTGGAAGAACAAACACTGGGCCAGCGTTGAACATTTTAAGAATACTCAGCGGAGATGGAGAAATGCGTGGCTTATTTTGTTAGTCACAATCGTTGTCATCATCATCGCCTTCGCAGCATCTAATAATCAGGGAGCCTCATACAGCAGCCCAACTACACACCAGTCAGGAGAACAACCCGCCCCTTCGGCGCTATTTGATATCAACGGTCCTCAATCGGGCTCATACGCGACCATTCAGCCATCGCAAGATGAAGCAAGGTGTCAGGTTTCTTACGCAGCATGGCAGCAACAGTACGCGGGTTCTGCGAGTGGCAATTCTGACGTGGGGCTGGGTGCCCATTATAGCGTGAACTTGGACATTTGTTTGATCGAAGAACACTATACGCGATATGACGGTATGGAAATGTACGATGTATTCAACGCAGCAAAAGTAGCCGAGGATCCTCTCCCGAAAATCTTAGAGCTCGATATAGAATCGCCGGCGACCATCCAAAATGAACCAGGACTCCTAGCCGAGGCTCTATATGAAAACGGCATACACATAAATACTTCTAATCCAACAGTCGAGTACAACCAGCTGAAAGCAGCTCTTTTTACCCAATAGCGTAAAGTTTGGCAAGGATGGTATTCCTACCGCTCTGGCAGTTATGTCGGGCCGCCGGGAATCGAACCCGGTCTTTGCGCACCCGAAGCGCACGTACTACCGGTATACTACGGCCCGATTTTTTATAGAAAACTATAGCAAAATATTATCTAAATAAGAGTAAAATAGCAAAAACAAATATCTTACCAGTGTTCTCCATGAACCTTACTTCTAAAATCTTTATACAGCGCAATTTGTCCCAATGCGCGGGCGAGGTTATGTTCTTTTCTTGATTTATATTTTTTCGGATTCCAGCCGAAGTAGAAATCGTCCACGTAATCGTTCAAAAATCGGGTTGCCAGGCCCAAAATTACGAGCCCGGTTGCCTGCCGGATAAGTTGCCATTCCTTGCGGCCCAGATAACTGCCGGAACTCTTTTTATATCCGGCTAAGAACGCTTTATATTTTTTTATATCGAATTTATTTTTCGGGTCGTCCTCCTTTTTGCCGCAGAAAGACCTCAGGGCATCGCCCAGGTCGTAGAGCGGGGAAAGGTATTGTATGGTGTCCATATCTATCATCGCGACGGCGTTGTCTTTATCGTCAAAAATAAAATTGGAAATTTTTGGGTCGGTGTGGATGAGGCGGCGGGGAAGATTTTTGGGAAGAAAATTTTTGGGAAATTCTGCGAGCAGAAATTTAGCCGCTTCGCGAACGGCGATATTTTTGTCGGCGAAAAATTCTTTTGAGTGGCGTCTAAGATTTTTCAGGACATTATCGTATTGGAACATCGGTAAAGGTTTTTTAATCTGGCCACGAAAACTTTTGAAAAGCGCATGGAATTTTCCAAGCTGCATCCCGGCTTCCCCGACCATTTTTATATTTTTCGCTTTATTGTAAACATGCCCTGGTATGGCGGTAAGCAATCTCCAAAAACGATCGCCATCTTTAGCAAGCAGATTGCCGCGCTTCGTAAGAATAACTCTCTGGGCGGGCAGGTTTTTGCTCGCGAGAAATACCGATGCAGCCAGATAATTTTCTGTCGGTCCTTTTCTTGATATAAGAGGATGCAGTCTTTGCAGAACATACACGCCAGTGTTGGAGCGTGCGATATGTGTTTCGTTAAATATCCCCGTGGAGACAGGATAAAGTCCGAAAATTTTTCCTATGTGCCAATTTTTTATGGCTTTCTTGGCGGTCATAATGCTATATCTTATCAGATTCTTATGCCCTTGACATGTTTTACCGGGGGAGTATAATGAACTTCAAGAATGAATATCTGTAAAAAACTCCTAAGTACAAGCGGCTGATTCGCATGCGCTTTTTGGTGCATGAACGCCGCTTTACGAAGCGGTTTTTTGTTGCTCCTGAGCCGATCGCAGCTTTATAAACTATCGACTTTAGGTAGCGCCCGAAATGTAGAGTCGGGCGAAAATATCAGAAGCCCTGCGTCACATCTTATTCCGTCCGCCATTTGGCGGAGCGGGATCTCTGAAAATACAATCGCATTTTCGAACAACATTTTATTTTCCAGAGTACAATTTCTCGTGGCGGGCAGGGCATAGCCGAGACTGAGAGAAGGAAATTTTGTGTCGGTCCGTAGCGTAACCTGGTAGCGCGTCTGCTGTCGGAGCAGGAGGTTGCTGGTTCAAATCCAGCCGGACCGACCAAACCCTTAGCTCTTTGTTTTTTCATTTTTAGTTTTTAGCTCGGCACGGTAGCCAAGTGGTAAGGCGGATGGTGTGCAAGCCATCTAATCGCAGGTTCGATTCCTGCCCGTGCCTGCAAAAACTCCGGTCTCTTTATTTATAATAGAGACCTCTTTCTCTCAGTCTCGGCAAAAAGTCAGTATTGGGATGGTTGGCAATAAGGGCGAATGGTGGATGCCTAGACATCAAAAGGCGATGAAGGACGTGGCGTAGCAACGATACGCCCCGGGGAGGTGCGTAGCAACCTGCGATCCGGGGATTTCCGAATGGGGAAACCCAATTGAGCAAACCTCAATTTTTCGGCGTAAGCCGAAAGCAAACCCGCTGAAGTAAAACATTCCAGTAAGCGGAGGAATAAAGAACAAACGTTATTCCCTTAGTATCGGCGAGAGAAAAGGGAAGAGCCCAAACTAAGCTCTAAGTTTTAGAGCTTGGGGTAAAAAGAAAAAAACTCTGTTCTTTGAATCGCCGAGTTTCCGATCCGCCGTCTGGCGGAGTCGGAGATTTGGCGGTTTACGGAATAAGGAGAAGTTACAAATTTTTCGGTTAGTCGAAGCCCACTGGAAAGGGGCGCCAAAGACGGTGATAGCCCGGTAGGCGAAAACCGGAGAACTTCTTAGTTTTTTTGCAGCAAGAGTTAAATCAAGCTGCATCTTGAGTACTTCGAGGTCAAACAGTCTCGAAGGAATTTGCCAGTACTATCTGGTAAGGCTAAATACTTTTGATGATCGATAGTGAACAAGTACCGTGAGGGAAAGGCGAAAAGCAGGCCGGTGAGGCCGTTGAAATAGAACCTGAAACCATTTGTCTACAAGGAACTGAAGTCCGAACGTTTTTTCGAGAGGAAGAACGAGGACAACAGTGTGCCTATTGAAGAATGAGCCAACGACTTATTTTTGCATTGCTCGTGTAAGTACCTAAATGGTATGTACGCATAGGGAAACCGAGTCTTAATAGGGCGAAATAAAGCAGTGCAGTATAGACCCGAAGCCAGATGAGCTTGCCTTGGGCAGGGTGAAAGTTCGCGAAAGCGGACTGGAGGCCCGAACCGGTTGGTTGTTCAAAACCTTCGGATGACCTGAGGTAAGGAGTGAAAAGCTAATCGAATCTGGTAATAGCTGGTTCTCTCCGAAATAGTTTTAGGACTAGCGGTGGAAGTTCCTCTTGGGGGTAGAGCACTGGATGATCTGTAAAGGCCGAAAGGCCGACAGATCAATCAAACTCCGAATACCAAGAGTCAAAATTCCATTAGTCAGACTGTGGGGGCTAAGCTCCATGGTCGCGAGGGCAACAGCCCAGATCATCATCTAAGGTCCCTAAATCCATGCTAAGTGTTAAAGGTAGTGTGTCGCCATAGACAGATAGTAGGTTGGCTTAGAGGTAGCCATCCTTTAAAGAGTGTGTAACAACTCACTATTCGATGGCGATGTGCGCCGAAAATGTACCGGGGCTAAGCATGGTACCGAAGATATGAATGCCAGTGCATGGCACTGGAAATTTCAAATTCCAAGTATTTAATTTCCAAACGTTTGGAAATTGTATTTTTGGAGTTTGGAGCTTCCAATGCTGTGCATTGGTGTGGTAGGAGAGCATTCGTATTGCGTTGAAGCCCGACCCGCGAGGGCGCGTGGAGCGGTACGAAGAGCAAATGTTGGCATGAGTAACCACAATCCCAATGAGAAATTGGAACCCCGAAAATCCAAGGTTTCCGTGGCACTGGCAATCAACCACGGGTTAGGCGGTCCTAAGGCAATGGCGAAAGCCGCAGCTGATGGTCAGACGGTTAATATTCCGTCCCTCCCGCATAATTACACATAGTGTGCGAAGGAAATAAATCGAAGTGCCTTATTGGTTTGGCATCCGTGCTCTAAGGCTCCGGCCGGGAGAGCGGGAATGCGGAGAATTTACTCCGCAAACTTCGACGAATAGCCTTCCGAGAAAAGCGCGGTGTTTATGTTATGTGGGATCCGTACCGGAAACCGACACAGGTGGATAGGGCGAGAAGCCCAAGGGGAACGAGTGATTTGCCTCTAAGGAACTCGGCAAAAAAGCGGCCGTAAGTTAGCGATATGGCCTGCCCTTCTTCATTGAAGGGCCGCAGCGAAAGTCTCTCTGGCGACTGTTTACCAAAAACACAGCTCCCTGCGAACTCGCAAGAGGATGTATAGGGGGTGACGCCTGACCGATGCGAGAAGGTCAAGGCTGGGAGTGGTATGTAGCAATATGTACTGCCCACCGGCTCAAGCCCTCGTCAATGTCAGCGATAACTATAATCGTTCTAAGGTGAATGCGTTGCTTTAGTAAAACTCAACTATATGCTGGAATATCTGGAGAATCCGAGACTACTATGGTATAATACGTCCATAGATATATTATGCCAGGTAAAAAAGTTTTCGGTGCAGACAATCAGCAGGAAAGGCTAAAAATGGCAAGTTGGATTTCTGGATTTACCGATGGCGAAGGAAGCTTCGTAATTTCGGTTATCAAGAATCCGACCACTCGATTCGGCAAGCAAATTTTTCCGGAATTCGTAATTACACAAGGCGCTAAAAGTTTAAAAGCGCTAGAAGCGATAAAAGAATTTTTTAGTTGTGGCAGTATCGTTCTGAATAAACGATACGATAATCATCATGAACATCTTTATCGCTATTGCGTAAGGTCAATTTCGGAATTGCAAAGCACTATTATTCCATTCTTTGATAGGTTTCCACTCCGAACATATAAAATAAACGACTTTTCTATTTTTAAGAAAGTTGTTGCGGATATGGCGAGAAAGAAACACCTAACAAAAAATGGATGGCAGAAGATTTTAAAATTTGCAGGCAAAACGAATCGAAGAAAGAAACGTTTTTAGAATCCTCAGAGACTATATGTTGGGGTCAGCCCTAAAACCGCAGAGCGGTTCGGGTTTAGATAAGATATAGTCCGAACTGCATAGCGATATGCAGAGTTGTCCGGAAAAGGAGCCGGGCAGAATAACACAATTAAGCGCAATTCCTTTTCGGGTAAGTTCCGAAGCGCACGAAAGGCGTAACGATCAGAGAACTGTCTCAGAGGCAAGCTCGGTGAAAATGCGATTCCCGTGAAGACGCGGGATACCTGCAGCGGGACGAAAAGACCCCGGAAGCTTTACTGCAGCTTGGTATTGATTTTAGAGTTTTACTACGTAGCGTAGTGGTGAGGATTTGAAGCGGTGCTCTCGGGCGCCGTGGATCCGACAATGAAACAGCCATTTTTAAAACTTTAACGTCTAACCAGTGAGAAACCTAACAATGGAAATCTCACCGGGACAGTGCTTGGTAGGCAGTTTAAATGGGGCGTTTTCCTCCAAAAGAGTAACGGAGGAGTTTATTAAGGTCGGCTTAGCCCGGATGGAAATCGGGCAGGACGTGTAAACGCAAAAGCCGGCTTAACTGCGAGACATACAAGTCGAGCAGATGCGAAAGCAGAAGTTAGTGACCCGACGATTCTTCATAGAAAGATCGGAGACACCGGATAAAAGCTACTCCGGGGATAACAGGCTGGTGAAGTCCGAGAGTTCCTATCGACGACTTCGCTCGGCACCTCGATGTCGGCTCGCCACAGCGCGGGGGTGTAGAAGCTCCCAAGCGTTTGGCTGTTCGCCAATTAAAGTGGCACGTGAGCTGGGTTCAGACCGTCGTGAGACAGGTCGGTCTCTATCTGTTGCAGGCGTTAATACTTGAGGGGAGTTGGCCCTAGTACGAGAGGACTGGGCTGAACTGACCTCTGGTCTACCGGCTTTGGTACCAACTGAAGCGCCGGGTAGCTATGTCGGGAAGGGATAAGCGCTGAAAGCATCTAAGCGCGAAGCCTACCCCAAGATTAGGTATCATGTGTTCGTTGAAGACTACGACGTTGATAGGCTCTAGGTGTAAGGCCCGCAAGGGTTTAAGCCAAGGAGTACTAATACACGCCAACCATCCCAATGCTGACTTACTACAACTTTCCCTTCCCGAGAACCGCGATAAATTTCTTCAAGCGAGAAATTTTCGCTGCCTCTCGGAAATTCGAGCGCCGCTTTGCGGCGTACCAAGCTCAAATTTCCTCCGAGAGCTCCTCGCGAAGGGAAAGTTTCCGTTTCTGAAATAGGCGAGCTTCTTACAAATGGCAGCGAGACAAGAATTCGCAAAGGATGAATTTTTGTCGAGCGAACCATTTGATGAAAATTCGTTTCATCAAAACAGCAAGCCTACGTTTCTGAAAATAATGTAAACAACAGAATGCTGCGGTGTTTTGTTGTCGGTGTTCTATTGCAACGTGTACCACCTCTTCCCATTCCGAACAGAGAAGTTAAAGCGTTGTAATCCGATGATACTTATGGCTTCGGCTGTGGGGAAAGTAGGATATGCCGGCAACAAAGCACCGCAGTTTTTTTGTTGCTTCATTCTTTGAATATTTTTATCGGATGAAGTTTTTGTTTTCGAGAAGCTATCGGAGGAAATTTGAGCTTGGTACGCCGCAAAGCGGCGTTCAAATTTCCGAGAGGCAGCGGGCATTGGCTGCAGGAGGCAATGGACCGCGTTTCTCGAAAATATAAACGAATCCATGTTATAATTAATCCTGTAAATCCGTATATATTTACATAAAAGGTCGAAGTAAATTTGGTCAAAATTCATGAATAAAACAATTTTGTTAGTGATAATTATTGTAGTGGCGGCGGTAGCGGTAGTTTATTTGCAATGGAAGCCCGCTGCTCCGGTCAGTGCGCCTGTGACGGAAACATCTGCCACGCAGCAGTCTCAGCAGTCTTCTGATCCGGATGCGATAGCCAATAATATTTTGAGCGACACTAATCAGCTCGCGGCTACGCCTTCGGAGTCGGACCCATCTTTGGTTGCTCCGTCGACAGATGTCAGTAATTCCTTTGACCAATCTTTGAGCCCCAGCCAATTCTAAAAATATGAAAAAACTAATTAACTATTCATTAATTTTAGTTGTGGCGACGGCAAGTATAGCGCCTGTTTTCGTTTCGGCTCAAGGCCGGCCGACGACCGCAGGAAATTCAACCGGCACTGCCGCCGGTGCGAATTTCTGTTCCGCGCTTGGTCAAAGATTGGATAATCTGGAAAATAAGGCAACCGATATGTTAAACCAGCTTCAGGGCAAGAGATCAGACAGGGAATCGCAGTTGCAGTCGCGCTGGGACAAATATCTCTCCAATGCATCCGACAGAGAGGCGAGTACGAGCGCAAGATTTGCGGCAGACATCCAAAAATTGGATGAACGGGCAACGAGCACCGAGCAACAGGCCGCTGTTATTGCCTTTGAAACAGCCGTGAAAACTGCCCTCAATACGCGCAACACTGCTATCCGTGCCGCTCTGCAAACATTCCGTGATGGGGTTATCTCCGCGCTCAAAGCGAGAGAAGACGCTACTAATAAAGCATTTACGGACAGGATCAACGCCCTTAAGGCGGCGGCAGACAAAGCTAAAACCGATTGCGCGAATGGCGTAAGCCCGAGTACTGTGCGCCAGAATTTTGTGGCGGCAGTGAAGGCGGCACAGAACAATTTCACCGCAGCGAAGAAAGCAGACAATACGTTCGGTTCTACTATGAAGTCATTGACCGAGGCGAAGAATGCCGCGTTTCAAAAGGCGCAGAGCGATTTCAGGGCAGCCGTATTGGCCGCCAGGGACGCGCTTAAGTCAGCGCTTGGAATAAATAATTCCAGTTCTACGTCTAGTTCAACGAATGAGTAAGAGAAGGAGTTAAAATCCTATCATAAAGACAGCCCTGTTCGGGGCTGTCTTTGTTTTGGGCCGCTATAGGCGCTGTGGTGATTTTTGTTCATATTCGTCTATAATTAAGTTAATGGATAAGCGCTTCCGCAAGAAAATATTGTACGGTGCTTTTTATCTTTCTGTTTTAGTCGGCATTATATCTTTATTTTATTTTGCTTTAATAAAACCGGCACCATCGTGTTTCGACGGCATAAGGAACCAAGGGGAAGAAGGTATTGATTGCGGCACTGTTTGCTCAAATGTTTGTATTCCTCAGAACATCAAACCTTTATCCGCCGTTGACAGGCCGCTTATATTCCAGTTTCCCAACGGACACCTGAGCGTTTTAGGAAGCGTTAGCAACCCCAACGTTGGTTATGCGTCAAAAAGTTTCTCTTATACATTCATTTTATATGATGACAAGGGAACGGTATTGCAGCAGTTCACCGGAAACTCATATATCTATGGCGGACAGGTAAAGTATTTGCTGCTTCCCAATATCACTACCGTGAACGGCGTAAGCTACGCGGAAGTGAAATTCGGCAGACCGCAATGGATACCTGCCTCAGATTTCCCCGGCCCGCCACGTCTCGAAATTACAGGGATAAAAACTGATGCTTCCGGCATTATGCTTGCGGCTAACGGACAGATTACCGATATGGATACGGTTGCTTTTCCAAAAATTGAAATAGTAACAATATTCAAGGGAACCTTGGGCCAGGTTGCCGGCGCTTCGCAGACGGAAATAGACAATTTGGCGCCAAACGAATCGCGCACGTTTACCGTCCTTTACCCTCAAATCACGAATCTGGATCAGAATGGCACGAAAGTTTTCGCCTACGCAGAGCGGCAATAGTGATGCTTACCTTATTTATCCCTCTAGGCATAATCCTCGCTGCCAGCCTGGTCACTATTTCCAGCATCTCCATCCATCTTTTTTGGCTGCAGATTTTATGGATTGTTATCGGAGTCGGTCTTATAGCATTTTTTTATTTTGTTGACTGGCATTTTATTTTAAATTATCGCTGGTTAATAGGAGGATTATACGTTTTATCAGTCTTATTGCTTTTATTCGTTTATCTTCGCGGGCCGATCATACGTAACATAAGGAGCTGGATAGTCATCGGACAATTTACCTTCCAGCCCGTGGAATTAGCGAAGATCGCCCTAGTTCTCGTACTTGCCGGATTTTTCAGCCGCAGACATTTGAGCGTTGCCCGCTGGAAAAATATTTTCGTATCCTTTATATTTTTTGCCGTTCCGGCAGTCCTCGCCGCCATTGAGCCGGAGCTCGGTTCGGTTTTGGTTTTTTTCGGTATCTGGTTCGGCTTTCTCCTTTTATCTGGTTTGCCGCCCCGCAGAGTTGCTGTGGCGCTTCTAATATTTATAATCGGAGGAATTTTCGTTTGGTTTTTTGTGTTCAAGGATTATCACAGGGAAAGGATTATGGGATTCATTGAGCCACAGCGTGATGCCCTTGGAATAAATTACAGTTCGGCGCAGTCGAAAATCGCCATAGGTTCGGGAGGTTTGTGGGGTAAGGGCTACGGCCAGGGGACGCAGACCCAGTTGGGATTTCTAACAGAACCAGCGAGCGATTTCATTTTTTCGGCCCTTATTGAAGAGTGGGGTGCGGCAGGTGGATTGCTTGTTATAGTGGCGTTTTCGGTTCTTATTGTTGGAATTCTGAGAATCGGGGCTTTTGCCGATAATAATTTTGAGAAGTTCCTTTGCCTGGGTACCGTAGTTATTTTTGGTTCGCAGTTTTTCTTGAACGCCGGTTCGGCGACAGGTATAATGCCTGTTATCGGCATACCTTTCCCCTTTTTGAGCTACGGTGGATCTAATATCTTGGCAAATTTTTTCCTGCTTTCCATAGTCAATGCCATTTCTAAGAAACAATAAAAAGTTCGTTACCGCAGTCGTGACTGTCTTTTTAGTATTGTCGTTGGTTTTCTGTTTTTATTGGGAGCTTGGGCCGGTTACGGGCGGGGCTTCGGTTGCGGATAAGATAATAGAGATAAAAGCAGGGGAAGGGTTTAGAGATATCGTGAACAGTCTAGACGGTGAGAATCTTATTCGGTCAACAGCGGTTTTTAAGATTTTTGCGGTTTTGAGTGGCGCTGCTTTTAACCTAAAGCCCGGGATGTATAAGTTGAATCCGGCGATGACAAGCGGAGAGATCATAAAAGAACTTGTTTCCGGTTCGCATCGGGAAGTCACCCTAAGAATTCCGGAAGGCGCGTCTGTTTATGATGTGGACAGAATTTTGAGCGACGCCGGAGTGGTTGCCTCTGGTAGCATAGTTGCTGCTAACCCCAAGGGAAATCTGGAAGGGAAATTATTTCCGGATACGTATAAATTTTTTACAGATTCGCAGGCCTCGAGCGTCGTTGATAAATTTCTAAAAAATTTTGAAGATAAGACTTCGCAGATTCTTCCCCGTGATGAAAAACTTGCGAGTGAGGCGATAATTCTTGCATCCATCCTTCAAACAGAAGTTCCCAGTGAGGCTGATCAGAGAATAGTTGCCGGAATTTTACTTAAACGCATTTCTGCGCACATGCCTCTTCAGGTGGACGCGTCAATCTGCTACATTAAGGAGTCGCGAGCCTATCCTGCGGCTTCTTCCTGTTATCCACTTTCGGCACTTGACTTTAAAATAGATTCGCCTTACAATACATACTTGCATGCGGGTTTGCCTCCGGAACCCATAGGTAGCCCCGGCTTTACTGCTATAAGGGCTGCCCTGAGTCCGGAAAGTTCCCCTTATTGGTATTATTTGAGCGACCCCGCGACGGGGAAAACAATATTTAGTAAAACCCTTGACGAACAGAATCAAAATAGGGTTAAATACCTAGATAAGTAAACCAACGACACAAGAGACCTGTTGTGGGGTATTTTTGCGGTTCTTATCCATGAACAGGTTTCGCAGTTACATAATTTAGTTTTCTCGGATTTTTTGAGGGATGTTTTAATACTTTTTAAAATATAACGCAAACCTGCGTAAAGGTATCAATGCCTAAATTTTTATCAACCAAAAACTTCTCTAAATCCCAGTCCCTCATCAAGCCATTCAATCTGAATGAGACTCAGTTGAAATCTTATGAGTGGTTCCTTAAAAAGGGATTACGGGAACTATTGGACGAGATTTCTCCTATTTATGACCACACCGGTAAGGAACTGGAATTGAGCTTCAGTGATTACCATTTTGATGAACCTAAGTACGACGAAGCCACTGCGCGATATCGCGATGCCACATATGAAGCAGCGTTGCGCATAAAGCTTACTCTGGAGAGCAAGAAAACTGGCCACAAGGAAACGCAAGAAGTTTATTTTGGGGAATTTCCGATAATGACCGAGCGCGGCACTTTTATTATTAACGGCGTTGAGCGTGTTGTCGTGTCTCAGCTTATCAGATCGGCTGGGGTTTATCTTACCGCCGTCCCTACGAGGGGCAGGCAGCTTTTTGGGGCCAAGGTTATTCCGAATAGGGGTGCCTGGCTGGAATTTGAAACCGACTTGGACGGAGCCATACATGTTAAAATCGACCGTCGCCGCAAGGTGCCGGTTACAGATATGCTTCGTATTTTCGGTATGGAAGAGGATAAGATCAAAGACGCTTTCCCCGGCGTTGGTGCCAAATATATTGAAGCTACGTTTAAAAAAGATGTAGCTAAGAACGTTGATGAATCGTATATGGAAATTTACCGCCGTTTGCGCCCGGGTGACCCGGCGACGCCGGCAACGGCCAAGAGCTTGATTGATGCTATGTTCCAGCGTTTGGACAGATACGACCTGTCTCCGGTGGGCCGCTTCAAAACCAATCAGCGGTTGAAGTTCGGCAGTAAAAAAGATAACCGTCTTCTTGACCTTGATGACATCATCGGCATTGTGCGCGAGATAATATCTTTAAATAATGATCCAGCCGCCCAGCCAGACGACATTGATCACCTTGGAAACAGAAGGCTTAAAGCTGTTGGCGAGTTGCTGCAAGGAAGATTAAGAATAGGTTTCGCCCGCCTGCGCAGAATTATTCAGGACAGGATGTCCACAGAAGAGAAGGAACGTCTGATGCCGGCGCAGCTAATTAATTTCCGTCCCGTCTCGGCGGTTATCAAGGAGTTTTTTGCATCCTCACAGCTTTCGCAGTTTATGGACCAGGTAAATCCATTGGCAGAGCTGGAACACAAGCGCAGAATTTCGGCTTTGGGCCCCGGCGGACTTACTCGCGAACGCGCCAGCTTTGAAGTGCGTGACGTTCATCGTTCGCATTACGGCAGGATTTGTCCGATTCAGACTCCGGAAGGCGCCAATATCGGCCTCATCAACTATTTAGCAAGCTTTGCTCGGGTTAATGATTTCGGTTTTTTAGAGACGCCTTACGCGAGGGTTAAAAACGGTCGTATTACTGAAGAAATAGTTTGGCTGGATGCCCTGGAAGAAGAGAAATACAAAATTACGCATGCGGGAGTTGCAAAAGATCCCGAAGGCAATATTGCCGGAGATTTGGTAGAGGCGAGAGTTCATGGCGCGCCGAGCACCTGCGCTCCCAAAGACCTTGATTTTACGGACATTGCTCCCCATCAGTTTGTAAGCGTGGCAACATCTTTAATACCTTTCTTGCAGCACGACGATGCCAATCGCGCTCTGATGGGTTCTAACATGCAGCGTCAAGCTGTCGTTTCCGTTAGGCCGAACGCTCCTTATGTTTCCACCGGAGAAGAGGACAGAGTGGCGCGCGATTCCGGTTATGTTGTTATTGCCGAAGCGGATGGAAAGATCCTGGAATCGGATGGCAACCACGTAAAAGTTAAATACGCTAAGAGCGTAAAAAATTATATACTGGAAAAATTCAAGAGATCCAACCAATTCACCTGTATATCCCAGAGGCCGCTTGTCGTCTCCGGACAGTCGGTTAAGAAGGGAGAGGTTTTGGTTGACGGGCCGTCTATTGATAATGGAGTGCTCGCTCTCGGACAGAATCTTCTTGTCTCGTTCATGTCTTGGGAAGGCGCGAATTTTGAGGACGCAATTATTCTTTCTGAACGGGTTGTGCGCGACGACCTATTCACCTCCATCCATATAGAAGATTATTACCACGATGTCCGTGACACGAAGCTCGGTCCGGAACTCACAACACCAGACATCCCGAACGTTTCCGAGGAGAAACTGAGGAATCTGGACGAGGAAGGAATTGTAAGAATCGGAGCAGAAGTCAGATCCGGCGATATTTTGGTTGGTAAAATTTCTCCGAAAGGCGAAGCCGAGCTTACTTCTGAAGAGCGGTTGCTCAGGGCTATTTTCGGAGAGAAAGCGCGCGATGTGAAAGATACGTCTCTTACCTTGCCTCACGGCAAGCGCGGACGCGTTGTGAACATCAAGGTTTTTGACCGTGAGAAAGGAGATAAGCTGGAGCCGGGAATCATCAAGAGAATTCAGGTTGAGGTGGCTGAGCTTCGTAAGGTGCAGGCCGGAGATAAGCTTGCCGGCAGGCACGGAAACAAGGGTGTTATTTCCCAGGTAAGGCGCGTGGAAGATATGCCTTATCTTGAAGACGGGACACCGGTAGACATTATTTTGAATCCGCTTGGCGTCGCTTCGCGTATGAACTTGGGGCAAATTTTGGAAACTCACTTAGGCTGGGCCGCCCAGCGTCTCGGTTATCGGGCCATTACTCCCGGATTAGATTCTTCTAGCGAAGAGGAGATTAAAGAAGAATTAAAGAAAGCCGGGCTTCCCGAAGACGGCAAGGTTGCCCTTTACGACGGCAGGAGCGGTAAGCAGTTCGATAATAAGGTAATGGTCGGACAGGTTTATATCATGAAGCTCAACCATTTAGTGGAAGATAAAGCGCATATGCGTTCTATCGGACCATATTCCTTAATTACGCAACAGCCGCTTGGCGGCAAAGCTCAATTCGGCGGGCAGCGTTTCGGGGAAATGGAAGTCTGGGCCCTAGAGGGATACGGGGCACGCCACACCCTGCAGGAAATGCTGACCATTAAGTCGGATGATGTCTTAGGACGGGCCGCCGCTTACGAGTCTATTATTCGAGGCGAATCCATTAAGGAACCGAATCTTCCGGCATCTTTCAATGTTTTAGTGAACGAGTTGAAATCGTTGTGTTTTAATATTCAGCCGACATACGAGTCAGAAATGTCCCGTAAGGAGGATTTCAAGTCTCTTAAAATCAGCGTCGCTTCTCCAGAAGATATTCTAAAATGGTCACACGGTGAGGTGGTTAAACCGGAAACTATTAATTATAGAACTCAGCGTCCGGAAAAAGACGGATTGTTCTCGGAAAGAATTTTCGGTCCGACTAAAGATTACGAATGCTATTGCGGTAAGTACAGGAGGATTCGTTATAAGGGTGTCGTCTGCGACAAGTGCGGTGTTGAAGTAACAAGAGCTGTCGTGCGGCGCGAAAGAATCGGGCACATTGCCTTGGCAGCTCCGGTCAGCCATATTTGGTTTCTGAAGAGCGTTCCCTCGCGCCTCAGTCTGACCCTTAACGTTCCTTCTACAAAGCTGGAAAGAGTTATTTATTTCTCCGCTTATATTGTCACGGAGGTTAACGAAGAATTGAGGAAGCAGGCTTTGGAAGACCTGAATCGTCAGCTCAAGGGTAAATTGAAGATTGGCGGCAAAGACAAAAAGACCAAACAGGAACTTAACGAGGCAGCAGATGTTACCGGAAATTACCTGGAAAACCTTAGCGTTGGCCAGGTTTTGAGCGAGACCGAATATTTCAATCTCTCCCGCCGCTTCGGCGATGTGTTCAAAGCGGGCAGCGGCGCAGAAGCCGTATATGAAATTTTGAAGTCAATGGATCTGAGAAAAGAGATGAGAGAGATAGAAAAAGAGCTTGAAGGCGCGAAAGACCCGCTTACCCAGGGTAAATTATTGCGCCGCCTGAAGATGTTCCGTTCCATGATAAAGAACCAGGCTCGTCCGGAATGGCTGATAATTAATGTTTTGCCGGTTTTGCCTCCGGATCTGCGCCCGATGGTCGCGCTGGACGGCGGCCGCTATGCGACATCCGATCTTAATGACCTATATCGGCGCGTCATCAACCGCAATAACCGTTTGAAGAAGCTTTTGGAGATCAAAGCTCCAGATGTGATCGTGAGGAATGAGAAAAGAATGCTCCAGGAATCCGTTGATGCCCTCATAGATAATTCTGCCCGTTTCGGCACGCAGCAATTGTCCGCTCAGCGCCGTCCGCTTCGTTCCCTTGCAGATATGCTTAAGGGCAAACAAGGAAGGTTCCGCCAGAACCTTTTGGGTAAAAGAGTTGATTACTCCGGCCGTTCGGTTATTGTCGTCGGTCCTAAATTGAAAATTGACGAGTGCGGAGTTCCCAAGCGAATGGCCTTGGAACTTTTCCGTCCGTTCGTTTTGAGCGAAGTTATGAAAAGAGGATTGGCCCATAACATCAGGAGCGCCAATCGCTTCATGGAAGAAGGCGGTGACGAGGTTTGGGCGATTTTGGAAGAAATTATAAAAGACAAATGGGTTCTATTGAACAGGGCTCCTACCTTGCATCGTTTGAGCGTACAGGCTTTCAGGCCGCTTCTTGTTGAGGGATTAGCCATACACGTTCCGCCGCTTGTTTGCGCGGCTTTTAACGCCGACTTCGATGGTGACCAAATGGCTCTCCACCTGCCGCTTTCTGAGAATGCCCAGCACGAAGCAGCTACTATAATGTCTGCCGGACAAAATCTTTTGAAACCAGCTACCGGTGATCTTATTACCAATCCGACCCAGGATGTCGTCCTCGGTATTTATTATCTGACACTTATAAAAGAAGATAACCAAGCCCTTATAAAAGCTATGTCCGGTTTTGATGAGGCGGTATTGGCCTACGAGTCAGGGAGCCTGAAGCTTCACGACCCGATATTATCCCAGGGAATAAAAACAACCTTGGGCCGGTTGATGTTTAATAAAGCCCTGTGCGGCGCTGCGGATTTTGTAAATGACACGATTAACAAGAAAAAACTTACTTCTATTATTGAAAAGATATTGGAGAGCCGCGGATTAAAGGTGACTCGCGAGGTTTTGGATGAGGTAAAATCACTCGGTTTTGATATGGCCACAAGGTCTGGAATCACTTGGGCAATATCCGACCTTGTCGCACCTGGCACAAAGGAAGATATCATCAGAGCGTCAGAAAAAGAAATAGACATTGTTCACGATCAGTGGAACGAGGGTTTGCTTACCGAATCCGAGCGCAGGGCGCGGACAATCAGCGTCTGGGAAAAAGCGAAGGAAACCATTGCCAAGCTTGTTGCCACTTCCCTGCCGAAGAACAATTCCATCTACCAGATTATCGATTCCGGTTCGCGCGGTTCCTGGGCTCAGCCGATACAGATGTTGGGTATGAAAGGATTGGTGGCTAATCCGAAAGGAGAAACGATTGAATTGCCTATCAAATCATCTTTTAAAGAGGGTCTTTCTGTTTTGGAATACTTTATTTCCACTACCGGCGCTAGAAAGGGTACTACGGACACGGCTTTAAAAACTGCACAAGCAGGATATCTTACCAGGCGTTTGGTTGATGTTTCTCAGGATCTCATAATCAGGGAAAACGATTGCCGCGCGAAAGAGGGGATAGAAATTTTGCGCAAAGACGGGAAAGAATTCAATCAGTCTTTTTCTAGCAGAGTGTTCTCAAGAACAGCTTTAGAAGACATAAGAATCGACAGGAAGATCGTTGTTCGCGCCGGAGAAGTGATCACAAGAGCGATAGCCGAGATGCTGGATAAATCCAAATTGGAATCAGTTAAAGTTCGTTCGGCTATTTACTGTAAAACTCTTTACGGTCTTTGCGCCACTTGTTACGGACTGGATCTCGGCAGCAATGAACCGGTTAAACTGGGTGGAGCGGTAGGGGTACTTGCCGCGCAATCAATCGGTGAACCTGGAACGCAGCTTACGATGAGAACTTTCCACACCGGAGGTGTTGCCGGAGTGGACATCACCCACGGTTTGCCGCGCGTGGAAGAAATTTTTGAAGTCCGCCCGCCGAAAGGCAAGGCTATTTTAGCTCCCTTTGATTGCTCGATTGATGTTATAGAAGAAAAGGGGACGAGCAAGATAATAAAACTATTGGAAAAAAATCCTCAGAAAACCAAAAAGAAAAAAGCCCAGGAGTTCTCGGTGCCGCGTTCCGCTCTTTTGTTCGTGAAAGCCGGAGATAAAATTGAAAAAGGCCAGCAGATTTCCGAGGGTCACATTGACTTGAGAGAACTTTTGGAATTCAGAGGCGTAAGGGAAGTTGAGCGCTACGTTGTGAACGAAGTTCAAAGGATCTATCTCTCCGAAGGTGCCTCTATAAACAACAAGCACATAGAAGTTATCATCAAGCAGATGTTCTCCAGGGTTAAAATCAAGGATGCCGGAGATGCTTCGGATTTTGTCATGGGGGAAATCATTGAAAAAGCTTTGCTGATGGACGTCAATAAAGAACTTAAAAAACAGGGTCTCAAGGTTGCTAAGGCCGAAGAAATTCTATTAGGCATAACGCGGGTTGCTATTTCTTCCGATAGTTTCCTTGCCGCAGCGTCTTTCCAGGATACGGCAAGAGTTTTAGTGAAGGCGGCTATCGAGGGCAGGACCGATAATCTGCGCGGGCTTAAAGAAAATGTGATTATAGGCAGATTAATACCTTCCGGAGAGATTAAGGTGAAAAGAGCCGGTGATTCCGATGATGAAGTATCGGAGCTTCAGGCTCCCGTTCCAGAAGTTGCAAAAGAATCGCAAACCGAGTAGAATCGTAGAATCAAATTTATGGATACAAACCAGAAACAGGAGGCGGACAAAAAAAGTTACGAGCTTTCTTTTTTAGTACAGAAGGAAGAGGCGGCAGCCGATATTCTCCGGCTTATGGGCCAACACAGTGTTGAAGCCGGCCCGATCTCTCCGATAAAAAAAATCAGCTTGGCTTACAAAATAAAACATCTGGATAGCGCAAATTTTGGTTTTGTCCACGTTAGCGCTTATCCATCCGATATAAAATTATTGGAACACGATTTGAGTACGAACGCCGAAGTCTTAAGATTTTTAATAATCAGCTTGCCTAAGCGCCAGATAATGTCCGAGCAATCTAGATCGCCGAGAAAGCCGATTATAAGAAAAACAGTACGTCCGGCTGCGCCTTCCGAGCCGAAAACTCTGAGTAATGAGATTCTAGAGCAGAAGATAGAGGAAATATTGAAATAGTGGTAATCGATGCTGTAAATCTTTGCAAAACAATGCGGATAGATTATAATAAAAATTAATAATTCGTATTATTCGCTGTATGTCGGTATTGCTCGCTAATATTCAATATGAATCTTAATAAAGTTTTTCTCATTGGCAGGTTAACAGCAGATCCGCAGTTAAGAACGACTGCCGGCGGGCAGTCGGTGGCGAGTTTCAGCTTGGCTACCAATCGTGTTTGGACGGATAAATCCGGCGCCAAGCAGGAAAGCACCGAGTTCCATAATATAGTGGTTTGGGGCAGGCAAGCGGAGATTACGAGCCAGTTCCTCACTAAGGGTTCAACAGTTATGATTGAGGGCCGTTTGCAAACGCGATCTTGGCAGGATAAACAGGGTCAGTCAAGAAAGACAACGGATATTGTGGCGGAAAGAGTTCAATTTGGTCCGAGGCCGCAAGGAGGAGCGAGACCGGTAAACGTAGCGGCAAAGATTGATTCCGATGCGGCGGCAGAAGAAATTCCAACTATTAATCTAGAAGAAGAGGGCGAAGTAAAACCGGAAGACTTGCCTTTCTAAGTATTGAATAGTCGGCATCGGAATATTATTGACGCTTGGCAGTATTTGCTGTACCCTAATGGTTATCAATTATAATGGCTAAAAAAGTTAAAACAATTTTAAAAATACAGATAGAAGCCGGTAAAGCTAACCCCGCGCCTCCGATAGGTACGGCTTTAGGGCCTCAGGGCGTGAATATCCAGGATTTCTGCAAGAAATTCAACGATATGACGAAGGATATGACGGGCGACGTCGTTCCCGCCGAAATCACCATCTACGAAGACAGGACTTTCACTTTTAAGCTTAAAACCCCACCCGCTTCGGCATTGCTCAAAAAAGCGGCCGGCATTGAAAAGGGCTCCAGCGACCCCCTTAAAATCAAGGTTGGCAAGGTAACCAAAGCCGACATCAGGAAAATTGCCGAAAAAAAGATGGTTGATTTGAATGCCAACGATATTGAAGCCGCGATGAGGACAATAGAAGGAACTGCGAGGAACATGGGGATTGAGGTCGTGAATTAATGAAAGAGTCCTGATTGTAATCATCTGCCGAGTTGTCCACTCGGCATTTTTGTTATTTTTCTGTAATATATTAATAAAGTCATGCCTTGGCAAAAACAAAAACCATTATTCATAGTTTTCGAGGGTGGAGAGGGTTCTGGGAAAACTACTCAGACAACTCTTTTATTCCAAAGATTAAAAAGATTAGGCCGGCAGGTGAAATATAACGACGAACCCGGATCCACATCGGCAGGTTTTAAGATCCGTAATATTTTACTGGGTTCACAGGGAGAGCTCGATCCTTTATCCGAGTTTCTGTTGTTTGAGTCCGACAGATCTCTGGACTATAAGCAGAACATTATCCCTTTTTTGCAGGGCGGCTTCGATATTATCCAAGACAGGAATTTTGGTTCTACTTTCGCCTATCAGGGATACGGCCGTGGTCTCATTAAGACACACGAGAAAATTATGAAAATTGTGGACGAAACGGTAAGGCAAAAATATTACCCAGATATTATTTTCCTGTTAGATGGCAACCCGGCGCAACTTATGCGCAGGATCAAGAAGGCGACATCGTTCGAGAAAGAGAAAATAGCATTCCATAATCTGGTGCGGAAAGGATTTTTGTCTCAGGCTCGCGCGGATAGAAAGCATTGGATAATATTGGATGCGACTAAGTCGCAGCAGACTTTGCATGAAAAAATCTGGCAGACAGTAAGCGGGTTGTTTTAGAGAAGATAACGATGACGACCGCCATGACGGAGGCAGCTATTTTATGAGCAGGTCAAAAATTTCTTTGGCCACCTTCGGTGAACTTAAAGTATTTCTGTATTGTTCTTGAGTGCAGATGCGCAAGGTCCAGTAGGAGTGGGCAATTTCTTCCATATTCTTGAAATGCGCCGGGAGGAGTTTCTGGAGAGATTCCGGGTTACCATTACTTTTATATATTTTTATATCCTTGGCCGTGAAACGATCGGGGTTGAAAACTGGTACTATCAGAACTGAATTTTTGGGAATACCGGATAAAGCGGCAATTTTACCCTCCAATTCTTCTAGGCCGGAGAGATTTTTTTGTTTGAGCGAGGGGGAAGAGGTCAGCCCCTTTATTTCCCCGCTAGTAACCCCGAATACTTTCACGGACTTGCCATTTTTTTCTTCCGATTTGGCGAACGCTTCCGGTCGGAAGATTATCGCTTCGCGGAACAGGTCACGGCGTCGCAGAAATCTATAGAGAGTCTTTACGGTCTCATCTCGGGAAAAGTATATAAAGCCCACGAGCTCCGAATCCGTTAGTTTCGGCAGGTCATCCACGGTTATTTCCCCCGCGGCTATAAGGTGGTAAACCATTTTTTGCACCATTCTTTGGGCGATGGCTGAACTTTTTCGCAGATAAACATTTTTATACATTTTCATATAAAAATTCTGGGCTTCTACAGCGTTATCAATGACCTTCTCGTCAATCGCGAGCTCGCCGTTAATGAAGTAAACGTGCCTCCGTAGATATTCAATACCGGCCGGGCGGGCGAGTATGGTATAGAGTCCGTCGCGTTCCAAGTAGTCCAACTTTTCCATCCCTAGATTTTTATCATGTACTGCGAGATATAGCGGATTATCGTGACTCGCCATTTTTTTCAGAAGATCATAATCTATGCCGCAGGCTTCTATCGGTTTTCTAAGACCTTTGATTATTTGCAATCCCAGGCCGTCGTTGTCCATTTTACAGAGATCTTCCGTCACATGGGAGAATGCCGGGTGGCCGATATCGTGGTAAAGAGCGTAGCCGGACAGAGCGTCGGCCTCTTTATCGTTTATTAATCAGAATTCCAGCCAGCGGTCCGCCAATTCTCTTGTTGCGTGATATGCTCCCAAAGAATGCGCGCGCCTGGTATGTGTAGCCGAAGGAAAGGTAAGGTAAGACATTCCGAGCTGGCGCTTGTCTCCGAGTAGCTGGAATTCTTCCGTTTCTATCATTGGCAGGACGGGGCGGATGTCGATTATGCCGTAAAGAGGGTCGGCGACGACTTTGGGGGTATGTATGGAGCGTTTGGGCATTTATTAGCTTTACTTTATGCTCCAAGTCGTCAATAATCAAGTAATATTATGTCGGAAGAAAATATCGGTAAAAGCATAGGTGCGATTATAAGGAATGAACAAGGAGAATATTTGACCCAGTATCGCCTTAGGCATCCGTTGGGTTTAGCGTTGCCGGCCGGGCATGTTGACCCCGGTGAGGGGCCGGAAGAGGCCCTTAAAAGGGAGCTTATAGAAGAAACCGGGCTTACGGTAACGAGCGCCAAGCTAGTTTTGAATGACACTTTTCCCAACCCCTGTCCTAAAAAGGGGCATACGGCTCATGAGTGGTGGGTTTATGAGGTGGTTGTTGCCGGTCAGACGGAACTCAAGGAGCCGGATAAGCATAAATTCCTTAAGTTTATGTCCCCGAGCGAGATGAAGCTATTCGTTTTAAGCGGAGAATGTGATCCTGCCTGGTTTCAATATATTTTTCCTGCTCTCAAAATCGTTATCTGAGGGCAGTTCCTATTATTTGACCCCCAACAAAGATTTTTATGGAGTTGTGCACAGGACAGTTTGTTCTGTGGCGGCTTATAATTAATCAAAAACATGAAATCAGTTGTCTTTTGTTCAAGCGTCCGTTTTAAAAAAGAGTTAGGAGAATTTATAACACAATTAAAAATTGTCGCAGCCGAAAAAGGATTGCACCCTGTTATTTTGGAACCGAATTTTGAAGACCGTTCGCCGAATTTTGAGAAGCTGCACGAAAAAGATAGGTTGAACGAACCGAATTACCGGGAAACAGTCGCCGGAAAAGTTTACGATCATCTTTTCCGCAAGGTCCGGGTTGCCGACGTTTGTTTTATTTTTAACAAAGACGGTTATCTGGGAGTTAATACCACCGGAGAATTGTTCGCCGCAGCCATGGCCGGGAAAATGTGCTATGCGTTGAATCCGAAAACGCTGATGGGGAGTTATCCCAACGACCTCTACGAAGAGCCGTCCAGCCAGAAGCTTATTCACGAAGCAGTTTCAACTCCGGAGGAATTACTGAAGCGATTGGCGTAAACCTCGGAAGCAAAATATAGAAATAAAAATCCCGGCGGATAAAATCGCCGGGTGGTTCCTAATCCCGTGTTAGTGCTATCATTGCGCCGACAGATTTGGCTGCAGTGATAGTTGCGCCTGAATTCAATCCGATTCCGTTGGCATGGTAGGCCCATTTATCTCGGCTGGTTAGATAATCGTTGCAATATGCCGCGATGCCGGCAACCCTGCCAAGTTCTTTGCGCAGAGTACTTGTTTGATGTCCTCTCCGCGTTAGGTCTTTTATCGCCTCGGTCAATTTTCTTGCTCCTTCTTCTATGCTGACCGGCCGTTTCTTATGATCGTAGATCAGGAGGCGGTCATTGCGTTCTTCGATAAAACGATAGCGAATCATCAGTCCGCGAGCGAATTCAATCGCACCGCCGTTGGAGTATTCCCAGCCGTCAAGAAGATATATTTCTTTGACTGATTTGGTAAGCAGGCGAAGCCAGAGAACCATGTATTCTTCTTGGGTCCAGCGTTGTCTGCGGGCTTCGAATATGGCTGGAACTATAAGAGACGAATCAAGTTCTGGCGCCAATCGCTCGGCGAATTTTTTACCATCATCTATGTTGGGTATGATAATCTCTTCACGCAGAGCCCCGGGGATTTTTTTCTCCAACTCTTCTACTGTTTTGACGCCATAATGATCAAGAATTTCGTAATATCTTTTCCCGCTTGTGATGGGCATTGACAGGTATGCCTTATCTCCAAGCACGGAACTATAGGCGCTGGAAACTATGTCTATATTTGCCCTTCTCTCCTGTGGCAAAATATCGAATACTTCGTGTTCCCACCTACGGATTACCATGCGTTACCTCCTCGGTTTTTTTATCGTTGCTAATCACAACTTATAACACAAATACAAACTGGTCAATCTCGGGCGCTATTCCAAAAACTGCCGCAGCGTTTTAATATTAAGTAAATGGACTACAAGCCGACAATTGGTCTGGAGATACATGCTGAGTTGAAGACACGGACGAAAATGTTCTGCGATTCTTTGAACGACCCGAATGAAAAACATCCGAACGAAAATGTCTGCCCGGTGTGTCTGGGGCATCCCGGAGCTTTGCCGACCATCAATAAGCAAGCAGTAGAGCACGTTATTAAAGTCGGTTTCGCTCTCGGCGGGAAGATAAATCCCATTACGAAATTTGACCGCAAGAATTATTTTTATCCGGATTTGCCTAAAGGCTATCAAATTTCGCAATACGACCAACCGCTGGTTGTTGGGGGTGAATTGAATGGTGTGCGCGTTCGCCGCGTGCACTTAGAAGAAGATACTGGAACGCTGATTCACGACAATAAAGATAATTCCAGCTTAGTTGATTTCAATCGTGCGAGTGTGCCGCTTATGGAACTCGTCACCGAGCCGGACTTGAAGTCGGCAGAAGAAGTTACTGCTTTTGCCCGGGAACTCCAGCTTATTTTGCGCTATTTGGGCGTTGCCGATGCCGATATGGAAAAAGGCCAGATGCGCATAGAAGCGAATGTCAGCATTAATATGGGAACGAAGACGGAGTTGAAGAACATAAATTCTTTCCGTTTTGCGAAAGACGCGATTGAATATGAAATCAAGCGGCAAATTGAAGATTTGGAAAAAGGTGTGGAGATAAGGCAGGAGACTCGTGGTTGGGACGAGGCTAAAAGAAAAACGGTAAGCCAGCGGAGCAAAGAAGAAGCGCACGATTATCGTTATTTCCCGGAGCCGGACTTGCCTCCGTTCGAAACCAACGTTTTTGATTTGGAGGCGTTGAAAGATTCCATCACCGAATTGCCGGCGCAGAAGCGTGCTCGGTTTGCGAAAGAATATAAGCTCGATGATAAACAAATAGAGATACTCGTTGGTAGTCCAGATATGGCAAATTATTTTGAAGAGGCGATTTCCGAACTTCGCGCGATGATAACAAAACCTACTGTGTTATCATCTGGGGCGATTGCTACTTACCATTATTTAACCAGCGACTTACGTGGTTTAATGAACGAATCTGATACCGGTTTTGCCGACATTAAAATTGACCCGGAACATTTAGCGCATCTCGTGTCTCTTATAGAGAAAGGGAAGATCGGCAGCCGCCAGGCTAAAGATGTTCTTAAGAAAATGTTTGATACTGGGTTGGACCCAGAGGATATCATAAAAAGCGAAGGCCTGGAAACCGTTTCCGATTCCGGCGAATTGGAAAAAGTCGTTAAAGAAATTCTAGAAAAAAATCCAAAAGCCGTTGAGGATTATAAAAAAGGCAAGGCGGCGAGCATGCAGTTTCTGATTGGCCAGGCGATGGGCCGCCTCAAGGGGCGTGGCAATCCCGCGACACTCAAAGAAATTTTTGAGAAAGAATTGAAGTAAGTTTAATAATAGATTAAACTACGGCTAACATGGGCTTTGAGCATATAGGTATCAATTTGGGGAAATCTTCAGAGGGGGCCTTATGCCCTCATGGCGTTGCGCGCGGAGATAAATGCGAAGAATGCATGGTAGAGGCCGCGAAGAGCCGGCCTGTTTGGCGGACCGTTAAGAAGTTGCAGCGCGAAAGCAAATTTTCTCGCCAGAGTCCGGACTCTCCTTCGGGAGAAATTGAAATTAACGGCGATAAATTCAAGATTGAAGCAATTGAACGTTCGGACAGCCCCGAACTCACCGAAGTGCAGGGATTATTTGAAAGAACGTTCGGTAAAGAAGAAGTTGACTCGGAAGAAATTTTAAGGGCTGCCGTAGAAGGAAAAACTCCTTTTGGCACTAAAGACGGTGTAGTTTATAAAGTTTTTGTTGTTAAGAACGCCGAGGGCAAGGTCGTCTCTACCGTAACCGGTGGTTCTTTGGATTTATACGACGAGCAGAATAAGCCTACGGGGAAGAAGATGTTTATGGTCGCTTATGCCGTTACCGACAAGGAATGCAGGCAGGGAGGATTGGCCCGTGAAGCTTATACCTCGGCTATTATGGATTCCGCAATTGATGCCGAGAGTGATGGCAAAGAGCTGGCTTTCGCCGCCGGGGAATTTACGTATACTTCGGAAAATTTTTGGAACAAAGTCGGCTGGAGCCGTTCGTATATGGAAAATCCGGAAGATCCGAAAAAATACGAAGAAGTTAAATATGTTCAGCCGGCTCTGGATTTTGATGAGGATACCGGTTTGCCCGCAGAGGGTTCCGGTGAAGCGCCGGAACACTTGATGATTGACAGCTTCGGCCAGCAGCCGCCGAGCAAGATAGATGTGATGCAGACTGTGCGCGCGTTTTACCGCTGGAATAATATTTGGCCGCAGGAAGCCTTTAAAGATAACCCGGCTGCTTATCAGGCCCACTTGGATTATAACAACAAGATTGCGGATGAATTTGAGGGCGATTTGAATAATAATGGCCAGTTGATATTCCTTACAAAAGAAGCGCGGGAACGAGCGAGGGGAAAAGGCTTGTTGTTCCGCGAATATGCGGCGGCCGATCACGGCCAGGCAGGCAAGGAAGATTTTTGATGCGTTCGGTGGTTAGGTATTTTAAGAGCAGACGACAGGCAGTGTCTTGAATATTATCTTGGAACAGATACAATTTGTTATAGACGTTTATTTTTCTAGGAGTTTATAGATATGAAGCGGATAAAGCGAGGGCTGAGTTTCTTACGAGAAGTTATTGTTGTAATTGCGATAGCTTATTTTAATGGCTGGAAATTGATGCATGGTATTTCAGATAAATATGATGCTACAGCAGATACCGATTAGGGTGCTCACAATATTGTGTCGGCTTCGCGATTGCGCCAGCCGATTTTTTTCTATAAGTATTATCATTTGTGAAGATTAGATATGCTATTATAGGGGTATAAAACTACAGCAATAAAAAAATAATTCATGAAATTCAGAGATAATCTGATATTATAAGTCCGATGACTGACAAAAATTGTCCATTTTGTACGTCGCCTGAAATTAAAAGAAGAAAGATTATTGAAAATAAACTGGCCTGGGCCTTCCTTACGCATATTCCGGTAGTGCCAGGGCACATGTTGATCGCTCCAAAGAGGCACGCCAGCACCGTGAACGATCTTACGGCTTCTGAGATAACAGCCATCATTCATTTGCAGAAAAAATTAAAGACAGCTCTAAAAAGAATATTCAAAGCGAGCGGGTTTAATTATGCCTGGAATGAGGGACCGGTAGCTGGCCAGCAAGTGGACCATTTCCATTTGCACATATTGCCGAGAAAGAAAAATGACAAAGGGGTATTAAAGTATGATCCGCGAGAATTTCTTTATCGTCCCCGTTCGCGTGAACCATTACCCGAAAAAGAATTATCAGTTTTGGCGTCCAACTTAAGATCAAAAATAAAAAATTATTGATTTAATAAAAATACCCCTAGCCTAATGCTAGGGGTATTTTTATTATTGTGTGAGTACGATTATTTTTGGGTTGTCGTTGATTGCTGCGGAGCTGCATAGCCATTGTAGCCACGCATCATCCATGGGCCATAGCCCCCGCCGTAATTTTCGTCTGGAGCCATCATATTGTAATAACCGCCCTGAACTCCGTTGTGCATATATGTCCTGAAGCGATTACTCACTTGCCCGACTTTTACGCCGAACCAGAAGACCAAAAAAATAATTGCGAGTTTTATGAGCAGCCGGAAAATTCTGTGTCCGCCTCCATGGCCCCAATGCCCCCAATGGCACAATTGACACATACCGCCATGCATTATCCCTTTGCCCTCACAGAGCGGGCATTTACACTCCATTTTTTCTTGATCCTGAGATTTTTGATTATTATCCATATCTTGTCTAGTTTAATATTCCTCCGACCTTTCGTTATCTTAACTTATATTACAATATTCCCCTGAATTTTATTACCTCGATTGTACTCTGTATGTTTTCTGTCAATATCCAAGAAATCCTTCACCTCTTTTATGGTCGCCGCCAAATTTTTTATCCACATCGTCTGCCCACCTTTTCTAAACCAGGTCATCTGCCGTTTGGCGTAGCGTATGATTTCCTTCTCTAGGGTCTCCAGCATTTCCTCCTTCGTTATTGATCCTTTTAAGTAACTGCTGACAAAACGATATTCCAGACCGAGATTGTTCAGACGATTTGAGCTTACACCATTTGCAAGTAAGCGCTTAACTTCGGCTATCATTCCTCGTTTTAATCTTAAGCGGAGTCGTGTGGCTATCTTTCTTCTTAATTCATTATCTGGTGGGTTTAGCCCTATCTTCAATATATCAAAAAGAGGTTCCTTAGCGGCCAGCCTTGGCACGGGTTTACCTGTTGCAGAAATTATTTCTAAGGCCCGTATGAGACGACGCTTATTGTGTCTATCTATGGTTTTTGCGCGGCGGCCGTCTAATTTTTCCAGTTCTGAAAAAAGAGATTCAGCAGAGCGTTTCTCCAGGATACTTCTCAATTTAGAATTAGGTCTTACTTTCGGTAGTGGATAGTCATATAGAAGCGCATCCATATAAAGCCCCGTGCCACCTACAACTATCGGCAACCTCCCTCTATTTATTATTTTCTTTGTGGCTTGGCGTGCCAGTTTCTGATAATGGGCAGCGGTAAATATCCTTTTAGGCGAGGCGATGCTTAAGAGATGGTGGGGGATACCACTCATTTCCTTCTTGCTGACCTTACCCGTTCCAATATCCATTCCTCTGTAGACTTGCCGTGAATCGGCGGAAATAATTTCGCCGTTGAATTTGCGAGCCAATTTTATGGCCAGAGACGATTTACCGCTTGCTGTAGGGCCAACGACGACTAAGATTTTGGGCAGAGGTTTATTACTTGACATTTTATATATAATATGCTAGCATATCCAAAGAGTAAAGTTTTGTCAGTGGGGAAAGGCCTCGTAGTTTAAGGCAAAAATTCCTTAGAGGAGAGAAAATCATGAAATTTTTGAATCTGCTGTATTCGATTCTCGGAGTGCGTAATTCTACGTCTCCCAAAACCACCAGATTAATGGTGGTGACTCCACTGCATGATGACGATGTTATGACCAGGGCAGCGAAGCAGATTGAGCCTGCGTTACCCGTTCCATTATCAAAGCCAGTCGGATTCTTGGACCACTTCCGGCGTCAGCCGCCAGCGCAGCCAACGATTCGCACGTTCAAGCGGCGCGGACAGACCGTCGCCTACGAACGGCCATGCGGAGAGGTTGTTACCCTTCGCGTGGTAAGTGGTAAGGTCTGCCGCCGCCGGAACAATGGCCAGAAGGTTGACTCGTTGTTGGTCTCTAATGGCCACAGCGAGTTCTACCGGCCAACGGCAAGCTTGTCGTAATCCACCCCACTAAACCTCCCCGACTCGGATTGTAGTTTCGTCCTGAAACTATAAGCCCGAGCCATTCCTCTTTTAAAGCCCACACCTCCCGTGTGGGCTCCTTCCTTTTTAAATGACCTTATTTTTTATTTCACTCGAGATTTTCTCTAAAAGATTTTCTATATCTATCTCTCCTTCCTGCCCTCGCTTGTAATGACGGACGTTTATCGTGCCGTTTTTTTCTTCTTTCTCACCAGCAACCAAAACGTAAGGTACTTTCATGATTTCCGCTTCGCGGATGCGTTTTCCGAGGGATTCATTGGCATCGGGCATCTCGGCGCGTACGCCGCTTGCGGATAGTTTTTCTAAAATCGCCGAGCAGTATTTGTTTTGTTTCTCGCTGATTGGCAGGATAGAAACTTGCACGGGCGCGAGCCACAAAGGGAACGCTCCGGCAAAGTGTTCTATGATTACTCCCATAAATCTGTCCACGGAACCCAAAATAGCCGCGTGAATTACAACTGGCCGGGCTTTTCCGCCCTTGTCGTCGGTATAGGTCATATCAAAGTTCTCCGGTTGGTTGTAATCCAGCTGGACGGTCGTGAGCTGCCAATCGCGCCCAAGGGCATCCTCAACCCTGATGTCTATCTTCGGTCCGTAAAAAGCCGCTTCACCTTCAACAACTTTATAGGGTGCGTTCCAGCGCTTGGCTCCGGCAATAAGCGAGTTTTGGGCTTCCTCCCAGGCTTTCTCGGTCCCAAAATATTTTTTCTTATTCTTGGGGTCCCAGGTGGAAATTTCAACCTTATAGTTTTTGAATCCGAAATTTTCGTAAACCTCGCGCGTCAATCCGAGTATCGTATCTATTTCCGAAGCTATCTGGTCGTGCCGGATAATATGGTGCGTATCATCCTGTGTGAGAGATCGGACACGGAAGAGACCATTGAGCTCTCCGGATTTCTCATTGCGGTAATCGGTAGCGTTCTCGGCGATTCGGAAAGGAAGGTCGCGGTAGCTATGAGGTTCCGAATTGTATATTGCAAAGTGATGCGGGCAATTCATCGGTTTTACGACCAGCTCTTCGTCGTCCTCTATCTTGATAGGGGGCAGCATGGCGTCATATTTTCCCAAATGTCCTGATTTTATATAGAGTTGTTTTTTAGCCAAATGAGGAGTCCAAACAAAACTGTAACCGCGGCTGCGTTTAAGCCCGGCTATATAGTTGAGAAGTGTTTCGCGTATGGCGTTACCTCGCGGGGTGTACATCGGCAGACCTGGACCGACTTCCGGAGAGAATACAAAAAGCCGGAGTTTTTTCCCCAGGATTTTATGGTCTCTCTTGGCCGCTTCTTCGCGGAGCTTAAGGTAATCCTCCAATTCTTTTTTCGTCTCGAACGCCAAGCCGTAAATCCTTTGCAGCTGCGGATTCTTTTCGTCGCCACGCCAGTAGGCGCCGGCTATCTTGTCCAGCTTAAAGGCATCTGCCGGAATTTCTTTGGTGTTTTCCACATGCCCGCCGCGGCAGAGGTCAAAAAATGCGTCACCGGTGTAGTAAATCGTAAGCGGTTTTTTCCCGTCAGCTGGCGGATTGGAAAACTCTTTTATTAAATCCAGCTTGAATTGCTGGTCTTTGAATACCTTTTTCGCTTCGGCGGCAGTTACTTCTTTGCCTGAGAAGGGGAGGTTTTGGTGCGCCAGTCCGCGCATGGTTTTCTCAAGCTCTTTCAAATCTTCGGGAGTGAGAGTCCGTGGCAGAAGGAAATCATAATAAAAGCCGTTATCAATCGTCGGGCCTATACCGAGCTTGGCATCGGGAAACTTTTTTAATACGGCAGCTGCCAAAAGATGGGCGAGCGAGTGGCGGATGGCTTCTATTTTGGAAACATCCGGTTGTTTGGGCATTGTTTCAGTATAAAACCTTTTCCTGGTTTTGAGAAATAAAAAGGCCGAGCGTGGGCTCGGCTTTCCATCAAATAATTTAGTGTTTGTGTTTATGTGTGTTCGTATTCTGTTTCGGGATTTTGCATAGCTTCGTGCACATGCTGTTATTTGCATCTTTCAAGCCAACGAGATCTTTATAAACCTCTACGGGAGTTCCGTTAATGTCGGCCTTGGCTTCTCTCATCTGCTTACATTCTGTATCGCAGTCTTTGTATTTACTTTTCATGCAGCAGCATTTCTGGCACATTTCTTCCGCCGGATAGTCATTCGGGGTTTCTGGCGGGCAGATTTTCCCTGGGGTTTGAGTTGTGGTTTTGGTGCTGGTGGTGGACTTGGAAGCTATTGCGACAGGCATCGTCAGGATCATTACGAACAAAATCATGAGAAAGCGATGCGAGCTAGCCAACTTATTTTCAGGCATATTATCCTCCGATTATCAGAGCTCTTTAAATGTTCCCGGATTTCAAAAATCTTGTCAAATGATATATGATAAAAAAATGCTGGACATCAAACTTTTACGCGAAGATACGGAAACAGTTAAGGCGGGGCTCAAGGCCAAAAACGCCGACCCGGCGCTCGTGGACGATTTTTTGGAGAGTGACAATAACTGGCGCGAATTCAGGGTTAAGCTCGACGAACTCCGTGCCAAGCAGAATAAGCTTTCCAAGGAGCGCAACGTTGAGGAAGCCAAAAAGAATAAGGAAGAAATAAAAGCGGCGGAATTGGAGATTACGGAATTGGAGAAAGAGCGGGATGAGGCCTGGATGAAAATTCCCAATCTGCCCTTGCCGGAAGTGCCGCAGGGTTTCAACGAATCGGAAAACAAGGTTCTGCGCGAAGTGGGAAAAAAGACAGAATTTACTTTCAAGCCGAAAGACCACCTGGAATTGGGGGAGGCCCTGGGAATAATTGACTTCGCCTCCGGCGCCAAAGTTGCCGGTTCGGGATTTTATTATCTGAAGAACGACGGTGCGCTCTTAGAGCTCGCGCTTGTGCAGTATGCTTTGGATTTTCTCCGCAAGAAAGGTTTTGACCTTTGGCTTACGCCGGATTTGGCAAAAGATAAATTCTATTTGGGCACAGGTTACAATCCGCGCGGGCCGGAGGCGCAGACTTATCTGGTTGCCGATTCCGACTTGGGCCTTATTGCCACAGCCGAGGTAACGCTTGCCGCCATTCACGCCGATGAAGTTCTGCAGGAAAAAGATCTGCCTAAGCGCTATGCGGGCTATTCGCATTGTTTCCGCCAGGAAGGAGGCGCTTACGGAAAATATTCTCGGGGACTTTACCGCGTGCATCAGTTTACGAAAGTGGAAATGTTCGCTTACGCGAAGCCGGCAGAATCGCCCGCGATCCACGAAGAGCTGCTGGCCCTGGAAGAAGAACTCTGGCAATCCCTCGGTATTCCTTACCGCGTACTTGAGATGTGCGCCGGTGACTTGGGTGCGATGGCGGCACGCAAGTTTGACCTGGAGGCCTGGATGCCGGGGAGGGGCGATTACGGAGAAGTTACCTCAACTTCCAACACAACAGACTATCAGGCGCGGAGGCTGAATATCAAATACAAAGGGCAGACTGCGGATAAGCCGGAATTCGTCCATACCCTGAATGGCACTGCCATCGCCACCTCGCGGGGAATCATCGCTGTTTTGGAAAATTATCAGAGGGAAGACGGGAAAATTGACGTTCCGGAAGCTTTGCAAAAATATTTCGGGAAGAAAGTTATCGGCTAGCGCGCGATGAAGATCGGCGTTTTTGATTCGGGACTGGGCGGGCTCTTCGTTATGCGGGCTTTGGTGCGCAAATTGCCGCGTTATGATTATGTTTATCTGGGCGATACGCAGCGCGTTCCCTATGGCAACCGCTCGCCCGAAACAGTTTACCGGTTTTTAGAGGAGGCGGTGAGATATTTATTTAAAAAAGATTGCGGATTGATCATCGTTGCCTGTAATACTGCGTCCGCCGAGGCGTTGCGGAAAATTCAGAGGAATTATTTGCCGAAGCATTATCCGAAGCGGCGGGTTTTAGGCGTGATAATTCCTACGGTCGAAGAAGCGCTTAAAGATAAAAAAATCGAAAAAATAGGAGTCTTAGCGACGCAGGGGACTGTAAATTCCGGCGCCTATATACGGGAGTTAAAAAAGCTTAACCGCGGCGTAAAAGTTTTCCAGAATGCCGCACCGATGCTTGTGCCGTTAATAGAAAGCGGGGAGTTTAAACGCGCCGAGCCATTCGTGCGTGAGTATCTTAAGCCATTAAAGCGGAAAAAAGTACAAAAAATAATCTTGGGTTGCACTCATTATCCGGCGTTGAAAAATATGATTCGCAGGATTGCCGGCGTGCCCGTGGTTTCGCAAGACGAAATTATTCCACGGAAGCTGAAGGATTATCTTTCGCACCACCCGGAAATTGATTCGCTCTTGAGCGAAAATTGGAAGAGGGAACTCTTGGTCACCGACATCACTCCGGAGTACGTGCGCTTCTCGCGTAAATGGTTTGGGAAGACGAAGCTGAAGACAGTTGAATTATGAATAAAAGGCGGTTTGGTTAACATATGTTAACCATTGACAAGTCGGTTAACAAGGATTAATATTCATTTATATGGAAAAAGAATTGCTTTCTACAAGCGAGGTTGCCAGGCTTTTGGGTATAAGCCGAATTGCTGTCTTTAAAAAAATCAAATCCGGCGAAATAAAAGCTAGCAAGGTTGGTCGTAATTTTGTTGTGCGGAAGAGCGAGTTTCCGGAGATACTCGGTATAGTTCTAGGTGAGGACAAGAAGCGCCTAATAGAAAGCGCGGTCAGGAAGACAGTGAAAGAATACGGTCAAACCCTTAAATTGCTCGGCAAAGAATAAGGAGAAATGAAATCGCTCACGATCAGGGAGGTGGAATACGTTGCCTATACTTTGGCCAAAGAAACGATGACATGGGACGAGCCTATTCCCGAGTTCGGCTCACGCTTTCCCAACATTCTTGAAAGCTGCCTTATCGCGCCATTTCAGAGTTTCGGCGGCAAGCCCGCTTACTCGGGACTCCTTGGCAAGGCCGCGATATTTTTTTATCTCCTTGTGAAAAATCACCCGTTTCAGAACGGCAACAAACGTATCGCAATGACCGCACTATTATATTTTCTCTACAAAAATAAAAAATGGCTCAAGGTTGATAATCAGGAATTTTATAACTTCGCCAAATGGGTGGCGGCAAGCAATCCGAAACTAAAAAAGGAAACCTTGGCCGCGGTAGAAAAATTACTGGAAACATATTTAGTCAATCTTTAAGATAACCATCGTCACTGACATCACCCCAGCGTACGAGCGCCTCTCGCGCCGATGGTTCGGTGGTAATGTTGCCTTAAAGAAGGTCCGTTTATGAGCCCGCACAACCGGTTCGGAGAGGCGGAATTGAAGAGAGTTAATTTATTTATAGAAGTGCGTAGGTCAGCAGAGAGTTTTTCCCCATATTTAGGCAGTTTTTCAACCGCTTGACATAATATGGGTTTGTGGTGTATAATTAAGCCGTACCTTGAAATCTTTGATTTTGTTGAAAGCTGCAGGCAGCCGACTTATCCGGGAGTCCGATTGTTCGTTTATCGGACCGAGGGATGAGCGGATGAAGGAGAAACTGAAATGGCAAAACCAACTGCAATCGTGAGCGGCGCGGGCTGGATCGGAAGTTTCGCATCCAAGCTCGAAAAAGCTCTGCGCAACCTCGGTGCTTCCGACGAGCAGATTCATGAACTTGTGAAGGACGGCGAAGCGCCGGATGCTTTGGTCGAGAAGATCGCCGACGTTCTAGCGGAAGCGATGCAAGCCGCGAAGAACATCTTCTGCGTAATCGTCTATTACTCACTGACCTTGTCACGGATGATCGCCGCCGGGAAATATGACTGGGTTAATTCCGACATCACCGAGGAACACTTTCCCGTGTTGCGGGCAAATCGCGGCAAGGAAAAAGTGGTTGTGGAATTGATTCACTTCAACCGTGACATTGATTCGGACGGAGCGGTGCGGGGACTCGACAGAATGGGTTTCCGTCCTGCCGAGTTGCCGGAACTTCTGGCTTTCGGCGCAGCTTACAGGGAGAAGCAGCGTGAATTCCCGATAGTTGCCCTCGGCCCCAATTCCGTGTGGCGGGGCCGGCGCGGCGATCGCTTCGTCGTGTGCCTCGGCAGGGGCTCCGGCGGGCGCGTCCTGTACCTGGGCTGTTTCGACGGCGGGTGGATCTCGATCTGTCGTTTCGCCGCTGTCCGCAAGTCTATTTAACTCTTTGACTCTCGGCATTTCGGCCGCTGCATGAAGTTTATGCAGCGGCCTTCTTTTTTTCGCACAATGTGGTAATTTGATTTTGGATAGTAGACTCAAAACAAGTTTGGGGCCAAGGTTCCAAACGGTCGAATTCCGGAAATATTGAACACGGAATAACCGCGGGTACGCTTGCAGTTAGTGCTGTTCTCTTTTTCCCAAAAAATAAAGCTACTTGGTACAAGATATTAGGCTGCAATGGATAGGTTTCTTTAGACATTGATTCGGCGAATTCCCTCGCCGTTTTTTCATTTTCTCATGCCGCCATCTTCTCCGCAAACACCGACGGGGGCATCTTGAGCGCGGAATGAATCCTTGTATGGTTGTATTCCCAGATCGTGCGGTAGATAGCGGCAACCAGTTCGCCCAAAGTTCTGAACCGGTTCGGGTCCCCGAAATCAACTTTGAACTTGCCATAGAACGATTCCTGGTATCCGTTCTCCCGCGGGCAGCCGGGCCGCGACCGGGAAATCGTGATGCTCCATTCTTCAAGGAGCAGTCATAAAACCTTTATAGGTTTTATTGGTGATCCAATATTCTGTATCTGTGCCGCATCCAAAAATACAAAAGTAAGATTGTACTAGTTCACCTACAGCAAACGATTCTGGGTGTCTTAGGTCGTATCTCAGCAGGAATGTGTCGGAACGTGGTCCATATTGGGTTTGGCCATTGATAACCTCCGAATAATTCTGGTGATTATCGTATTGAAGCAATGTTGTTCGCATATTGTCGCTATATGTTCCAAGGTTGTGTGGTGTAAGGAATTGCGTTTCCCATTCGTGATCCGAAGGAAATTGATGATTCATATTGTAAAAATCGTTTAGATAATTAACTGCTTCGTGTGCAAGCTGAACTATCGAAATATCATCGTGACCATTATACTCCCGCTGATCTGCTTGATTTAATGCTCTCTGCTGCTGGGAACGGAACCATACTACCCCGCCCACTATCAGGAGTAATAATATAGCGGAAACTATTATAGGCAGCCTCTTTATTTTTTTTAAATAAAATAGCATAGATTTTATTTTTCTACTACTCTTCGTATCTGCGTATCTGTGCCGGGATGCGTATCAAGAGTTCGTAGGGGATTGTGTCGCAGGTTTTCGCCATGTTCTCAATTGAATTCGGCGCGTTGCGCTCGGAACTGATAACAAGCACTTCGTCGTCCAGTTTTGGGTTCGGCACGCGCGAAACATCGATGGAAGTTATATTCATATTAACGCGGCCGACAAATGGGCAATTGACGCCCTTAACAGTTGCGCTGCCTTTATTGGAGAGCCGCCTGTCCAGGCCTTCGGCGTAGCCCACGGGAATTGTGGCGACAGTCATTTCATTTTTTGCAGTGAAGGTCGCGTTGTAGCCCACGCTTTCGCCCACAGTGATTTTGCGCACCGATGTTAGACGCGTTTTCATTTCCAGTGCCGGCAATAAATTATTTGCGCCTATCCCATAAAGCCCGAGCCCGAGGCGCATAACGTTCGCGTCAATATTTTTTGCGTACTTACTGCCTGCCGTGTTGGACAAGTGGAACCAGCGTACGCTTTGGAATCTGTCTCTTGCTTCGCGGGCGGCGGCGTTCCACAGCCCTATTTGTTTTTCCGTGAGGGTTGATTTTTCGTTATCGGCATCGGCAAGATGGGAATAAACGCCTTCAAGCATTATTTTTTCGTTCCGTTCCAGGGTGTCTAGCGCTTCGCTTAGTTCTTCTAAAAGAATTCCCTGCCTGTGCATGCCGGTATCAACTTTCAAATGGATGCTGGTAGGACGCCGGCAGTCGCGCGCGAGGCGCTGCAATTCTTCCATACTCATAATTCCATAAGCCACGTTTTTGAGTCGGCTGCGTTCAATATTTTTGAGCGGCGTGTAGCCGATTATAAGAAGCGGGGTTTTTATGCCTTCGTTGCGCAGGATCATCGCCTCCACATAGGAATCAACACAAAAGAAGGGGAGATGCCCGCTTTCCAGAATTTGGGCGACCTGAACAAGGCCGTGGCCATAGGCATTGGCTTTTAGTACTGGCGCGACGGCAGGGACGGATTTTTGGAACTCGCGGAGGTTATGGAGAATGCGGTCGCGGTGGATAATGACAGTAATAAGCGGTTCATGCTGGAACCGCATATCTCTTATTTTGCGGAATAACGCTCTCATGGCTGTTTTTCTAATTATATAGTCATTGTTATTATTTATGTAGGCAAAGATGTCCAACGCAGAAATAAACATTTCGGAATTACGGGACAGAAAAAGGCGTCAACGCCTGTATATTTTTGTTGGGATAATTATTTTAATAGTTTATTTGATTCTCTTGGGAGCAAGCTGGCTTGTTTTCCGTTCACCTGTTTTCCGCATTAAAGAGATAAACATTATCGGCAATAAATCGGTGGCAAGCAGTACGATTATGGACCTGCTTGATTCGCGGCTTATTGCCGGCAATTTCTCGCACGCAATTCTCGGTTTCAATAATATTTTGATCTGGCCCGAATTACCGTCGGATAAAGACTTAGCTCTCGTGCCGGAAATTAAAAGTCTGAAGATAGAAAAGGATTTTCAAGACAGAACTGTTTCCGTTATGGTCGAAGAACGACAGCCGTATGGAATTTGGTGTCTTCGGGGGTCGCAGACAGACGTGGGTGGCATGCAGGCGGACGCCAAAGGTGATCAGGGTATGTCTGCCGCCTCCACAGGTGACAGTTGCTGGTGGTTTGACAACGAGGGCACGGTTTTCCAAAGAGCGGTTCCTGCGCAGGGAAGCCTGATAATGGTCGTTGACGATTATTACCAGAAAAATTTAGGTTTGGGCAGAACCGTTCTGCCATCAAAGTTTATGGATAAACTTAATAGCATCTTTAAGGTTTTACGGAACAGCGGCGTGAGCGTAAAAGAAATTCGTTTGAATGATTTGTCTTTGGAAGAGCTGGAGGTAGATACGCACGACGGACCGACTCTTTATTTCAGCCTGCGTTTCCCGGCCGATAACGATTTATCGGTTTTGAATAATTTTATGTCCAAGCCGGGTTTCAGTAACTGGCAATATTTTGATTTTCGAGTTGAGAACAGGGCGTATTACAAATAAAATCCGTGAAGTCGTCGTGAACGATTTTGATTCAAAGCTATTGATTTATAAATGTCGGCGTTCTTAGAATTAGCATAGTTTAATAGAAGCGAGGTGTTACGAGAATCACTCGCGGTATTTTTATTGCAAGTGATAAATGAATATTGAAGTCCCCGACCGATAATCCGGTTCCGGAACATTACCCAGGCCGGGAGTAGGATGCCGCAAAGAGTTGAGCCAAGAATATGACTCCTGGGATTCGCGCGCCTGCTCCGGGGCAAGCGGCTGGATCGCTCCTTGTAAAGTATTTATTGAAACAGCAAGCCAATGGATGCCTTGGTCCGTGGGATTGCCTTTGGATGACTGCCAATCAACTTCTTTGTTGCCCAAATAATATTTGGGATTGCCGCCGCCGAAGTAGTCAACGGCAATCTTATCTATTTCCGGATGGGATTTTATGAATTGCTGTAAACGCAATAAATCTTGCCCCCAGTCGTAATTGGAATCGGTTACGTAGCGGTAGCCACCCCAGACGCCGCCGCCTATTTCGTTGAAATAAGACAGGAAGTACGGCGCGGCTGCCATGGTTTCAAAGAAAAACCAAACAACCAGAAGTATTAAAAATACGTATTTAAAAGAAGAAGAAATCAGCACTCTTAATTTTATTCCGAGGTTTTTCCAGATTGAAGATGTGGGTGGCAGATTTATGGTCATTATCCATTTTTTCCAAAATCCGGCAGTGAGAATATAAATGAATGGCAATGTTGGTAAGAGGTGCCGGAAGCCTATGTTCAGAGTGCTATGAATACTGTAGTCCCAATAGATAAAAATAAAAGTCAGCATGGAAAATTCCGTGAAATTCAGCTCGAGCCAATTGAAAAGGTGTGTTGCAACAAGATGCGCTTGCCCCCGCATCTTTTTTAATATATTCCAACAGGAGATAGTCAGGGCGAGTAGTACCATTATGAGAACCGGCAGAGGTTCTTTAAGGAGATAAACGATAGGAAAGTAGATTGGCGAACCGTCTGCGGAAACCTGGCCCAGAAAATAATGGGTATTTCCTCCGGACGAACGTTGCATAACCATAAGCACTCCAAGCATATATTCCGCAAGCGGGCGCGTCGATTCGTGCTTACTCATCCAGACATCCAGATCTGCCAGGCAGCGCAGTCCGTGGCAATATTCTCCCGCCGTAGTCGGACCGCTGGCGAAGGAATTTAAAATAGATTCGGTATCGGACACTTGTTTCTGTATGGGGTAATTAAACGTGAATAGAAAATAGATCGGATAGACGATGAGGGCGTAACCGATAAAAAAAACAATCACAAGCGATTTCAGATAATGCCACGCTCTTATCGAAAAACGTTTGAGGCGTTTGCCGGTTTCTGTTTGGTGCCAGTCTCTCGCCAATCCGATAAAATAGTAAATTATGAGAATTATGATGAAGTAGGGTACGAGCAGAACCGTGGAAAATTTAGTTACCTCCGCTATGCCCAAAGCGAGACCGGCATAGAACAGGTGTCTGCGCGAAGGACTGAGCAGAAATTTTATGAAAAAATATGTAGAGAGAACCGTCCCGAAAGCGGCGCCGACGTCGGTTGTTACGTAATGCCCGTGAGCGAGTACTGTCGGAGAGAAAGCGAAAATAAAGGCCGGCAAAAGGGCCCACCATTCACCGAAAATTTCTCGCGACCAGACGTATATGAGAATTACGAGCAGTATCGTAAGCAACATCGGTCCGAATCGCCCCAGTTGGATTATTTGGTTCGCATCGTTTCCAGAATTGTAGAGGAATTGCGTGCCCATATCCCACTGTTTGTTCGTTTCATGTATCCAGGTATCGCTTTGCGCGGGGAAATTCGGGTTTAAAAACAAAACCGGCAGCATGGCCAGAGCTTTTACGAGCGGCGGGTGTTCCGGATTAAGGCGGTAATCAAGATTGTGAACGTAGGCGTAGCCCGCGGGAATATGGGCAAGTTCGTCGTCAATGGCGGAGTCGCCCCGCGAAGCGTAAAGCATCAAGGAAAAAGATGCGACGCAGATTATGATGAGCACGTACAAAGCTGTGCGGGAAGAAATTTTTTGCAGAAATTGCATGCAATTAAGTTTATTATAGCAAAAAGATTGAACATCACCTGCCATAAGCTTGTATCTTTTAATCCAGGTTTTTATTTTTCCGGCTTTTGAGTTTCTTGCCTGCCGCGTTAGAATTTATCAAATGGCTGATAATGAAAAACGTTCTTTACCCAAAGGTATTTTTTGGGGGATAGCGGCTCTTATAATTATTTTTATCGCCGGGGCGGGAATATATATCTACGGGCAAGCCAATAAAGTTAAAAGCTCTTTGGCCAACAATTTAGACGACTTCCGGTCCGGAATAACTGATTTGAAAAATCTTAATCCGGATGCCGCACAGAAAAAATTCCTGTCGGTAGCGAGCGGTACGGATATGTCGTTCGGTGACTTTATTTCTGTACTGCAATCAATGTTCGGCGGGACTGGAGATGCCCTCTCCGGCTTTAAAAATTTGGCTTCCGGAGGTGTGGCCATAGCAGAAGAGCTGTCGTATTTCGAAAATAACCTATCGGCTCTAATCTCCGGAAGTAACGGCGAGGAATTCTTATCTCACCTTAAAACCACCGAGGCAACCTTGGCTTCGTTGAGCTCCGCCGGCGATGAGATATCCGCCGCCTCCTCAAAATTTGAAGGAATCTCACCGGGGATTTTCGATATGTATATTCCCGCGAAGCTGGACATAGCTCGTATTGATGATTTTTTGAAATCTCTGATAAGCTGGCTTTCCGCCGGCACGCCGAGGCATATTTTTGTCATGCTGCAGAATCCTTCGGAGATGCGCCCCGCCGGAGGATTTTTGGGAAGCTATGCGGATGTGGCCATTGGTCGGGGAGGAGTTGCCGGAGCAGAGGTTCATGACATAAACGAAATTGATCGGACTCTTTCTTTAAAGACGATTCCGCCGCAGCCGCTGCAAGCTCTTATTACCAATTGGCGCACTGCAGATTCCAATTGGTTCTTTGATTTTCCGTCTTCGGCGGCGCAAGCCGTTAAATTTGCCGACGCTTCCAAATTATACAGCGCGAGTTCCACGATTTTTGGCGGGGCGATTGCAATTTCTCCGCAAGTCCTTGCCGACATATTGAATATAACAGGACCAATAGAATTAAAAGATTATAAATTGACTATCGACTCGGAAAATTTTTTGGGAGAATTACAAAAAAGCGTGGAACAGGGACAGGTGACCGGAGTATCATATCCCAAAGCCGCGCTCAGAGAATTCGCGGCGGAGGTTTTTAAGAAACTTGTGGCCATGGACAGTTCCCAAAAGCAGACATTCATATCGCTGGTACGGGATTGGTTCAAGAATAAAGATTTGATGGTTTACTTTGCGGATCCCGATATGGAAAAATTTGTTTCCTACTACGGCGGCGATGGCGGCGTTTACGCCTTGCCGAATGACTTTGAAGGCGACTATCTTGCGGTGGCGAACGCGAATATCGGCGGCGGCAAATCGGATTTATTCGTAAGAGAAGATGTTTCTTTGGAGAGCCAGATTAACGAAGACGGAACGGTGAGCGACCATTTAACCATAGATCGCGCCCACGAGGGGAATAAGGGCAGCGATTGGTGGTATAAAACCACGAATCAGGATTATCTTCAGGTATTTGTTCAGCCTGATAGCCAACTAGCTAATTTCAGTGGTGGTTTGGAAAAGAAAATTTACGCGCCGACCAACTATGCGAAAAATGGATATATGGCAGACGATTTTGTGGGGCAAATAGATTCTTCCACGGAAAGGATATTTAATTACCCCGCCGCTTTTAAATACGAAGAATTCGGTAAAGAGGTTTTTGCCACGTGGTCGCGCGTTGCGGCCGGAGGGAAAACAGAATTAGTTTTTGACTACACGCACCGTTTGCCGCTTGCGCCTTCGGACGGGCAAACCTACCAATTTGTATTTGAGAAACAGGCGGGGACTTTTATACCGCAGAGCACAAGTACTTCCGCTTTGCCGGGAATCGGCGCGCCACGGAGTTATAAATTTACTATCAGCGCTCCGGTCGGCTATAAGTTCAAAGAAAATGATCTGCCTGTGTATGAATACGATTCCGGTAATTCCGATCTATCGTCGGGCGGCATGCCGGGAAGATTGATTGTAAACTTGACATTGGAGAAGATATAGAGTATAATCCCACTAGGTAAATTTATTCATCAAGGAGTAGGCTGATATGGTAACAATGACTAATGAGAATAGGCAGTCGATGACAAAAATGATCAATGCCGGCGAGAAGTGCATCCAAAGAGATTTGCAGAAGCTTGTAGAAGCTCTTGGAAGTTATGGTTTTTCCGGAGAAACCTCTATTGAGTTGCGGGTTAAGATACATAGAGAGTTTGACGGCGTCAAAGAGGCAGAAGTTAGCCGTACAATATCATTGCCTTTCAGTCGCTGAAGACCGAGTCGGGTGTTTGTTATGTTTTACCGGCCATTCCTTGTGGATGGCCATTTTTATTTGTACACTCACATCATGGAGAATATAAGAAACTTCGTAATTATCGCGCATATTGACTCCGGTAAATCAACTTTGGCGGATCGACTTTTGGAGATTACGGGAACGGTGGACGCGCGGCGGATGAAACCGCAGTATTTGGATAAATTGGAATTGGAGCGCGAGCGGGGGATTACTATAAAAATGGCGCCCGTCAGGATGCTCTATAAGCATCCTGCGCAGATTAACGCCGATGATACGCAGATAAACGCAGATACCAAATTTTTATACAAGGAATTAACCTACAAAATACGAGGAGCTGCTTTTGATGTTTGGAATAAAATTGGTCCAGGATTTCGTGAATCGGTATATCAGAAATCCTTGGAGATTGAGCTAAAAAGTCGGGGCGTTGATTTTATTGCCCAACCGCATTTAAAAATACAATACGATGATAAACCTGTTGGCGATTATTATCCTGACCTGCTGATCAATAAGGAGGTTTTAATTGAGCTTAAAGCCCTGCCCTTTATTGGCGATACCGAAAAAAAACAAGCCTGGTCTTATCTGCGAGGTTCTGATTATAAAATATCTCTCTTGATCAACTTTGCTCCCAAGGGCGTTGAAATCGAAAGAATTGTTTACGATTCCGCTCGCGATCGGCGTACATCTGCGTCTGATCTGCGAAAATCTGAGCAGGTTGAGTATATACTCAACCTGATTGACACCCCGGGCCACAGCGATTTTTCTTACGAGGTCTCGCGGGCATTAACGGCAGTTGAAGGGGCAGTACTTTTAATTGACGGCGCGAAAGGAATCCAGGCGCAGACACTTTCTAATTTGCGTGCGGCACGAAAAGCCGGGCTTACTATTATCGGAGCAGTAAATAAAATAGACCTGGACCTGCCTCATATAAATAAAGTGATTAAGGCAACCGCGGACTTACTCGGAGTTGGAGAAGAAGAGATATTCAGGATTTCTGCGAAGACCGGCGAAGGAGTTAAAGAACTTTTGGGTGGCGTCGTGAAGCAAACGCCGCCGCCTAAAAAAATTGATGATACCGGAGGCCAAGAGCCGCGTGCTTTGATTTTTGATTCTTTGTACGACGATCACAAAGGCATATTGGCTTTCGTGCGGGTTTTCCCCGGCGTAAGCGACAATTCTATTAATTCCGGAAGCGAAGTTGTTCTTCTCGCCACGGGAGCAAAATTCAAAATCAAGGAGGTCGGTTATTTTTCTCCGGAACTGAAGGCGACCCCGGCGATAGGTCCCGATGAAATGGGCTATGTGGCAACAGGGCTAAAGGAGCCAGCGCTAGTTCATATTGGAGACACTATTGCGATTGCAGGTTCAAAGGCGGAGCAATTGCATGGATATAAAGAGCCAGCGCCGGTAGTCTTTATAGCATTCTATCCGGACGGAGATACAAAATTTGAAGATTTACAGAGGGGGTTGGAACGTTTGCGTTTAACTGACGCCGCTTTGAGCTTTGAGCCCGACGCGAACGAAGCTCTGGGCAGAGGTTTAAAAGTGGGTTTTTTGGGTCAGCTCCACTTTGAAATTACTGCGAGCCGCCTGGAGAGAGAATTCAATCTGGAATTTTTAACAAGCTTTCCTTCTATCGCTTACCGAGTACGCGACGGCGGAAAAGATTTTATCGTCAAGGAACCGCACGAATTTCCCATGAAGCCCGAGCGTGTCTGGCAGCCGATGATAAAAATGGAAATACTCGCGCCTCAGGCCTACCTTAGCCAAGTCGTTAATCTTAAAACAATTTTCGATATTGAAGTTTCCGAGATAAAAAATATCGGTGACAATCTGCTCATAATCGCGCGCATGCCGCTTTCCGAACTTATCCGTGATTTTGATGACAAGTTGAAATCGGTATCAGCTGGATTTGCGTCGTTCAGCTACGAGTTGGACGGCGAGGCGGAAGCGGAGGTTGAGAAATTGGAAATTTTGGTGGCGGAGGAAGTCGTGCCGGCTTTGACTCGCATAGTTGCCAAAAAAGATATGGAACGCGAGGCGCGGACCTCAGTTGAAAGATTAAAAGAGCTCCTTCCGAAACAGCAATTTTCCCAAGCGGTGCAGGCTCGGGCTATGGGCAGGATTGTCGCGCGCGAGACGATTGCTGCGATGAAGAAAGCACTCGGCGATTTCGGGAAGAACGGCGGCGACAGAACACGGAAAATGAAGCTTTGGAAAAAACAGCAGCGAGGCAAAAAAAGATTGAAAGAAACGGGCAGGGTGAGTTTATCGCCGGAGGTATTCAGGGAGATTTTGAAGAAGTAAGTTTGCAACGCTCAAAAATATTGACATTCTTTCTCTAAGAGATAGTATGATTCCAGCGTTCACTGCTTGAGGGGGTGAGGTATGGTGAATTGGGGCAGAAAATTATCAATTTTTTCGCTTGCAGGAATGGTTATGGCAACGCTGCGCATCGTAATCAATACCCCAATTGAATCGGAGCAATTGAATAGGGGGCTAAGGACAATCGGTTATTTCCTATTCGTCTTTTCCGTCGGTATCGTACTGCAATCTCTAGCCAGAAGGCGAGAATTAAATGGTATCAAAAGTGGAATATCCTGTAACGAGTGTGAAATTAACCGGCCCTGAACTTTGGCCGGTTTTTTATTGTTTCCAAATTTTCTTCCAAGCTGTATTCTAAATACATAATGAAGCTATTCGCGATAATCATTTTGTCCGCCATTATTATATTTCTGAGCGTACAAATCTACCGGTTTTCTGGCTTGACCGTGTCTGCGCAAAATGATTTTTCCGTTATGAAGGCAAAACTTGATCAGGCGAAATTGGACGCCGCCGATTTCCAATCGGAGTTGGATTATTATACTAATCCTGTCAATCTGGAAAAAGAACTGAGGGCGCGCTTCAACTACAAAAGCCCTGGCGAGAATATGATAATCATCGTACCATCCACAAGTTCGGCAACTTCTTCGGGCCAGTAAAATAAAGCCCCCGCTATAGAACGGGGGATTGGTATTTTCTTCTGCCGAATCTGGTCAGCCAGGAATTTTTTATCATCTGCGCTTTTTCTTCGTCGCTGAAATCGTATTCCTCGTCACATAACCAGTAAGTTTCGTTGATGTCGGGGAGGAATAAATCGTCGTCCGCGTTAATGAAATAGAGAACTCCAGCCTGGAGCATGTCGCGAATTTTCAAATATTTCATATTGGGAATCAACTCCGATGCCAGATTTGAGCCGGGGCAGCCCTCAATGCCGACTCCTCTTTTTACGACCTCCGATATGAGTTCCGGATGCCGACCGAGGGGAATGGCGTGGCCGATCCTATCAACTTCAAGATCAAATATTGCGCAGCGGATGTTTTCTACAAGCTGCGCCTCGTACATTTCGGCATTCAAGTCCGCGCTTGCCCACTCTCCGGCATGGGCCGTGGTTTTAAATCCCAGTTCTTTCGCTCGCCTGAAAGCCGGAATGTGTCTTTGAGGAGGATACCCCGCTTCGTCGCAGGCAAGGCCGATGCCTACGACATAGTTTCTGTTGCAACGGCTGGCGGCTTCGACAAGACGTACGCCTTCTTCGGGCGAAGCCTCTCGTCCGATAGTAAAAATTATATTCATTTCAATTTCCGGATATTCTCTTTCGCCGATTTTTATTCCTTTAACGAGGGCACGGATAACTTCTTCTTCCGTAAGCCCCGCTTTTGTGTGATATTGCGGTGCGATTGTTGCCTCGCAATATCTGAATCCTTGTCGTGCGTGGAAACGGGTAAAGGTTGCAGCTACGAGAATGAGCGCTTCTTTTGTCTGCATAACTTTCGTGATGTTGGAAAATAATTGTACTATGTCTCCTTGCGGTTCATAGAACAACTTCTTGATTTCTTTGTGGTAATTTCCCCAGCGATTGAAGGGAAATTCTATTTTCGCCATATCGTAAAGCTGCGGCAGGATAGAGATAAGAGCGAAGGCTCCGTCCATGTGGGTGTGGGTGCTGTTATTTATTCTGGCGAACGGTGCAGACATATTCACCTCCTAGATGTAAAATTGAGCGCTCGTTAAATATTATTGGAGGTTTTATGGCTGGTCAAGTTTGTTATATAATCGTTTCGCCCATGAACCCGGTTTGCTCATAAAAGATAAATATCTGCGCTGTTTATCTTTTCTTCGCTGCCAAGTATAATAGTTCTTGTGCTGACGAACGAAGAAAAATCTGCCATCCACGAATTTTTTGCATCCAAGGGTCTGCCGACAGGCCGTGCTCTTACTTTTAGCGATGTCTCTTTGCCGGAGAACTATTCCGACATCCGTTCGCGGTCGGAAGTTTTTAATTTTGAAACGAGATTATCGCAAAACCTCAATCTTTCCATACCGATAGTGAGCGCCAATATGGAATCCGTAACCGGCTTGGAGCTCGCCGTGGCTTTGGAACGGGAGGGGGGATTGGCTTTCCCGCCTCAAAGCTTGCCCATTGAGGAGCGGGTGGAATTAATAACAAGGATTAGCCGCGCCGACTCCGCTTTGATTGACGAACCGCTTACAACCAAGCCGAATACTGCGCTTGAGGATGCGAAGAAGCAAATGTCGCAGTTCGGCGTGCGTAGCCTTATCGTTATTGATAAAAATAAAAAGCCCGTGGGTATTTTATCCAAAAGAGATTGGCTCTACGAAGAAAAAGACGGGAAATCCGTGGGCGATTTAATGTCCAAAAAGCTTATTGTCGCGGCGCTTGGCATTGATTTTAAAAAAGCCGGAGAGCTCCTGCGTAAAAATAAAATTGAAAAACTTCCGCTCGTTGATAAAAGTGGCAAACTCGCCGGCCTTATTACCGCGAATGGTCTTTTCTATAAATCGCGTTATCCGCGGGCGACACGTGATGACAAGGGAAGGTTTTTGCGTGCCGGAAGTATAGGTGTGGGGCAAACATTTACCGCTAAGCACTTGCGGGAAGTTGAAGCGCAGATAAAAAATGGTGTCTCAATTTTGCTGATAGATACGGCGCGGGCGTATTCGGTGAACACAGAAGAAGCCATCAAAAAGATAAAAAAAGAATTTCCGAAATTGCCGCTTGTTGTTGGCAACGTTTCCACCGCTGAGGGCGCGAAATTTTTGTTTGAGATCGGAGCCGACATCGTGAAGGTCGGACAGGGGCCTGGATTTGTCTGTCGCACCCGCGAGGTTGGAGTAGGGGTTCCGCAACTTACGGCTGTTGCCGAGTGTGCGGTTATCGCCGGCCGTTATAAAAAAACTGTCATTGCCGACGGCGGCATAAAAAACCCCGGTGACTTAGCTAAGGCTCTTATTGTGGGAGCTAGGGCGGTGATGCTCGGGAATCTTCTTGTGCGTGCCAGAGAATCGGCGAGCCCTATGTTCGTCGACGAAGACAATCGTCCTGTAAAAAATTATACAGGTTCGGCGTCTTTCGCCGCGCAACTAGCCAGGTATCGGAGGGGCGATCTGAAATCCATCCGCCGGCCGGAGGGTGTCACTCAGGTCGTGCCGGTGACCGGGACTATCCATGAAATAGTGGACGACCTGCTGCGCGGCCTTGCTTCCACGATGGCCTATTTGGGCGTGAAAAACTTAGGGGAATTGCGGGATAAAGGAAGATTTATAGAGCAAACTGCCGCCGGGCATTTTGAGGGCGTGAAGAAGGCGTAAGTTCTTGTATTAGATGCAGGATTTTTGTGGTGCTGTTGCTATTGACTGCAGTTGTCTTTTCTGCAACGATGAAGGCAGAAAGTAATTTTGATACCTTATAATATGGGAGGATTGAATGAACAAAAACAAAAAGAAAGAGATTGTCGCTGTTGATCCTAAGCCAATTAGTCCGGAGCAAGCCAAAAAAGAAAAACAGGAAGTTTTGCAAGCATACAAAAAATTAGAGCCACATCTCCAGAGGGCAAGGCGATTAAGAAATCGTCAAGCATCGCGGCTCCTTAAGCGGAATAAAAACTGGACGCGCGGTATTCTTGACAAACTTGAAGACCAGGGATTTCTGGTTAAAGTCAGAGATCGTGCTAACGATTGCCACTGGTATTTTTCCAACCAAGCCGGTTTTTATAAATCGGATGAGCTCTACAAGCTTCTTCCCGAAAAAGAAAAAAACAGGATCCTTGGTCAGTTAAGCGATCATCCGATTTCTTTATTGATGATTGCCAATGCACTCTATGGCAGCGAAAAGCAGGGGGTTGAGTTTTTAACGACACTCTTTGCTTATTACCTGGCACTTGGATTGATTCGCGCAAACAAAAAAGGCAATGAATATTCTCTTACCCCGCGCGGTGTTGAGTTAGGTGTTGATGCCCAGTCCATAATGACACTGGAAACCACCGCTCTGGAAAACAAGATTTTTGTGAAAGGCGAAGAGTCTGGTGATATGCCCGCATCTCTTGCGGAAGTAAGAGAAATCTTGAAAAAAGATCGGGTGAATAAAATGGTCCCGGTAACCGACCTCAGCGAAGAGCTGAAAGGCAAAGACCTTAAACTTCTTTTCGTGGGGGAAGTTCTCTACGGAAGCCAATATACGGACGAAGAATTGCTTGAATGGATCCTGAGCGCAACCGACAAGCCCAGTCTCGTTATTACGAGCGGGTTGGTACAGGGGCGTTTTGAGGTAAAGAATAAAGCCAAATCAAATATGTTGGTGGAAGAGGGCGGACTGCACAAAATCGAGTCCCAATTCCATTCCGCCGGCTTGTTGCTGGATTGGATGGAAAAAATCGTTACTAATAAAGTTTGCGTGATTCAGGGAGATGACGATTGGCGATTGGCTGAAGATTATGCCACACTGATGCACCTCGCCGAAGGTAAGAATCCTTGGAAGTTCGGCGTTAACTGGCAGAGTTTTTCTGCCGAGATGACGCGTCGCTTGGACAACAAGGAGCTTCGTCGAAAGATCAGGGCTCAGTGGGAAATCATTGATACGTACCAACTGAGGATCGGTAGTTCTCTCTTGAACCGTCAAGAGGTTTATAACAAGATTGGCATTCGGAAGAGCGAATATCGTCTAATCATTGAGATTAGGCTGGCCAAGCAGTATGGCTTCAATTATCCGAAAGATTACGAAAAGGTGGTAAACGTTGCGGCCCTTTATGGCAATATTGGAAAACGTATCGTGACGCCCGATACCCTGCGGCTCAAAGTCGCGGATAATAAAGAAATTCGTGTTGTCCACAACGCCGGATTCTCCGACATCACGCAATATCAAGCAACCATTCAACATATGGATGCTATTGCGAGGCACCTTGGTCTCTCACGTCAGGAGCTGCCCTGGATGCTTGCCGATTTCCATCAAGAAAGTTTCTTCGCGGAATACTTGATGGGCACCTGGATACTTAATTTGCCAGGAATGCAGAATACTATGCCTGCTGCGGCATACACGATGAAAGAATGGAATACGAGAATTTTGGAATCCAAAGAGCGGAGACAAGACAGGGTTCGCAAGGAACCTGTTTCTCCATCGGCGCCAGAAATCATTTTATGCGCTGACGGCCGTCTTCGTTTCAGGATTTTGAATCGCTCGGTTATGAAAGTAATTGAAGCACACAAGGGTATGAAGGAGCAGCGTTCTGTGGGGCTTCTTGCCACGGACGAGCAATTCGGCTCTATTACTCAATGGCCAGAGCTCGTGGTTAAATTTCTTGACTATGGGCTTCATGAGCGGCAAGCAGAGCATCTGTGGATCAATGGAGATTTCATCCACGGCAACATGTATCCGCAGAATACCGCGGAAAATAGGCCGACTCGCTTGACGAGTATGCACGCCCAAAAGAAGTTTTCCTTCGGATTGGTTGCGCCTTTGATTCTTGGTGCTCCTAATCTTAAGGATGTGGCTGCATGGCTTGGAAATCACGAGTGGAATAATTTTGATGCCAAGCGTTCGGGTGATAGTCCGTTAACGTTCCTTGAGACAGGTCTTCAGGGAGTTTTAATGGAACGAGAGCGACTCGGCATTGATAATCCGCTTAAGAAAGCTCTGACAATTAGCAGGATTCGCTGGATGGATACCCACAATCCACAAGGCGATATTGTTAATTGGCCTTTCTTTGTGGATACAATCTGCGGATTCAAGGTTGCCATTCAGCATATGTGGCAGCCCTTCGCCGGAAGAACGCCCGCGGATGAAGGGAAGAAGTGGCTCAGAAATATGGCTCGCGCCTCAAGGGGGATTGATCTTCTCCTCGGTGGCGATAAACATTCCGTTTGGATGACTGAGCTTGGAGACAAGGTCATCGTTCAGGCGGGAGCTGCTGCCGGACAAAGCGGCTATGAGCTGCGTGCTGGGCTCATGTCCACGGTTATGTTCACTCTGATCGAATTCTCCACTCATCACGGCATCACTGTTGAGTTTGTTCCCTGGGAATTCTTGCTGAACTACAAATTCCAGAGTCCTGCCTACAAAGGCAAGGATGATGAATTTGTGCGTCCGGCGGAAGGAACCAAGGGATATCAACAAGGTAAGATGGCGCCGTTCATTGAGAACATGATAGATGAATTGACTGGATATATACCGGTATAATTCAGTGGCCGAGGATTAAAAACCCTCGGCCTTTTTGTTTTTTCTTGACCGTAATGCAGGTTTGCGGTTATTCTTTAGCCAGTAACTTTCCAGTACAGGAGCGTGTATTATGTGGAACTTCAGGAATCTCGAGCTTGATCACGAAGGGAAAATACGAAGTACCCCGCTTTCGGATCTGCAACAACGTAAGGTTTATTCATACGGAAAAGCATTGGAAGTGGCGCATGACTCTAGCGTGTCTATGCCGATATTCTCCAATTATTTCGTCCGCGGTTCTATCGGGATATGGAGTGGAGAATTCCTTCCTGTGGGGAATATTGAATATGGGGTAATGCAGGCATTGCATTGCGAGGAGTGTGCCGTGGCGGCATTCCGTTCGCGTTATGGCTGGTCCGAGCAAGGCGATATTATTTTCGGATTCACGTCCGTTCGCAAGGAATTTAACTCTCCTCCGACCTGTTGCGGAAATTGCCGTGACGTTATTCTCGGCGGCCTGGGAACGGATTTTGAATTTGTTTGTGGAAATCGCGAAACACACGAAGCTGCGGTTTCTTCCATGAGGCTTTTGCTCTTTGACGTAAAGAAAAAAGCCGTTGACCTTTGCGGGGAAACCCTTGAGTATTTTCAAGGCCTTGCCGAAGAATTGCTCCGCGAGGAGAAAAAACTAACCAACGACGCCTATAGTCCGAGGAGTGTTTTTCCGGATAGGCGCTATTCCGCCTTGATTATGGGAAAAGATCATTACATCGGCGCGATCGACGGAATGTGCGAATATCATCCCATCTATCCGCTTCGCGACGCTGTGCGTCAGATGCGTAGGGCAAACTCGTCGATTCTCAGATACGTTTTTATTCTTCATGACGAAGAACTGAGCCCCGGTCCGCCGCACGTTATGTATAAGGATCGCCAGCACCTTTTAGAACTCAATTTGCAGTGCGAATTGCTTTGGGGAGAGGAACGCGATATTCCCGTTTTTCTGGTTAACCATCGGAAAGGAATTATCACCGAGGTTTGGCAGACGACTTCCAAGGAGTGGCTGCCGTTCCCTTTCACGCCAAAGAATTTCGGAGGAAAATTTTTGGAAGACCTCAAGACGTATTACTTGAGCATACCGAAATAGGTTTTTTCTGGGCCGCCGGTCACGTATCGGCGGTTTTTCATTCCAGTCCATATTTGTACGTTGGACAAGATGCTATTGTTCCGTATAAAATTTCAGAGGAAGAGAATTTCGGTTTTTATTTTGTGTTGTTGATAAACTGGCGGGAGTTATTGCCCCGCCGCTGGCGGGATGCCTGCCGGCCGTCAGGCTAGGGTAAGAATATCTAAACTCGCAAGCTTGTTAAGATATTCTAACGCGGGTATGGTTCAGTGGCAGAACGAGACCTTCCCAAGGTTTAGACACGGGTTCGATTCCCGTTACCCGCTCAGATATAAAATCAGCTCGCTGTAAGTGGGCTGATTTTATATCTGCAATTGGTAATAATGGGAATCGAACGTGGATGGGGTCGGGAAACCGGGAGGTTTCCCGTTGCGGAAGTTTTGAAACCGCTGGGTTTCAAAAAATTTCGCGTAGGCGAAATTTTGTTCGCCTCCCTTTACCCGCTCCGTAGTTATTCTTTTTTCTTTAGCAAACTTAAAACGAAAATTCCTGCCGCAACTACTACAACCGTTGGGCCGAGCTCTAAGCCATAAGTATTAGAGATGATAAAGCCCAATATCACGGAAACCACGGACAACAAAGTTGACATTCCGATGAACCAGCCCAGGCTGTGAGTCAGTTGCCTCGCGGCCGCTGCGGGCACGATTATCAATGCTCCGGCGAGCAGTGCTCCGAGGAAGCGGAGCCCAGAGAGTATCGTAAGAGCAAAGAGAATTATAAACCAAAGGTTCAGGCCGCTCGTGTTGATATTGGCAGAAGCGGCAAGATCGGACGAGAAAAGATTTATAATCAATTTATTTCTAAGAATCCAAAGCACTATTATAACGAACAGGCTGGCGGCGACGCCAAAAATAAATTCATTAGTGGATAATCCGCCGAATCCGCCGAAGAGCGCGTCTATCAACTCTTCTTTGGAATTTATAAGCAGCGCTCCGAGCGCGACAGAAGAGGCGAAGATTACGCCGATTGCGGCTTCCGAAGACAAAGAAGTTTTTTCCTCAAGCCGCCAAATGATTATAGCTCCCAAAAGGAGCGTAGCTGCTCCGCCGATTAGGGGATTGATATTCCAGATCAGAGCCAATCCGAGTCCGGGGATAGCGACATGCGACATTACATCTCCGGCGAGAACTGTTTTTTTCATCAAGGCGAAAGAGCCGACCAGGCCTGCTGCTGCCGCCGCAAGAACAGCAAGAATTATTGAATAAATCGGGCTAAGCATTTTTGTGTTCTTCTTGGTCCTTATGATGGAAGTGATGGAAATATTTATGCGGACCGTAAACTTTTTCTAAAACCTGGGCATTCAGCGTTTTTTCCGGAGGGCCGAAACAGAGGCCGGTTTTGTTCACGCATAAAACATTGGTGGCGTAGTTATAAACAAAGCTCAGGTCGTGCGAGACGACTATCGCGGAGATTCCCCGCTTGTCTTGGAGTTCGTGGATGAGTTCGTAGATCAGTTCCTCTCCTGAGACGTCAATTGAAGCCGTCGGTTCGTCAAATAGCAATACTTTTGGATTCCCGAGGAGGGCGAAGGCAATTAGCGCTCTTTGGAATTCTCCGCCGGAAAGATGGCCTATCGGAGTTTTGGCCGCAGAATGTCCGAGACCGACCTCCTCCAGGGAATTTTTTACGGAAAATTTTTTCAATCCAATGGCACCGGCCTTGGCGTGCAGAAGATTTTCTATGGTAAGCGGCAGATGCCTGTCGGCGTCAATTTTTTGAGGAACGTATCCGATCTTTGTATGAGGTGTCCAAGAAACCTCTCCATTATAAGGCAGGATACCAATTAGAGACTTTAAGAGCACGGTTTTCCCTGAGCCGTTCGGTCCGATGATTGCCAGATTCTCACCGACACTTAAATCAAAGCTGATGCCCGAGATAACCGGCTTCCCCTCAAACGAAACACTGAGATTTTTTACCGATAACAACTTATCCATTTATGTTTCATTGTATAATTTTCAACACACTAAGACAAAACACGATTAGCCATTTTTTCCTTAAAGATACTGTGTCTTTTGGAATATTCAGATAAGTTGTAGTGCTATAATTTATAAACAATGGATAAGATTCCCGAAGAACGCCGCCCCAAGGGAAGGTTGCGCAATAAGATTTTTCTCGTGATAGCATCCGTAAGCGTAGTGCCGATCGTGATTGCCGGGCTCATTTCGGTTTACAGCATAAGAGAGTCGCACAAAGTTGACGTTGCCAACCTGGAGTCGGTTCTTATAGACCAAAAATATGGAGAGATCAGGAATTTCATAAATGGCATTACCGGCGTCATAGAAGTTAAGGTTGCTACCGACAAAACCGACGACAGCGATTTCACCCTTAGCACAAAGAAATTTCTCTTAAAACAATTTCTTTCCACAATTCCTCCCTTGGAGGACGTGGCTTTTATAGGTTCGGACGGAAAGGAGGTGGCAAAATTCAGCCGAGAATACCCCGACGGCGTTCCCGACGACCAGCTTAAAGATTGGAGTGGTTCTCCGGAACTCTCCAGCGCTCATACGGGAATTGATTATTTCGGTGCGGCGCATTTTACCGGAAAGGGCCCTGTTATGGAGATTGCGGGCCCTAACGTTAACAACGGCAACGTGCCAATTTCAGCAGTGGTCGCCGACGTTAATTTAAGCCAATTGCAGGACATAGTAAAAGAAACCAGTCTTGGCGCAAGCGGTTATGTTTATCTGGTTGATGATTCGGGAGAGCTTATCGGAGGAATGCCGAATACTACGTCATCAATTGATTTGAGAAATACGGCTATCGTTTCGGCGGTTATAAGCGGAGAGAATTTTTTGGGAGCGAGTGCCCAGGAAAGATATCTTAATCATTTCGGCGCGGAGGTTGTTGCCGCTGCCCGCTATCTTCCGGAATTCAAATGGGGTCTTATTGCCGAGTGGCCGACTTCAGAAGCGGATGCGAGCGTGAACGATATTCTTTATAAAAATATTCTATTGTCCGGAGCCGTGCTGGTTTTGGTGATTATCGTGAGCATAATATTCGCAATTATTCTTGTCCGTCCTATCAAAGCATTAGAAAAGGGAACTGAATTGGTGTCTCAGGGGAAATTTGAAGAAAGAGTGAAAATTAACACAGGAGACGAATTGGAAGAATTGGGTAATGCCTTCAATAAAATGATTGCCGGCCTGAAGCAGCTCCAAGAACTTAAAGACGAGTTCGTTTTTATAGCTGCCCATGAACTGCGCACCCCCGTCGCCGCGATCAGGGGCTATCTCTCCCTGGTATTGGACGGTGTTACCGGTCCGATAACGGATAAAACCAAAGATCTAATAAAAAAGGTTATTAATTCCAATCAACGCTTGATACAACTCGTAAACGACTTATTGGAAGTTTCTCGCTCGGAAGTCGGTAAGTTAACCATTAAGGTTGCGGCGATTGATATTGAGGAACCGATAGACGTTGTTATGAATGAATTGAGGCCTCTAGCCGAAGATAAATCGGTTGAGATGAGTTATGAAATTCCGGAAAATCTTCCGAAGGTTATGGCTGATTCCGATAGGGTCAAAGAGGTTATGACGAACCTTGTCGGTAATGCCATAAAATACAATAACGATGGCGGCTGGGTGCGTGTGAAGCATGAGGTGAAGAATAAGATGCTTATAACCTATGTTACGGACAATGGCTTTGGTATGGCCCCAGAAGCCCAGAAAAAATTGTTCGAAAAGTTTTATCGCGTGCAGACAGAGAAGACGCAGAATATTACCGGCACAGGTTTGGGGCTTTTTATCGTGAAGCAAATCGTAGAAAAAATGGGAGGGAAAATTTGGGGAGAATCCGAAGGAGAAGGGAAGGGCTCAACTTTCGGTTTTTCGTTGCCGATAGCACGATAGAGATTATCCTATCTATTTACCCCACAATTATTGATAATTTTTCGTACCCAAGAACTGCACATTTTTGCTTGCCCGAAAACCGATTTTAGGATTACAATCAAAACAAATGCCATCGTCCACTACCGAAACCATTAAAGAAAAGCTTGATATTGTTGATTTTCTCCGTGGTTATTTGAATCTCCAGCCAGCCGGAAAGAATTTCAAGGCCATCTGCCCGTTCCATAAAGAGAAAACCCCTTCTTTTATGATTTCGCCCGACAGACAGTCGTGGCATTGTTTCGGTTGCGGTTTAGGTGGAGATGTTTTTGGTTTCGTGATGCGCTACGAAAATCTGGAGTTCTCCGAGGCTCTGCGTGTACTCGCAGAGAAAGCGGGAGTGGAGCTGAGGCGGCTTGACCCGGCGGAACACAAATACACCGGACTTTTATATGAACTTAATAATGCCGCAAAAGAATTCTTTAAAAAATCTCTAACAGCTTCAGAGCCGGCAAAAAAATATTTGGCTGAGCGCGGGCTAAAAAAAGAAACAATAGAAGAATTTGAATTGGGTTGGGCGCCTAATGCCGCGGAGGCGCTCACGATGCAATTGTTAAATTCGCGTTATGCGCCAGAGGACGTAGTGCGTGCCGGACTCGCTCTTAAAACAGAACGCGGATTGCTCTTAGACAGATTCCGCGGAAGGATCATGTTCCCGATTCACAATCATGTCGGAAAGGTTGTGGGATTCACCGGGCGGGTTTTGCCGCAATTTGAAAGCGCGGATTTCGGAAAATACGTGAATAGCCCGGAGTCACCAGTTTTCCAGAAGTCGCGTCTGCTCTATGGATTGGACAAAAGCAAAAACTTTATCAGGGAAGCGGGCAATGTCTTTTTAGTTGAGGGCCAGATGGACCTTCTGATGAGCTGGCAGGCAGGAGTTAAAAATGTTGTGGCGACATCGGGTACTGCTCTGACCCTGGATCACCTGCATTCTCTTCGCCGCTTAGCCGACGAGATCATTCTCAGTTTTGATTCCGATTCGGCCGGTTCGGCAGCTTCCGAGCGGGTTATAGATCTTGCCGAAGCTAATGATTTCGGAGTTAAGGTTGTGACCTTCTCCGATTTTAAGGATCCGGCGGAAGCGGCACAAGCTGGAGCGGAGAAGCTGATGAACGCCATAAACAAAGCCGTTCCGGCACCGGAGTTTTATTTCGGCAAATATCTGCCTGCTAAGACCGAGGTGTCTTCGGGTTCCGTTAATTATTCCGACCGTGGCACTTTAAATAACATCCGCTTTGTTTTAACCAAGCTGAACAGCATAACAAGCCCTATTGAGCGCGCTTTTTGGATGAAAGAATTATCAAAGAGAAGCGGTATAGAAGATAGAATACTTCTGGAAGAGTCCGAGAAAGTAGGTCTGCCTAAAACGGATTTCTCTAAAGATGCCAGCGAAGCTGCCGAGAAGTCGTTGATTGGCCAGCACAAATATTCGCGGCGCGAGCTTATAGGCGAGGGGCTGTTGCGCGCGGCCGTGGCCAAAAATGATTTTTCATTGGTTGAGGATTGTGCGCCGTATTTCGCCGATGTTCATGGCAAGATTTTCAAGATTCTGAAGACCGGCTCGCGCAAGAGCGAAGACCCCGTCTTGGACGAACTTATAGATTTCATAATTCTCGGTTCAGAGAATCCCGGGGATAAAGAAGTCACCAAGCTGAAGAATGAACTTATTAAAGAACATTATAAAGATAAAAAACTCTTTCTTGCGCGTGCCGTGCAGAGCGCCGAGAAAGAAGGAAACGAAGCGCGCCTGCGTTCGGCGCTGGAAGAGCTGAACAATATTCCCTTGCAAGTTTTTGAGTCGTAGTCTATAGTCGCTACACTCACGAACCGGGCTGTATCGTATAAAATAAAAAACAGCTATTTATTTTATTCTCATTGCCTGTTATAATTCCCAACAATCACCTAATGGCCAAACCCAAGAAGAAAAAAACAAAAAAAACAGGCGCTAAACACGCTCGGCGAGGCAGGCCGGCTCTCAAGCGCAGGGGGCGGCCAGTAGAGCATGGGAAAAAGCTCGCCAAGACATCGGCGAAGGATGTTAAGGCCAAAAAAATATCCGCCTCCAACGAAGAAGCGATAAACGAACTTTTGGACCGCGGCCGGCCGCGAGGTTTTGTGACCGACAACGAGATACTTTATCTTTTTCCAAAGATAGAGGACAACGTTACTTTGCTTGACGAAATATACGACCGGCTGGAGAAAGCCGGAATTAAGGTTATAGAAACGAGCGCACTTATCGGTTTTTCCAAGGCTGAGCTTAATCAGAAAGAGCTTGATGATGCCCTGATGATGGAAGGCGATGTCCCCGACGCTGTTCAAATGTACTTGAAGGAAATCGGCAAGACGCCGCTTCTTACTAAACTGGAAGAAAGAGAGCTTGCGAAGCGTGCCGAGAAAGGCGACGAAGACGCGCGCCAGAGATTAATGAAAGCCAACCTGCGTCTGGTTGTTTCCATCGCCAAGCGCTATGTGAACCGCACGCCGAATTTGAGTATTCTGGATTTGATCCAAGAGGGAAACATCGGCCTTTCGCGCGCCGTGGAGAAGTTTGATTATAGGAAAGGTTTCAAATTTTCCACTTATGCTACTTGGTGGATTAGACAGGCGATAACCAGGGCTCTGGCCGACCAGTCACGCACGGTCCGTATTCCTGTCCACATGGTAGAGACGATTTCCAAATACACTCAGGCCCGCCGCCAGCTTATCCAGGAACTGGGACGCGACCCGTTGGCGGAAGAAATTGCTTCCGAGATGGGATTGGAGGTTGATAAAGTCCGACATATTCAAAAAATTTCCCAGGAAGTTCTCTCTATTGAAACGCCAATAGGAGATGAAGAAGATTCCACTTTGTCGGATTTCATTCCCGACGAGAGAAATTCCACCCCCCAGCAATTAACGGCGCACGCGCTTTTACGCGATTTAATAAAAGAAATTTTAGTTGATCTTACAGAGCGAGAACAGAAAATTCTCAAAATGCGTTTTGGCTTGGAAGACGGCGTGAACCACACATTAGAAGAAGTGGGTAAGGCTTTCGGCGTTACGCGCGAACGAATCAGGCAGATTGAAGCGAAGGCACTGGAGAAAATCCGCGATCACGGCAAAGCGAACGCTCTGGAGGGATTTGAGAATTTGGTTTAGCCAGTTTTTCTTGCGCATGTTATCGTTAGCATAGTTATTTTTATTGGCTAAAGGAGGAAACGTGGCTAAAGGCAAGAGAAAAGAACGACTTACTAGAAATAAAAAGTTTAGACTCAGACCAGGACAAAGATTGGTAATTTGTTTTGGTATAGGTTCTGGTATGTTCGTCATTCACGCAGAATGCAAGAAAGATGGCACAAAGATCGATGCGCGCGCGGAATCCGGAAGTTCGGGATTTAAATTTTCTGACCATAAGGAAGATGCAAACAATCCATATTTTTTTATCGGAGAGCCGCGTTTAAAAATAAATTTTGCCGATAGACTGCGTGCGAGTTTTTTGGGTCAATTTACTTGGGGAGATCTGCACAAGATTCACGAAGATAGAAAACTTACGAGGAAGATAAATCGGGCAATCTGGCGCCTTGCTGATAAATTCGAACGAGAAGCATCGGAAGAACTGAATAGTTTATTTAAGCGCTAAAATGACGCCTCATCCGAGGCGTCAGATTTTTATACTGGCAAAAGACTACTGGTAAATTTTTTGGATTGTAAAAAGCGGCTTTATTTTTTATGATTGAGTAATGACTTCCGCCGAAATACGCCAAAAATTTCTGGAATTTTTTGAAAAGCGCGGGCACGCCATCATTCCCTCCGCTTCGCTTGTGCCAGAAAACGATCCAACGACGCTTTTTACTGGAAGCGGCATGCAACCATTAGTGCCATATCTTTTGGGAACGCCGCATCCTTTAGGTAAACGTGTCGCTAATTCGCAAAAAAGTTTTCGCGCCGAAGATATTGATGAGATAGGAGACAATCGTCACACGACTTTCTTCGAAATGCTTGGTAATTGGTCTTTCGGAGACTATTGGAAACAGGAACAGCTGCCGTGGTTTTTCGAGTTTTTGACCGACGAGATCGGATTAAAACCCGAAAATTTATATGTAACTGTTTTTGGCGGCGATCTAGAGACCAAAATTCCGCAGGATGACGAATCGATAAAAATTTGGGAAGAACTTTTTAATGAGAAAAAAATTGAAGCAAAGTATGTCGCACTTGGATCAGAAAAAGAAGGGAGCGAGAAAGGTATGCAGGGCGGTAGAATTTTTTCCTATGACGTAAAGAAGAACTGGTGGAGCCGCGCAGGCACACCATTAAAGATGCCCACGGGTGAGCCGGGCGGACCGGACTCGGAAGTGTTTTACGATTTCGGTTCTGCGGATGAGCGGGGTGTCCCGCGGCACGACGAGAAGTTCGGTAAAGAGTGTCACCCGAACTGTGACTGCGGCCGCTTCCTTGAGATCGGCAACTCGGTTTTTATGGAATACAGAAAGAAGGAGGACGGGACGTTCGAAAAATTGAAACAGCGTAATGTCGACTTCGGTGGAGGTTTAGAGAGAATTACGGCGGCAGAGAATAAAGATCCGGATATTTTTAATATCAGTGCGCTTCGTGGTGCAATTGATGAGATCCAATCTTTATTTGGAGTGACCTACCCAAAAGAAGCAAAAGCGATGCGTATTATCGCTGATCATATTCGCGCAGCCGTATTTCTTATAAATGATGGAGTGCAGCCAGGTAACAAGGAGCGTGGATATTTATTGCGCCGATTGATTAGAAAAAGCGTTTTTGAAGTGCGACAGCATTCCCAATCGAAATTTAATTCCTCGGTGGGCGTATTAATGTTTAGAATTGCACAAAGATATCTTTCGGAATACGCCGAATTTTATAAAGATTTGCCAGAAAAAGAATCGGTAATTAAGGATACAATAGTAGCCGAGGCGGAACAGTTTTTGACGACTCTCGATTCTGGTTTGAAAGTGCTTGAAAGGTATTTAATTGAAAATGGCAAACATGAGATTACTGGCGAACAGGCGTTTATTCTGTTTACTACATATGGATTTCCTTTGGAGCTAACTATGGAACGTGCCAAAGTTGATGTCGATGGTTTTAAGAAAAAATTTCAGAAACACCAAAATCTTTCTCGTACCTCATCCACCGGCACGTTTAAAGGCGGACTGGCCGATCATTCGGAAAAAACCACACGACTTCACACGGCACATCACCTATTATTAAAAGCTCTGCAGACAGTGCTCGGTCCAGAAGTTAAACAGCGGGGGAGCAACATCACGAGCGAGCGCCTGCGGATGGATTTTTCTTATGGCGCGAAAATGACGGACGGACAGAAAAAAGAAACAGAGCGCATTGTTAACGAAAAAATTGCCGAAGATTTGCCTGTTATACGTAGCGAAATAGCCAAAGATGAAGCGGAAAAACTTGGTGCCGAGCACGAGTTCGGTCAGAAATATCCGGACCGCGTTTCTGTTTATTCCATTGGTCCAAAATCAGCCACGCAGGAGAACCCGCAATTTGAAAAAGCATTTTCCATAGAATTTTGCGGCGGTCCGCACGTTACGCATACGGGCCAAATCGGTAAATTCAGAATTTCTAAAGAAGAAGCAGTTGGGGCAGGAGTGCGGCGGATCAAGGGTGTTGTGGAATGAGGCGAGAACTCGGATATTCGCCCTGTGCTACAATAAAAATAAGTGATTGACCTAAAGTTCTGGCGCCCAAAAGAAAAATATCTTCTGATTGATATTGCTCCGCAGAAGACAAGGGGTTTGCTTTTGGGTTTAGATAAAGACAAGAACCTTACTCTGGAAAAAATTTGGGCAGAATTTCCTTTGGAGACCTGGCACAATTCCAAAATAACTAAATTAAGGAAAAGAAATATGATAGTTTCGGCTGACCCCTCTTTGGCGGTGGCGGTTTCTTATCCGATAGAAATGAAACGTGCGCCGGACGACCACACGAAACAGCTGAATATGGTCGAATTGGATAATCTCTTGTCGCAGGCCATCGGCAAAGGATTCGGACCGGAAAGGGCCGAGGCGGCGAGGCGTTTAGGACTGCACGAACTTGATACCGTACTCGTTAATGCCGAAGTGGATAATTTTAAAATAGACGGGCACTATGTCGTGAACCCGCTTTCTTTCCCGGGTAAGGTAGTCGGCGCCGTGATGCGGCTTACTTTTACCGCCCGCCCTGTTTTTGATTATCTAAAATACTTCTTCGGTTCCGGAGATGGATTTTTCTTTACATCCGAAGCCCGGGCTGGGCTTTTTTCTCTTGCCAAAATTCAGCAGCCGCCTGTGAATTTAGCTATAATCGGCTCCGGAGGAGTATCCTGTTTTTCTCTGGAGAAATCCGCCTGGGGAAATGTTGTTTACGAAGAAAAATTTGACTGGCGGCATAATTCTTTAATAGACAGCATTATTTCGGCTTTCCATGTTGGGCAGGAGTCAGCGGAATTAATTTACAGAAAGTATCTTTCGGGAGATATTTCCGAAAGCTTTAAGAAATTTATGGACAGAATATTGAAGCCGGAAGTCAGTAATTTCTTAAACGGTCTAAAGTCATCCAGGCTCAAGGGACAGACGTTTTTCCATTCTTTATTGCCTTTGCCGATAGATACGCCTCTGAATTACGGGCGATTTACGCTCCATGATCTGCCGGCGAGGGAGGCCTTTGATAAATTCGGTTTTGGATTGGATTTTGCCGACTGGCCCATGCCGCCCAACGAAATTTTTATGCGCCTGGCACCATTTTTTGAGTTCTACTACGACAAGCGCGATTCGGAAATTAACCACCATCTGCGCAGGAGGATACATTGGTTGGTGCAATAAAAAGCTCCGTGATATAATTTGGTATATGGAAAAACTTTTTATAGATAAAAGCGAAGGCGTTGCCGAAATAGTTGAAAAGATCATCGGCAGCGAGGAAGACAGCGTAACTTTAGTTGTTCCCAAAAACGCTGCCTTGGGAGGTTCGGTGAGCAACTTCCATCTTATAAAAAGAGAGGCCGAATCTGCCGGTAAAACCGTGACTATTGAATCCGTTGATGAAAGCGTTTTGGCGCTTGCGCAGTCGAGCGACTTGGAGGCGGTTCATCCGCTTTTAGACAGGAAGGGTTCGGCACTTTCAGATATTGTGCCGCTTAGCATAGCTGGCGATAAAAAAAACAGACCGGAACAATTATCCAGGAAGTCAAAAAAGGAACCTAATCGCCGTGCGGAAGAAAAACCAGTTAGTTATAATTTCAAACCAAGCATAACGGAAGGCGAAGAAGAGGAGGAAGAGGTTATTTTGGAAGCTAGGGTAGGAAGGAAAGAGCGGGCCCAGGAATCCAAAGCAAGAGAGTGGATGTCTCTGCCTCGCTTGCGCCTGCCTAAACTTGGAGGAAAGAGGGCTTTGCTTGTGATTGGCGTTGTGGTTCTTGTAATCGCAGGGTTTTTTGTTACGGGAAGATTCTTGAACAGGGCAACCATCCAGATAAATTTTCGGAGGACGCCTTGGTCTTATGAACATCAATTTACAGCGGATTCCGCTGTTGCAAAAATAAATGCCGATAACAATATTTTGCCGGCGGAATTCTTTACCCCGCAGACCAATATGGTCCAGCCATTTCCAGCTTCTGGTTCCAGCACGGTTTCCGAGAAGGCAACGGGGAAAATTACTATTTACAATGCCTACAGCTCCGCTCCGCAAACTCTTGTGGCCACTACCCGTTTTGCGACTCCCGATGGAAAAATATTTAGAATAATTAACCAAGTTATTGTTCCGGGAGCCGTAATCAAAAATGGTCAGATTACCCCATCAAGCATTGATGCGAATATCATTGCTGATAAAGCCGGTGTCAGCTACAACGTCGGACCGATTGCCAAGCTTACTATTCCCGGTTTTCAGGGTACGCCGCGCTACGCCGGGTTTTATGGGGGAATAAAAATTCCCACAAGCGGAGGGTTTGTCGGATTCAGCGCGGTTCCTACTGCAGGGGATATAAGTAAGTCTAAGGCAAGAGTGTCGGATCTTTTAACAACCAGGTTAAACAGCAGCTTCCTCTCCTCTTACCCCGCTGATTTTAAAATATTGGAAGGAGCATCGTCTATTACCATTACAAAATTAAGTGCCGATGCTATCGCCAACGCCAGCGGCACTTTTAATGTTTTCGGCGAAGCCAATATGAAGACGGTCGGCTTTAAGGAATCCGATTTGAAGTCCGTGCTGACGGCTTTAGCGCAAAAGGACAATCCGGGAATGGTGTTTGACTCCCTAGATCTCACATATGGAAAAGTACAAGTTGATTTAATTAAAGGTAGCGAGTCGTTTGACCTGACGGCAAAAGGAACGTTGAAGCCGGATTTCTCCGCCGATGATTTTGTGGCGCAAATATTGGGTAAGAGCGTGGATGATGCTCAAAAGCTTATTACCGGTCTGCCGCACTTGGTGAATGCTAAAATTTCTTTGTGGCCTGTATGGCTGAAAAATATGCCTTCCGCCGCTAATAAAATAAAGGTTTTAGTGAACTGAGCCTTTATTGACAAGAATGATGATCATCGTCTATAATCCCATAGAACCAATAACCTACATTACCGCTTTTAAACAGGTAGTTATGAATCAGAAATACTTCAGTAAATGAGGGTTGCATCCGAAGAAGGAATAGTTAAGGAAGCCTTGCCAGGCCTTACTTTCAGAATCGGGCTTAAAAACAAACCCGATGGGGAAGTTTTGGCTCATTTAGCAGGCAAGATGAAGATTCATAACATCAGGGTTCTTCCCGGAGACCGCGTTCTTGTGGAAATGGGTCCGGATGGCAGAAGGGGAAGGATAGTGCGCCGATTGTGATAATATTTCTCAAATAAAAAATGAAAGTCAGAAGTTCAATAAAAAAGATATGTAAAAATTGCCAGGTCGTTAAGCGTAAGGGCCGGCTTTATATTGTTTGTAATAATCCGAAGCACAAACAAAAACAAGGATAAAAATAATATTTATTTACGATTATGAGAATGCTAGGTGTAAACATTCCTGATAATAAGAGAGTAGAAGTATCGCTTACTTATATTTTTGGTATTGGCAGATCAACCAGCCGAAAAATTTTAACAGCTGCCAAAATTGACATTAGTAAAAGGACTAACACCCTAACCGCAGAAGAAATAGCCAGAATCAACGGGTTTGTGGAAAAAAATTATCGCCTAGAAGGAGAATTGAGGCAATTGATCAAGCGCAATATTCAAAGATTAAAAGATCTTAAGACCTATCGGGGGACCAGGCATTTGAGGCGTCTGCCAGTGCGCGGTCAACGCACTAAAACGAATTCCCGTACCGTTCGCGGCAATGTGAGAAAGACGGCTGGCAGCGGTAAGAGAAAAGTTGACCTCAAATAAAATATCTTTGGCGATAAACGCGCCTATAAACAAACACATGGGTAAGAAAAAAGTAAAAGAACCATTAAAAGAGGCATCTAAAGAACAGACCCCGGCTGCTACGGCTGCGGTTCCTCAGGTTGCAAGGAAATCCAAAAAATTTGAGGAAGGCAGGGTTTATGTGAACGCTTCGTATAACAATACGGTCGTTACAGTCACGGATAAATCAGGGAATGTTCTGGCTTGGGCTTCGGCTGGATCTCTCGGTTTTGCCGGACCAAAGAAGGCTACGCCATTTGCTTCTTCCAAGGTTATTGCGGCCATCACGGAGAAACTCAAGGATGCCGGACCGGTTAATGTGAACGTGATAGTTAAAGGCATAGGCGGCGGACGGGATTCAGCCGTAAGATCGCTTATCAACCAGGGCTTCAATGTTCTTTCTATAAAAGATGCTACGCCTATTCCGCACAACGGCCCGAGGCCGCCCAAAGTAAGGCGCGTATAGTTGCTTTTTATCAATAATCACTGTAATCTAAACCCTACATTCAAACCATATTTTTATGATCGGTCCTAAAGAAAAAAAAGAGAGAGCGGTTGGCGAGCGCCTTCATTTAAAAGGCGAACGTTGCAATTCCACGAAATGCGCAATGGTAAGGAAGCCTTACAAGCCGGGCGCACACGGACAGTCGGCCAGGCGCAGAAGCGTTTCTGAGTTTGGATTGCAGACGAAAGAAAAGCAAAAATTTAAATGGAGCTATGGATTGAACGAGAGCACTCTCTTGAGAATATTCTCGGAAGCCAAGAAGGCCAAAGGTTCATCAGCTGCCAAGATGATAGAATTTTTGGAAAAAAGGCTTGACAACGTCGTTTACAGGTTCGGTTTTACATCTTCTCGCGGCTCGGCGCGCCAGATTATCGTGCACGGACACGTTTCTGTTAATGGTAAGAAGGTGCATTCTCCCGGATTTACAGTTAAAACTGGTGATGTGGTCAAGGTAGATAATAGCTTGAATGTTATTGAAAAAAGGAAAGACATCTTAAAAAAATACGAACCGCCGGAATGGCTCGCCTTGGACAGGGATACATTTGAAGGCCGCGTTCTTTCTCCTCCTACCGACTCCTCAACGCCTTTCGAAGTAAAACTCTTAGTCGAAGCATTTTCCAAATAAAATCCAAGTAAATAAAACTAAAACCATGCAATTTACCCATCTAAGCGAAACAGTAACAATTAAAACAGTTTCCGAAGATTCTAAAAAGGGAACTTTTGAAGTTGAGGGATTATTCGCCGGATACGGTCTTACTGTAGGCAATGCTTTGCGCCGGGTCCTTTTGTCTTCTTTGCCAGGCGCCGCGGTCACCGAGATAAAAGTTAAGAACGCTCCGCACGAATTTTCAACATTGCCCGGGCTGAAAGAGGATTTGGTTGAGCTCAGCCTTAATTTCAAAAGACTCAGATTTAAAATGCATATCGATGAGCCGCAGGTATTGATTCTGAAGGTGAAGGGCGAAAAGGTTATTACGGCAGCCGATATAAAAACTACCTCGGAGGTGGAGATTATGAACCCAGACGAACCATTGGCGACGCTGACTTCTAAGGACGCCGAATTGGAAATTGAGGTAAAAGTTGAGCGTGGTCTCGGATATTCCGCCGTAGAAAGCAGAAAGGAGGGGAGGTTGAATATCGGCACGATTGCCATCGATGCCATATTCACTCCGGTTACCAAAGTAAATTTCGTGGTTGAAGATATGCGTGTTGGCGACAGGACGGACTATAACCGTCTGCGCCTTGAAGTGGAAACGGACGGTACCATAAGCCCATCCTCGGCGCTTCATAAGTCGGCGAATGTTCTAAAGGACCACTTTGAGAAGATTTCAGTAGTTGCCGTTCAGGAGCTTGCCGAGGAAAAAGTTCCGGCGGCAGAAGACGCACCCAAGAAGAAAGTACGTTCAAAGAAAGCCGAGAAAGCCGAATAATAAAACTCAAACAGGTGTTTGATTGTAATGAGATAAAAATTTATGCGTCATTTAAAGAAAGGAAAAAAATTTCATAGATTATCCGGGCAGAGGCGTTCGTTCCTTAGGAACCTGGCCAACGATCTCGTAAGAACTGGCGGGATGGAAACTACCGAAATAAGAGCGAAAGCTATCAGGCCGATCGTAGAGAAATTGGTTACTATGGCCAAAAAGCAGAACTTGGCATCAAGGCGGATTTTGCTGGCCCGCACGCAAAACAGCGTTGTGGCGGAAAAGCTTTATGGAGATCTCGCCAAGCGTTATGCCGAGAGGAGGGGGGGATATTTAAGAATAATCAAGCTTTCTAAATCAAAAAAACGCGATGGCAGCCGTCTGGCCAAAATAGAGTTTGTATAAATAAATGGAATACCACATAGACGCTAAAAATAAAATATTGGGACGCTTGGCTTCCGAGATAGCTATTATCTTGCAGGGGAAAAAGAATCCTCATTACGAGCCGCGCTTAATCGGCAGCGATAAAGTTTTTGTAAAAAACTGCAAAGGCCTCAAGGTAACCGGGAATAAGCTGAAGGGGAGGATTTACTATCGTCACACCGGCTATATGGGCCATCTTAAGGAGACGAGTCTCGAGGAAGCTATGACAAAAAACCCCCAGCGTGTTTTACGCGAGGTTGTGCGCCATATGCTGCCTAAAAATTTTTTGAATCAGAAAAGATTGAAGAATCTGATTTTCGTTGCTGATGATAAGTCATAAATAAATAAATCATGCCTACCAAAGAACCAAAAAAATCAGTTCATCATAAAGCGGCCGAGCCGGCAGTCAAAATATCTCACGCGAGATATATCGAGGGTGTAGGCCGCAGAAAAACCGCCATTGCCCGCGTCCGCCTTGTTGGCGGCCACGGAAAGTTTGGCGTGAACGGAAAAGATTCGGAGCAATATTTTGCAACAAAGCGCCTTAGGGAACTTGTTCTTTCGCCGCTTACAATCTTAAAAGTTGTCGATAAATTCGACGGCAGTGTAAAGGTTTCCGGCGGCGGAATTAATGCTCAAGCGGAAGCAGTGCGTCTAGGCATATCCCGGGCGCTCGCCGAAAATAATCCGGATTTTGGAGTACGTTTGCATAAGTTAGGCCTGCTTACCCGCGATGCGAGGATGGTTGAGAGAAAGAAATATGGCTTAAAGAAAGCAAGGAGAGCTCCCCAGTGGGCGAAGAGGTGAGTGTATAATTTTTGGACAGTCATCGAACGGCTCCGAGGACATCGGAGCCGTTTTTTATTAAAGCCTCGGTTTATATAATTAAACCCCGGCAATACTTTTGACATCTTCCGACTTCATTCTTTTGAACCCGTGATGCGTGAAGAAAAATCCGGTAATCATGAAAACCATCCCGACGGACTGGAGGAGATACATAACCCGCGACGAAGCGACGGCCAGGAACCAGAACTGCGGAGGGTACATGAGTATCTGCCGCAGGGCGAGGAAATTCTCCGATAGTCCTATAAGCAGGCCTACAAACATGAGCACTATGCCGGCGTTGATGGTTTTAGTAGCTACTGCCTTCCAGTCACGCTTCCATTGGATCAGACCGTACATATTGAGGAAATAAACCGGCAGGAAAAAGAGGAAGACGACCAGGAACTCAATGACATAGTTGTCCGGCGCACTGCCGAAGAGATAGACGTATGTCCCGAATACGGCGAGGGAAAGGATCATCCAAATCCAGAGGTGATAGTTCTTGATCCAGCCAGGCTTCAAAAAACCTACCGAGCGTATGCCTTTGTATATGGCAACGAGGCCGATGAAGGCCAGTGGAAAAGATATAGAATAAAAGAGGTTGAAATCTGATAACGTGAAACTGGCTCCAGCATGGAACAATATAGCCGGTATCTGGAACCAGTAGATTCCTAAAAATCCCAAAGACCAGTAGAGCAGGAACTTATGGTGCTTGTGCTTCAGCCACTCGATAAAGAAGAAAAAACAGGCGATAACGCCGATGGCTAAAACGCTCGCGGAAAGGGCGAAATCAATCCCATCTTTGAATACCGAAGGAAACTGCACGGGTGGCGTTATCATATTTACGAGAGAGAGAGAGACGAACGGCATATAATAAGCTTAACAAATCGGCCTTTTGCCAAAATGAACTGCCTAAGTTGCAAATTGAAGGAGTGAGTGGTTAGCAATTGGATACACGAACAGCTCCGAATCATCGGAGCTGTTTTCGTATGTGCAAAAATTGAACATGCGATCGGGGAAATTAAATAATTAAAAAAACTACCAAAATTATTTCTTCCAACTTGATGATTTGAACAGAAGAAACCGGTCAAAATCGTTCCAAAATACTGCCGTGCGGTCAAAATATCGCAATGAGTAGCCAGTAAATACTGGAAAAATACTGGCAAACTGGTGTCACAATCAGAAACGGCATTTTCGCTGCATCTACTGCAAATCAGCAGCGAGAGGATGTTCAAAATCTGAACACTTAAACTACATTTATGATAAAACTGAAAAACTGAAAAAAGAGACCGGACGAAAATCCCAAACTCCCATTTCGGGACCGATTGGATTTCGACCCGATGAGAGCAATATCGCCAAACTTGAAAAATTGAAAAAAATCACCAAAATCAGAAATTCGAAAATGATGGAACTGATTTATCTATATATTCTCGGAGCTATCTTTTAGGCCTCCAGGTACCCAGAACTATGTAATAGAAAGCTCTTCGGGCAAACTCAAATAGTAATAGCTCCACGATCAATATCGGGACAACCTCACCGAGGAACTGCATCAAGCCATTTGATTTCTGTGCCGTAGTGTAGTCGCTGGGACTGAGCTGATTTATGTTTGGAGCGGATGTGTCCACGGGTAAGTAGCCAAGATCTTTTGGCTGTACTGGTATTGCTCCAAACTGAGATGGGTCGAATGGCGTATAAGAAGTGTCTGACCAACCAATCATAATCGTGATGGTGATGACTACAAAAATTAGAAGGATGTAAAAAACCTTCAAAAATCTGTACCACATCTTGTTGTTTAAATCGGTTATTGTTTTCATGATGATATATTTAACATCAAAAAACCCACCACATGGGCGATCTCTTGCGAGACCCATACCCCTTTCGAGGTATGACCAGTCAAGGCGCTCCCACATGATGGGATCTTTGACCTTGACTGGTATTTTTAGCCCTGCCTCGCATTTCTACGGGGATTAGGCCTCATATTCAGTTATGATGGAATGCTAACTTATTCAGAACGAAATGTGTAGCCCTATTTTTAGAAATGCGATAAAATAAAGCGAAATAACGGTGAAATGAGCAATCGCAACGGTGATAAAAGTAAAAAGGCGCAACGAACAGTTTTCCCGCCCACCACGACAGAGACCGGGCTCAATACGGGCGATTATGACTTTCAATACCTCAACCCCCTTCACGATGGACAAATGCGGATGCTTGTATCGCCGAAGCCACACGTGCGTGCGTTGTTTGGATCGTCGGATAAGCGAAAGAGCTCTGCTGCCAATGACGGGCCCATCAAGATCAAATCGGTCCGTTTTGACGACAACATGATCATCATAAACAATGGACAAGAAGCACTGCCGCTCAATAGCCGCAAGAATCTGGAAGGTACGAAAATAATTAAAATAATCAAAGTCTTATGGGAGGGAAGATTTGAAATGAAAGGCAATGCGATTGTGAGTCGGAGACCCCGGACTATGTCCGTAAAGAATCTCAAGTTTGTGACTGGTGCGCGGACCGAAGGTGCTGTTATCAAGCAGATAACTCGCTTCAATTCGCGGATAGCGGAGAAAATGATTCCTATTAGGATCGATAGAACTAGGACACAATGCAGACTTGTTATAAAACTGGGCTGACCGGCCTGACCTGTTTTCTGACTATTCTGCGGACACGCCATTTTCTAAAAAGGATTGATAATACGGCAGTTGCAAAGCCGCTCGGGACACGGGCGGTTTTTAAGTTCAGCGGACCCCGCACTGCTATTTGATACCGTAAAACAGAAGTCGGAAGTACAAGACCGACTTCAGTATACGGTGCGGCCTTGCATGCAAGGACCTGCCAGGTCTCACCGTACTGGCAGGTCCTTGCATTTCGTTGTGGGGGAAAGGTGCGGCGAACCGGTACAGCCTCCTCTGCTCGCCAGTTAAATGACCGGACTCAGCCCCGATGCGCTTTCGACAGCAATCGAAAGTCTCTATGTCGGAGATGAGCGAGAGACTGTCGTCACTATCCGGCGGCAGCTTCGTACCCAATATGGCGCATGCAGCGACCTGCGGAGAGCGGAAGGTGAGGCAAGCCGGGAGACAACGGACCAACTTGTCAAAAAAACAGGGCCGAGTATGGCTTTTCCCCTTCTCGTCTCTGTTCGGAGAAAAGCGGAGAAATACAGACATGGACATAAGTACTGAAAAAACAGAGGACGAAAATATCATTCCACGGAAGGCGGCATATGATGACGACGTGCTGCATTTTGGCATGACGGCAATCCCGAACATTCTTCTTCAGCGCCGAAACGAGTTGCAGCTGACCATATCTGAAATGGATTTCATCTTGCAGCTCTTATCCCGCGTTAAAGACGGAGAATACGGCAACATTATTGGTCCTCCGATCGCGAAGGTTGCAAAACAGCTCGGTTGCACGCCGACGACGCTGCATGGAGCGAAAAAGCGGCTGGTCGGAAAAGGATACCTCGCGATCATTAATGAGCGAAACGATCTGCGGACGAATATCTACGACCTCCGACCATTTATGGAGAAAATCAATAAACATGCGCGACAGAAACGGCTTTGGGACAAAATTGAGATCAATCGAGATGAAGAGGGCGCCGGAGCAAGTCAGGTCGATCGGCGCCTTGAGGAAATACTAAAGAAGCTCAGGAAAGAAAAATAAAACAATGCTCGACGATCAACAAATACACAAAACGATGGTGATCGATTTGGCAGACGAAGACGTTGTCGCTTTCTACGTGGCTAATCAGGAGACGGTCCAAGATGTGGCCGAGACGAATTTCGGCCGCAAGTTGACCGAGAAAGAACTTAAACGCATCGAGTGCGCTCTCATTGAGGAAGACGACGCGTTCGGCCTCATCAGGAAGGCGCTTGCTACGGCCATAGAGTTTGCGATGAATAATTCTGCTGGCAAGTGGGATAAGTTCGACCTCCATAGCGATGAGCCACAGGCAAAATATCGAGGCTTCTAAAACAAACCCCGACAATCAAGAAATGGCGGCCTGGAGCGGGACAAGCAAGGTTTTTAAAGGCTTTTCTCGGCTGTGCATAACTGGCGTTGCTATATTCGAGGGTTCAAGGCTTTGTTGTGTTGTAGGCAAAAAAAGAAATGACGGTGAAAAATGCATTCGAGGGATACCTCGACCATAGGCGGCGACTGGGGATGGATCAGAAGACGATCGCGTCGGACAAGATCATCCTCTACGGATCGTTCTCGCACTCGATTTCGGAGCGTGAGTTAGGATCGCTCAAGATGACAGATATCGCGGACGTGGTCGTCGCCGGCCGCGCCCACGGTGAGTACGGACCGCAGCGCTCCGTAACCACCCTCCGGAAGTTCTTCAAGTATCTTGAGGACGCGAGCGTCCCGATCCCGTTCGACTGGCGCGACATCGAAGTGCCGCACGTGCCGAGGAAGATCAACGAGTATCTTACGAAGGAAGAACTCATCAAGGTCATGGAGTCATTCGACCTTAGCAAGCTGCATGGGCTGAGGACGAGGGCGCTCTGCGAGATCCTGTTCGCCACCGGCATGCGCATCTCCGAGGCAATTTCGTTAAACAAAAGCGACATCGACTGGGAGAAGATGGAGGCCGTCGTCATAAATGCGAAAAATGGAGACCAGCAGTCGGTGCTTTTCACGGACCGGGCGCTGCTCTGGCTTCGAAAGTATCTCAACGCGAGGACGGACGACATGCCGTACCTGTTCGTGTCGGGCAAAGGAAGGCTGCTCGACATCACGGCCCGCACGTATCTGCGCACGCATACCGCGCACCTCGGCATCAACAAACACATCAAGAACCACATTTTCAGGAAATCGTTCGTGACGCATCTCATCCAGGAAGGAGCGGATCCGGCGACGGTAAGCCAGCTCGCCCGACATCGGGACGTGCGCACGACACTTCGCTATTACGCGGCGATAAACAAAGAGCGCTCGAAAGAGATCCATACCAAGATCATGAACGCGACGCTCAAAAAGCCGAAGACTGGTGGAGGCCGGAATATGGCACCATGAAAACCAAAAACGCATTCGAAGCATTCCTAGCCTATCAGGAGAAGATGGGCATGAGCGGGAAGACTATTCTTAACGATCGGGTATATCTTCTCGGATCACTTTCCCACTCGATCCACGACATCGACATCGCGGATCTCAAGAAGACCGACGTGGCGAAGGTGATAGAGGCTGGGCGTTCACACGGCCGGTACGGGGCGCAGCGCTCGGTCGTTGTGTTGCGGAAGTTCCTGAAATACCTGAAGTATTCCGGTGAACCGGCTCCGTTCAGGTGGCAGGACATAAGGATTCCATCCGTGCCTCAGAAGAAAAACGAATATCTCACCGAAGAAGAACTCGAACAACTGCTCGACGCCATCGACATCTCGACGCCTGCCGGGCTTCGCACCCGGACGCTTCTCGAGGTGCTTTACGCTACCGGCATGCGGATCGGTGAAGTCATACCCATGAATAGAGATGACGTCGATTGGGAGAAAAAAGAGGCGATCATCACGAACGTGAAATCGCATGAACGACAAAAGGTATATTTCTCGGACCGTAGCCTGTGTTGGCTTAAACGATATTTGGAAAACCGTCGCGACGACAACTCCGCACTCTTCATATCGGGCCGCGCGAGGCTGGTGCGCGGGAGCTCCGGCGGCTACATCCGGAACCATCTGCAGGAACTCGCGGAAAAGCTCGGGATAAAAAAACAGATCAAGCACCACCTGTTCCGGAAGACTTTCGTCACGCATCTCCTCCAGCGCAAGGCCGACATCATGTGCGTGAAGGACCTCGCCAGGCACCGGAGCGAGAGGACGACGCTCCAGAACTACGCCGGCGTAAGCAGAGAAAGATCCAAGACTGTCCATACCGGAATCATGAACGGTCTCCTTGAGTGAATGTTTGGTTGAAAGAAGCCCGAATTTATTAGATAATTATAATGAAGTTAACGTTTTATCGACCCCCGATTATGGAGAAAAAACATATATATATCGATCTTTTTGCTGGATGTGGAGGGATGTCTCTCGGGCTTTACCATGCGGGTTGGCACGGTCTTTTCGCTATCGAAAAAGATCCGATGGCTTTCGAGACGCTCAAGCATAACTTAATCCAGAAAAAAAATCATTTCGATTGGCCGGAATGGCTGCCAGAAACGAGCCATGACATAAAGGAGGTGATGAGAAAGTATCGGAGCAAGCTCCAGGCATTGGAGGGGAAGGTGGACCTCGTTGTGGGCGGTCCGCCTTGCCAGGGATTTTCGATGGCTGGGAAAAGAAAAGAAGGCGACAAAAGAAATAAAATGATCGATGCATATGTCGATTTTGTAAGGCTCGTGCGTCCCAAGATGTTGTTTTTTGAGAACGTGAAAGGGTTCACGGTCGGCTTTAAAAAAGGTGACGATCGTGGTAGGGCTTATTCGGACTACGCAACCTCGGCACTTAGAGACCTCGGTTATAACGTCCAAGCAGAGATACTAGATTTCTCGGAATACGGCATCCCTCAGCGGCGGAAACGTTTCATACTTGTGGGACTACTCAGGGGCGATGCTAAAAAATTTTTCAGGGTGCTCGCGCATGGGCGGGAAACATTCTTGCGGAAGAAGGGATTGGGAGCGACATGCGCTATCGGGAGCGCGATCTCCGATCTATATCAAATCAACGGAACAATCGATTCGCCTGATTCACGAAATTTCAAAGCTGGTGTCTATTCCCGCCCGAGGAGCAACTTTCAGAAGCTTATGAAGTCGGAAACCGAATCGTTGAGTGTCCCAGATAGCCATCGTTTCGCCAATCATAGTGAGGAAACCGTGCGGTTATTCAAAGATCTCTTACAGAGGGCCGAGAGGAGTAAGCGCATCGACGGCAATGACAGGGAAAAATATGGCCTGAAGAAAAGAGGTATCACCGTCCTAGGTGAGAAGGACCCAAGCCCCACCCTCACCACCCATCCCGATGATTATGTCCATTATCTCGAACCACGGATATTAACCGTTAGGGAATACGCCAGGATCCAATCGTTTCCAGACTGGTACGAGTTACGCGGGAAATATACGACGGGAGGCGAGCAGAGGGTTAAGGAAGTGCCGCGTTATACGCAGTTGGGCAACGCGATACCGCCGCTCTTCGGCGAGCAAGTCGGATTAACTTTGAAAAAGATAAAAAATGGAAGACCAAATCCAGTTTAAAATCAGCTCGGCGTTGAAAAACCTCATTGGAAGGGAGCTCATCACAGATGAGTTCGTCGCAATCTTTGAGCTCGTCAAAAATTCGTTCGACGCGCACGCGACCAAGGCAAAGATCGTCTTCGAAAACCTTTCTGACGGGAAGGGATCGAAGATTACTATTATTGATGACGGGAAGGGTATGGATTATGCCGATCTGGTTAGCAAGTGGCTGTTCGTCGCGTACTCTGCGAAAAAAGAAGGGACCGAGGATCGCGAATATCGGGACAAGATAAACAAGCGAAAATTCTTCGCCGGAGCGAAAGGCGTTGGCCGTTTTTCCTGCGATCGCCTCGGGAATGCTCTGAATCTGATCACTATAAAAGACGAGAAGGGCGCCAAGGTAGAGAGTTTGCGGATTGATTGGGAGGATTTTGAACAAGATGCGAAAAAGGAGTTTGTCGAGGTCAAAGTGAAGCACGAGGTCTTGAAGACCAATCCATATGACCTCAAGCACGGCACGGTGTTGGAGGTTAGCGGCTTGAGGGACACCTGGGATAGACAGAAAATATCGAAACTGCGCCGGTCCTTGGGGAAGTTAATCAACCCTGATCAGAAAAACGACGATCGGGGATTTTCAATAGACATATCTGTTCCTGACGAGAATCAGAATGATAAAAAACTGAAGGAACGTGAACGGATCAATGGGCCGGTCAAGAACTTCCTCTTCGAAAACCTCGGACTTAGGACGACGCAGATCTCTTCGGAGATATCGTCGGACGGGAAACTCGTCACAACCGTACTCAAGGATCGCGGAAGGCTGATCTACAAGATCGTAGAGAATAATCAATTCAAGGGCACCCTCAGCGATATTCACGTGCACCTTTTCCAGCTGAACAGAGTAGCGAAAGCGAATTTTACGAAAATGATGGGTCTGGCACCAGTTGGGTACGGATCGGTCTTCTTGTACAAGAACGGATTTAGGGTATATCCATTTGGGGAGGACGGAGATGACGGCTTGGGCATTGACCGCAGGAAAGCGCAGGGCCGCAACAGATATCTCGGCACGAGAGATCTGATTGGGAGGATCGAGATCAATGGTGAGAACAAAGAATTGAAAGAGACTACCAGCCGCGACGGGGGCCTGATAAAGAACCAGAGCTTCACAGACCTGAAGGGCTTCTTTTACGATTGTGCGCTGAAAAGATTGGAGAGATATGTCGTAGACGTAATAAAATGGGGAGACGATAGGAAGATTCCCGGCCTCGCCAAGCTGTCTCCCGGTCTCAATCCGGAAGACGTCAAACCTGAAATCGCGGATTTGATAGCGAATCTGTCTAACTCGAACGATATTATCAGCCTTGAATATGATAAGGATTTCTTGAATATAATAGCAGAGAGTCAAGAGAGGAGTTTGCCGAAACTTGTCGGAAATCTCAAGCGGATCGCCCAAGAGAGCGGTAGCGATGCCCTTTTAAAGGAAGCTGAGCGAATGGATAAGCAGGTCAAAGCGTTGCTCGCCGCCAAGGCAGAGGCAGAAACAGGAGAAAAAGCAGCCGAGGAAAAGGCGAAAGTGAGCGAGAAAAGGTTCGAGGAAGAAGTGAGCCAGAATTTATTCACAAAATCCGCGCTGACCACGGACATGAAGGATGTTCTCGTCTTACAACACCAAATCGACCGATCGACGGATAGAATCAAGAGCAATGTGGATGATCTCTTGGTGGCGGTTAATAAGAAGGCGGCAAAAAAAGAGCTAATCGCTTACATAGAAAGGATCAGTCTTGAGACGAACAAGATATCCTCGATCGTCCAGTTTGTTACCAAGGCAAACTTCAATCTGAAGGCCGCGGAGATAACGACAGATATGGTCGCTTTCATTAAAGAATATGTGGAGAACGTTTACAGGGAATATCCCAGCACGAGGATCAACCGACCGTACATGAATTTCAGGGTTGTGACGAACGGCGAAAAATTCTCTCATAAATTTCGTCCGATAGAACTCATAATCATTATCGACAATCTCTTTAGCAACTCGATCAAGGCCAAGGCTAGGAATATCACAATCACCTTCGATGGATCCAAAGATGGGCCGCTGGAATTTAAAGTAAGGGATGATGGAACTGGTATTGAAAAACGGCATTTGCCGAAAGTCTTCGATCTCGGATTTACTACGACTAACGGTTCCGGCATTGGTCTTTATCACGTAAAACAGATTGTTGAGAAGATGGGCGGGACAGTCAAGGCGGAAGCCATGGAAAAGGGGGCGGAATTCGTCATTCGTATAAAAAAATGAGACTAGAATATAAAATCCTCTGGTTTGAAGATGACCAGGAATTCATTAAAAGAACCGGCCCCGAGATAGAGAGGTACCTCTCGGAAGATCTTGGCTTCCAGCCCAACATAACTTATAAAACGAGCGGCAATGACGCCGAACAATTGATCCTGGGCGATGACTATTATGACCTCATTGTAACGGACTTAAATCTAAACGATGTGAAGACAGGAGAAACTATCATTCGCAACATCAGAGAGGAGAATATATTCACGGAGGTACTGCTTTACTCGAGCGATTCGGGTGCGATTCAAAAAATCGTAAACGAAGCACAGCACATGCTCCCAAGAGTTTCATTCGCCGTTGGCAGATCGGAATTACCAGATAGACTAAAAAGGATAATCTGGCTTACTGTGAGAAAAGTTCAAGACGTGAATAATATGCGCGGTCTCGTAATAGCAGAGGCGATTGACTTGGAAACTAAGATCAGGACAATCCTAATAGAACATTTTAGAATAAATGGCGATAAGGGGAAAATAGAGAGATTAAAAGCGGAACATGCGGCGCGCACAACAAAAAGTATGGAGGCACTTGCGGGGTATGATCAGAAAACAATCTCCGAATTTATCGATGAAGTCTTATCCTTTTCGGATCTCAATGACAGTCTATTGTCTCTTACAAATGAGCTTCTGGCGACCGTAAATGCGAAAACCAACGGAGCGAAACGAGACGATCCTATACACGAAAAGAAAAAGACGTTAGAAGCTTTGCGCGCTGCATTAGTAGCCATGAAGGAAGATATAGTTTATCTCCGAAACGACATGGCACATGCGCAGGAACACAAGGACGCAAGTGGCAAATCGTATTTACAGAGTATTAGGAAGGATCATAAAACGATAACTTTCAGCGAGGCCGATTGCATCGCGATGAGAAAAAATATCGCTAAGCATCTACGAAATATAGAGGCGGTAGCCGCTCATCTATAGCAAGACAGTACTACGCGGTTATCGCTTCGGCGCAGCCGGAAAGCACGCCGGTGTCCCCACTGCTGTAAGCGTCAACTAATAGACCTGATCAACGGGCGAAAATTGCGTTATAATTGAGTCATGAACGAGGCATATTCACGCGTCATCATCGACAAGAAGCTCAGGGAAGTCGGATGGGACATTGAGAACTCCTCTCAAGTTGTTTTCGAGGACCACGGTGACGCTGGTCGAGCCGACTATGTACTCAAAGACACTTCCGGACACGCTATCGCTCTCATCGAAGCAAAGCGACCCGAAGTAGATCCGTACAGCGCGAAGAAGCAAGCGTTTGATTACGTTCAAGCTCAATATCCAAAAGTTCGATTCGTTTACCTCGCCAACGATAAGCTTGTCTACCTCTGGGACCTGGATGGTGGAGGTGACGCCACTGTTGTACCGGCATTTTTCTCCCAAGAAGACTTGATGCGTCGCCAAAGCTCACGCTCGATGAATCTCGCGAAGAAGTTCAGTGAGGATCCGGTTACCGAAAACTATTTTGGCGATGTCACAGACAACGTAATCCTCCGTCCGTATCAAATTGACGCTTGGAATGCTATCGTGGAGAACTACGACAAGGGTAAGCACGCCTTTCTCTTGGAGATGGCAACCGGTACGGGAAAAACTATACTCGCTGCACTGATAATCTCGCGCTTTTTGCGTTCCAATAACGCTCAAAACGTTCTTTTTTTGGTGGATCGAAAGTCACTTGCGATTCAAACAAAGAACACATTCGAGCGGCTCCTTCGCGGAGTGTCGTCTGTAGGCACTTACTGGGGTTCAAACAAAAAAAATCTCACCGGTTCAAACGTTGTTGTGGCGACCATCCAATCACTTACACTTCACGGAGGACGTGATTTCTCTCCGGGCTATTTCGACCTCATCATTCACGACGAGGCACATCGCAGTATATATTCTCCTGAGGCACGAGCAGCTGTTGATCACTTTGTTGGTGCCACCAAGATAGGTCTTACAGCAACACCGCGTGACTTCTTGAAGAATATAGACACGGATAAACTCGCAGAAAAGGATCCACGCAGGCTTGAGCGTCGAGTTCAGCGAGACACGTATCGCTATTTCGGCTGTGATGACGGTGTTGCTACGTTCCGCTATACAATTCAAGACGGAGTCGCTGCAAAGTTCTTGATACCTCCGAAGTATCACAAGATGAATACCTCGATTACACAGCAAGCACTCTCCGATGAGGGAATTACCGAACTAAACGATGTAGAACTCGAGGAAGGTGAAAGCATTAAAATCCGCGACCTCGAGAAAAAGGTCCATTTCCCAGTTCGTAACCGTCGCATGATGGAAGAGTTCCTCGAACACGCGCTTCGCTCTCCGGACGGAGAAATTGGTAAGACGCTGATCTTCGCAGTCTCTCAGGATCACGCGCTTGCTCTTGAGAAGATACTGAACGAACTCAGACCTGAATACGGTGGCCGGTTCGCAATGACGATAACATCTCGCATTCCTGGAGCGCATGACATCGCAAAGGACTTTGCGAAGGACACCAACAAGCTACCTCGCATCGGTGTCACGGTAGACATGCTCGCCACTGGTTTTGACTGTCCCGAAATCCTAAATATCCTGCTTGCACGACCGATTTTCGATCCGATCACATACCAACAAATTAAGGGGCGAGGTACGCGCCTTTGCCCAGAAATTGGCAAGAAAGAGTTTGTCGTTTTCGACTTTTGTGGCGTCGTTGCCTACTTTGACGAAAAGTACGACTGGGAAGCTCCCGCAAAATTAGCCCGTGAAGGAAATTTGGCCACAGGTTCAACCGTTACGGTAGGTTCTGGAGATGCGGGCCTCATTGAGGAAGACAGAGGTTTTTCCGGGCCGCGTGTCTCCCAAACGCCAGACGTAGTTCTGACCCGAGACGTAATAACCCTACCGGAGGGTGACATCGTGGATCGAAACATGTACCGAGATGAGTGGACTAAAGCAGTCCAATCTTTCATGAGTAAAAAGACTGACATGGTGTCCAGTGCCCTTGAGAATCCGGACAACGTTGAAGACCTAATTGAAGAAATAAGCTCAACACTTCTCAACAAGCCAAAGCTCTACTTCAACGAAGAAAATTTGCAGGTTTCACACCGTATCGTTGCTGGTGTGCGTGAGTTCTTCTTGTCCGCTGTCGGAAAGCAACCACTTCCGACTCGAGAGGAGCAACTCGCTTCGTTCAAAGAGGCATTGGTAAATAAATTTGCTCAATCCGATAAGCCAGAAAACTCGTTCAAGCGTGCGGTTATGGTGGAGTTCATTGCCGACCAAGCAATCACAAATAATAAGTTCCGAACGACCGTTCAAGTAAAACCGACACTCGACTTCCTGCGATGGGATGATTTCTCGCAAGCCTACTCAGTCACAGAGTGGCTGGATGTTTTCTCAAAAGAAGAGCTTAATGAGCTTGTGTCGGACATCTCGAATGCGAAGATACTGACGATATAAAATCATGGACACTATTTCACTCTACAAACAAAGGATAGATGCGCTGATGGATATTATCTTTGGCGCAGGTGTATCTAATCCTCAAACGATCATCGAACAGTTGAACTATCTACTCTTCTTGCGCGCACTTTCGCTTAAGGACGATGAGGCAGAATTGCTCGGCATAACTGACGAGAGCGAGAAGATCTTCACTGGAGATCTCGCAAAGGTTCGATGGCAAAATCTACTTGCCCTCAACGCGGAGGATCTTTTCAAAACACTTGAGACTTCCTTCGACCTCCTGCAAAGGACTTCAAAAAATCCTATCATTAAACTTCTATTCCGAAACGCACACATCAAAATCTTCGACAAGCCAACACTTCGCCGCGTCCTGCACGAGACAGAGACTTTTGCAAAAGAACTCGATTCAATCGCCCACGAAGGAAATAAGGATGTCTTTGGAGACATGTATGAGTACTTGCTCTCCAAGCTCTCCTCGGCGGGTACAAATGGTCAGTTTCGGACCCCTCGTCACATCATCGACTTCATGGTTAAAGTCGTTGATCCAAAGAAAAACGAAACAATCCTCGACCCTGCATGCGGTACTGCTGGCTTCCTTGTCGCCGCGTATCGTTACATTGCCGGTGAGTACACCAGTGACAAACTAAAGAAAGCTGGTAGTCCTCGGGCTATGGATAAGCTGTCGGCGGACGAGAAAAACTTTATGTTCAACCATATGTTTACTGGCTTCGACAGTGACGAAGACATGATCAAGTTCGGAATGATGAACTTACATCTCCACGGTCTGACAAGATCTCGATTGGCGCGACAAAACTCGTTGACTGATACGAGCGGGATGAAAGATAAGTTCGACGTTATTTTGGCAAATCCGCCCTTCAAGGGAGTGATCGATGAGGAAAGTGTCACCGAGGATGTTCGCATGGGCACGAAAGCAACTGAATTGCTTTTTCTGAGATTCATGATGGACCATCTTTCAGTAAAAGGAAAAATGGCCGTGATAGTTCCAGAGGGTGTCGTATCCAACTCTTCTGGGGTGCACGTAAAAGTAAGAAAAATGTTAATCGAAAAAGGATTATGGGCGGTAGTTTCCTTGCCCCACGGAGCTTTTAATCCATACACAGGAATAAAAAACTTTATAGTTTTCCTCGATGCAGAAATAGCAAGGAAAAAAAGCGAGCTACTCTTTCTTAACATCGAAAACGTAGGCATGAGTTTGGGTGCGCAACCAAGACCAATCGAAGAGAATGATCTGCCGGAGGCGCTTCAAATCCTCGATGAATGGAGATCGGGAAATGCTGTTAAAAGCAGGCTCGTCACGTACGTGGAAAAATCAAAAATCGAATCCAATAAGTACCACAATCTGGTCCTTGATCGCTATCAAAGATCCGTTGATCGAAAGGATACTAAATGGCCAATGGTTGAGCTCGGAGAGATACTCGACTACGAACAGCCAACTAAGTACATTGTGCATTCCGTCGACTACAAAGATGAGTATGACACTCCCGTTCTTACGGCCGGCAAGACTTTTATCCTCGGACGCACGAATGAGAAAGATGGTATTTTCCGAGACAAATTGCCGGTCATCATTTTCGATGACTTTACGACCGCAACAAAGTTTGTGGATTTCCCATTTAAAGTTAAGTCATCGGCAATGAAGATCCTGCATGCAAAGAAAGAAAAAGCCGACGCTCGCTATGTGTTTTATGTTATGCAAAACATAGCCTTCGCTTTTACCGAGCATAAACGATTCTGGATCTCGGAATACTCAAAGATTAAAATCCCACTACCCCCATTAAAGATTCAGAAACAAATTGTTGAGGAGCTCTCAAACGAACAAAAGCTAATCAAAGATAAGGAGGACGAAATTATTCAACTTAAAGAAAAAATAAAACAAAAAATCGCGCAGATCTGGTCGGAGTAGTCTTTCTTGGGTGTTCCGAGTCTAGTAAGGTGTCACTTTATAAATTCAAAAACTAATATTTTGATGCTCGCATAACGGCTCGCCGCCCTCCCCCCGCAGTGGAGCAAACGCTGAGTGTGTAGATATTGGACAGACAGGATAACAGCTCCGCTTCGCGCGGAGTTGTTTCGATATTGCGCGGATTCGACATTCAACGGACAATATAGGCATGGAAAAAAAGAGGATCATGTTTTCTCGGAAAATGCTCATAAGCGAGCCATATATCTATTGTCCACGATGTCATCAAAAGACATTCGGGACGTTCGTGAGCATAAGCTCGCAGCAATCCTATAGCAAGGAATGCACGGCGTGCGGCTATTCGCGCAATTACCCTTTGCCAGGCATTAAAAAAAGGATTGTCTACCTAGACCAATTTGTGATAGACAACTTCGTAAAGGCGCTTGATCCGAAGCATCCGAAGCACGTGGCAGCGCTTCGCGAACCATTCTGGCTAGAAGTGTTCAAGAAACTGGATGTTCTCGTGCGGGCCCAGCTCATTGTCTGTCCCGACTCTTTCTTTCATCGCGAAGAATCAGGCCCGACGGGCTATTTCGAATCAATGCAAAGGATATACGAGCACCTTTCGACAGGCATCACATTCGACCACGGCTCGGAAGTGATCAGGAAACAAATCTGCGAGCATTTCGGGAACTTCTTGCGCAGTGCTCCGGATGTGGCGCCCGTAACGCTTCCGGAAAAGATTGCGCAGGGGAAATTGCACGAATGGAATGGGCGCCTTCAGATATCCATCAACATGAAGCCGCGGGCCGAAGAAGTATCGGAAGTTATGCAGGGCAAGGCGAGGACATATCAGAACTTCCTTGAGATATTCGAACGGTGGAAAACCGAAACAGGAAAGGGGTTCGACGATTGGTACAAAGAAGAGACGGACGGATTCGCCACGGGGACAATGGGGGTTATCCAGGACTTTGCAAGGAGGAAGGCCCAAGCACCGGAGAAGTTTCTGCGCGATGGGACGGTGAATCTGAATGACTTGTTGCCGCCTCCTTCGGTTTGGCTTATCGAGGCTATGCAATGGACCGCGCAGAAAGAAGGCATTACCGATCCTGCTGAAGTGTTTAAGAAAATAGGAGAATATCTGTTCTCGGACAAAATAGAACTTGTGCCGGGTATCCGTATCGGCTCCCTATTGTATGCTGCGTTGGCCGATCAGGCGGCTCATGGCAGAACACAGCCGCCATCGAAGGGCGTCATCGTCGACGTCGACATGATTTCCAGCTTCCTGCCGTATTGCGATGCGATGTTCATCGACAAGGAAAACGCGGCGCTTCTCGACGATGGAAGGGTGAAAAAGAAGCTTGGAGTGGGCACACACATATACTCCTTGCGGGACAGAGAGGCGTTCCTTAGCTACCTTGACGGCATTCTCACCACTGCAGATCCCAAGCATTTCGAGCTTGTCGAGCAGACATATGGGCCTGGCTGGAAGGATCCCTACCTGACCATACTCAGTCGAAGCAGGTGAAGTTATCGTTTTGGTCACCTCAAGAACGCTCACCGAGCACCACAGTGGGCGAAGAGGTAAAGAAAGGCTCCGCGAAAGCGGAGCCTTTTTGTTATAATAAATTCCATATTAATGCTTGGGATTGTTTATAAGATAAAAACTTGATGAAGGTTCTCCCATACAACATAGCCATACTTCCGCCAGCGGCAATAAGAAGAAAAGCCATAAAGATTTCCGCAATGCTTCGGAAAAAGGGTGGTATGTTTTCTCTTGGTGAAAAGAAATTTGTTCCGCACATAACCATTTACATACTTGACCTTCCGGCGAAGAACGAGAAGAAAGCGATTAGCAAGTTAAAATCTTTGGCGGCGAAGATGGCTCCGATAGAGTTTAATTCTTTACGTTATAGAAATTCCGGACGAGGCTACGCGGAAATTCTTTATAAGAAAAACAGAGCGGCTGTTGAGCTTCAGGGTAGGGTGGTAAAGGCTATTAATCCATTGCGCGAAGGAATTATACGCGATAGGTATAAGTCAGTACTGAATGTCATACCAAGGGGCATGAGAGAGAATGTGAATAAATTCGGTTTCAGCGATGTCGGAGTAAAGTACCGTCCGCACCTAACACTTACCCGATTTCCAAACAATAGAAAGGCCGATCTTAAAATGATCGGCAGGCGTGGTCTTTCTTTCGTTGTGAGCGAGATAGGTATTTATCGCCGCGGAGAAAACGGAACGTGCCGAAAACTTATCGCAAAATTTATTCTATCCCTACGAAAGTCCAGAAACTCATAATTGGATTTGTGGTTGGGTTAATTGGGCATAACTATAAGGATAAAGAGACCCTGCGATCTTCCAGGCAGGTTTTGTGGATCAGAAGGAATCCCGTAAGAACACCGATTATGCCCAGTATTTGCAGCCAGAAGAGCTCTGGATATTGGAGGGCTAGATACCAAAAGGCAGGCGGATAAACGCTAAATCCGTAAAGAAATAACGCATTCCTGGCCAATCCGCAGAAAAGAGCGAATACGATGAATATGAGGCCGGTTTTATAGGAAACAGATTTCCCGCTGGCTGTTATGGCCCACAACCTGGAGACGGCGATTAAATTCAATATATGTATCGGCAAAAAGAATAGTATTATCATGCCGTACAAAGGAATTCGGCTCGTAAAAACATTATTTTCCCAGAAATAAAATCCGAAATACGCGAGCGATGCGATAATCCAGATAGTAAAAGAGATATAAACTTTTTTTCGGACAGGTTTGACCAAAGAAAGTATTCCGAGATAAATGGATACCAGGGCGAGAAATGAAATCGGTATAATAATGGAAAAGAATTTATTGAAATCGGTAAGGACAAGGTGCCGGCCGGCGTTCGTTAAGATAGTGGGGATTTGAAATATAAAAAGACAGAACAAACCGATCGCCCAGAAGAGGAGAAATTTATAGGTGCGATTGTGCCACAGCCATTCTGTAAGGAAGTATATCCCTCCGCCTATGCCTGCGAGCAATGCTGTTGCCGACAAATAAAAATTTAGACTTAAGCCCATATTGCAATTATAGCTTATTAAGATGATTTTAAGAGAAGAATCGGAGCTCTTTTGTGTTAAAATTGAATCCTATGGACAAAATTTCCGAGGAACGAGGACTACACGACTTATTTGAAATAGGAGTTATCCTGAAGGGGATAGATGGAACCTTAGAAATTATCGGCGGGGCATTTTTGTGGTTTGTTTCTCCGGGAACACTGAATGCCATCGTTCCCTATCTGTTTCGCGGCGAGCTCATTGAAGACCCCAAAGATTGGCTTGTCAACACACTTCTTCATGTTACGCAGAATCTTTCCGGGGGGCTGCAGACATATGCCAGTATTATTCTTATCACCCATGGCGTCGTAAAAATTTTTCTGATAGCCGGGCTTCTGCGTAATAAGCTCTGGGCTTATCCCGCAGCCATCGTAGTTTTTATCGGTTTCATAATTTCACAGCTTTATCAGCTAAGTTTCCAGTATTCGCTATTTCTTTGGGCGATTACCATTATTGACGTTTTTGTAGTCCTGCTTATTGCTCACGAATATCGCCATGCTCGTCGCAGCACAGCGACTGTTGCTTGAAAGATGATTTCTATAAGGGCTGCGGGACATTTCTGAATCAGACCACCTCCGTAGTTAAAAGATTTGTCGTTTTTATTTCGAGAACTTCAGGGAATATATTGCATCGTTCCTCAAAAAATATAACGTATTACCCTCCGCTTCATATTGTGAGCTATTTGAATCAGCTACCTGTATAAAATTCACGAGCGAGTCGTCGCCGAGGTCTAAGAACATAGTTCTACCTGGGTATGCTATAAAAAGATGTTGGCTGTCTCCGTACCAGAATGCTCTAATGGCGTTTTTTACGTCCGGTAGGTTGAATCTGTAATAGTTGCCGTTAGGGTCGAGAGATATGACTTCCAGAGAGCTATTCTCCAGGGCTGCGATTGCCGAGCCGTCATCCGTGAAAGCAAAATTCTTTACATCATCCGCGATTTTTTGTGGAACGTTACCAGAGGAAACGTCATAGAGATATAATTCGCCGTCGCTTTGCAGGATCGCGAGTTTATTGTTGCCGCTCCATTCCAGGCTGATATTCTTACCACTCAGTTCCGGCGGAGTGCTGCGGATTTTTTGCAAGAATTTGTCGTAGATAATTATTGTTGATGTGTTGGTTCGGGGCGACAATTCTGTCGCGGCGAGATAGTACTGTGATGCGGTAATTTTATCTCCGAGTGTTTTCCCGGATTCGGCTATATAAACGTTTATCAGTAACGAGCGCTCTGCGTCTAAAAGGTAAAATTTATTGTTTTGGCTGACAATAAGCCGCCTGTTATCATAAGGGTCTACGGAAATGGTAAACTTTTTGGCAGTACTGAAGCCGATTTTTTTGAGGAGAGCGTTGAGATTCTTGGCCGATCCGGAAGCGATTTCGTTCCAGTAGTAAACGCCAGAGGAATTTTCCGATAGCAAATAGTTGAAATCGTTAGTCCATCCTATAAGACCGCCGTTACCGATCTTCCGGTTGGCGATAAGTAAATCACCCTTGCCATTTTCCGTAAGTAGATTATTACCAAAGATTTGGAAATCTTTTATCGTTCCCGTGGCGACAACTTGGTAAGTTTTCGGGACGAGTACGGCATATTTTATTTCCTTTACCAGCGCGGGAGACACGGAAACGTTTTCGTGCCAGTCCTCGTAGCCGGGGAGCGAGAGTTTCAGGTTGTAGCTTTTCGGGAAAAGATTATTGATCAGTGTCCCATTCTGCAGAAATCCGGATTTATTCTGTACCTCCCGTCCATCAAGTGTTATTTGTGAGTTCTCGGGGATACTGCGCACAAAAATAGCCCCAACCTTCTTCAGCTTGAGAGTTTTAAAGTCAACTCGCCAGCCGTTTACGTACAATAAAACCACACCCCCGATTATAAAGAAGGCGGTTAAAAGCAAATAAAACAGGCGTCTGCGCCTGGAAAGAGTCATTAATGCTTAATTTACAACATAAATGATGGTACGTAAACACTGTTGGCAGATCTAGAATCTTGTCCGCCACAACTCTTTTGCTATAATTAAATTAATCCCGCTTATAGATTCCGGATCAAACAATGATCTAAGGGAGGACAATATCTTTGCGGTCCGTGGATCGCAACTGCGTCCACCCACCTGGTTAATGGCCGGGATATCTGAGGCGGGAGTCAAAAGAACCCTTACGGGGTTTTTTTGATTTTGGATCTAAGTTATGCGATTGATCTTGGCGGCTAAGATAAAATCGTTTTCCGAAAGGCCATTGACCGCGTGAGTGGATAGTTCCAGGCGGACTAAATTATAAAAAATGTAGATATCGGGGTGATGTCCTTCGGCTTCGGCGATTGCGGCTACGCTGTTTATAAATTTCATCGCGCCTGTAAAATCTTTGAATCTGAATTCCCTGGATATTTTTTTATTATCAACAATTTCCCAGCCCGGAGCATCGGGCGCGTATTTTGTTATTTCCTCTCGTGTAAGCGGCGGCGTGCCGCCCTCGCAGGGGATACAGTGTTTTTGGGTCAGGTCCATAGTTTTATTTTATAATATAAAAAATTTAAGGACTAGAAATTTGCCTGTTTTATGTGGAACACATTACCGACAAATGTTCCTAAGATGTAGGTGGCAATCGCAGTGCCGAGCATAAGTGAAACCGACTCCGCCAGCTCTCTGGAGAATTTTCTGTCAAAAACAACCGCACCGTAAAATGTGAAAGCAGCAAGGAGTAGTATTCCGATTAGAGTGGAAGTAATAAAAGCGATAAGCATCGTGTGAATAAGGAAGTAAGGAAGAGCGAGACAGATTACGGAAATCATATATGAGATGCCGGTGACGAAGGCGGAAAGTGCCGCGGACTTTTCCGTATCCTGTTTGGCCTGCAGATATGCCGCTGCACCCATGGAAATCGCAGCCGCGAAGCCGACGATAACGCCGGAGATACCGGCGATTAGCGTTGAACCTGTAACGCCAAGAAACCCTGCATGCACGCCCGTTATTTCTACGATGGCATCCGAGAGTCCGAGGGCGACGAAACCGATATAGGCGACGCGTTTTTCTTTAAGCTTGGAGATAAGAGTTCGTTCATGGAAGCGTTCGTCTTCGATAATCAGCTCTAGACGTTTCTTATGGGAATCGGGAACTTTGGCCAACATTTTTTCGTAATTGGCGACGGCATTCTTCTCATGCGATTCAAGTAATTTGGTGGTGAAAGTTACCCCGAAAATTTTATGTAACAACGGGATTCCATAAACAGCAAGAGCCGAGGGCTTTATTGCCGTTTCTTGGGGCAAAAGAGTTCTCCAGAATTCGTAGTGGGATTTTTCCTGGGTCGAAAGTTTTTCCAGAGCTTCGCGATTTACTGTCTTTTTTTCGCGCAGAGATAGTTTGTGGTAGACAATATGCTCGGTCAGTTCGTTTCTGGCGCGGGAAAGATACTGTTGTTCTAATGAGTCCATATATTGGTCGGGCTGCCGGGAATCGAACCCGGTCTAAACGCACCCCATGCGCTCGTACTACCGGTATACTACAGCCCGGAAGGGGAAGACTATTTCTTCTTGTGAGGTGCTTTATGGAGGGTCTTCAAGCACTGAACACAAATAAATTTTCTGACACCATCAACTTTAGCCCACTGCAGGTTGGGATATTTTCTGGACTTTGAAGTTGGATTATAGTGGCCGCGGAGCAAAATTCTATGACCTACGATTTTTGATCCCTTGCCACAGATGGAACATTTTCTCATTTTTTTATATCAAACAATTATTAATTTAATACGAATATACCAAAATTAGCATATTCGTAGAAATTCGTTATTAGTCGATTTGATTATTCTACCCTGACTTTTAATTTTTTTGATTTCTTACGATTAAGTTTCGGCAGGCGCACAGTTAAGATGCCATTTTTGAAAACAACCTCCGCGCTTTCCGGATCTACCTCCTGCGGCAGAACAACGGATCGGGCAAATCTTCCCCAGTAGCATTCTTGATAAAAATAATCATCGTCTTTCACTTCTTTCTCGCGATGCCTTTCACCCCGGATTGTCACGGAGTCGTTTGTGACGTTAATGTCTATATCTTCGGGTTTGACCCCGGCAACCGCCGATTCAACTACGATATCCGCAGGCGTTTGATAGACGTCGATTGTCAGTTGGCCTTCTGGTTCATCAGCCATTTCTTTTTTAGCTTCCTTTAATTCCATGGCAGGTTTTCGTACCGCCGTGTTTTGAGCTTTGGCAAGTTCAACCTTATATTCGCCCTCAAGCCCGGCTTTTTCATTGGCCAATGTTTCAAAAAATTTATCGTCGTTGTTATCCATGGTCTTTATTATATCAGGCAAGCGCGAGAAAATAAACAGCTGACTTATTTCCTATGGGTCGGCCTGGTTCGTGAGCGTGGCGATTATACCGCCTCCTTCTTTAATTTCTCAAAATCACCAAGTACGAAGAAAGCTATAATAATCAAGAATACGAGCGTATAAGCCGCGTTACCAAGGATTATTATAAGGTAATTGAATAAACAATGCAATAGCGTGGCGATAAGCAGGCCCCACAGCAGTGGTTTTTTGATTTCGAACTCGCGGATAGTCATTGCCCAATAATAACCGACGATGGCCGAAGTCAGAGCATGGAGCAGAGTCGCTCCTACAAATCTAAGCGATGTTGTCGCGAAAATATTAACCAAAAGCGCGCCTTGGCCGTATACTGTGCCGTTTATGGCGCCGAGGTTTTCCACGGTGGCAAATCCAAGTGCGGCAACTACCATATAAATCATGGCGTCAACCGGTTCGTCAAAAGCAGGATTTTTTTTGACGCTCAGATAGGCGGCGCAGAATTTAATGAACTCTTCCGTGAGGGCGAATATAAGCAGTGCGAAGATTGAAAGTCGGGCGATGCCTAATCCTTGTATCAGAGAGCTGAGGAACAATTCTGCGAAAAGGGCAACGAATGCGGCAGCCGCGCCCATAATAAACGTAAACGCGATAAGCTTCTTGGGTTCTTTGTGGTCATCTTCGCCTAAAAAGAAAAATAGCCAGGCGAAGCCGGGAAGTAATCCGAGGAGTATTGTTATTAATTCCATATGCCTTAAGCCAATTTTACCATTCCGCGATTATCAGGGGTTCTCCGGGTTTTAACTTCTGCCAAATCTCTTCAGTGATGAAAGGCATAAAGGGGTGAAGCATTTTTAGGCATTCAATAAGTATCGTTTCCAGCGTCTGATAAGCGGCAGCTTTTTCTTCTTCGTTGCTGGCCCCGAGCGGATTTGAGGGGTTGCTGCGCAGGCGTGGTTTGGCGCCCTCTATTATCTTATCGGCGAAAGTGTGCCAGAAGTAATGATAAATTTTTTCGGAGGCCAGATGGAATTCAAAACGCTCCAGATGTTTGGTTATCTCGGTTTTGATTTTCTTTAGCTGGGCAAGATTTTTCTTGTCTTCGGCGGATGGCGTCGATTTAATAATACCACTCGGCTTATTCATTAAGATAAACCTGGATACGTTCCAAATCTTGGTGGCGAAATTTCTGTAGCCTTTAATCTTTTCTTCTGAAATAATAATGTCGTTTCCGGCCGTATTTCCGGCCACAAGCGCCATGCGCACTGCGTCAGTTCCATAAATCTCCGAGACTCCGAGCGGATCAACGACATTGCCTTTGGACTTGGACATTTTTTGCCTGTCTTTGTCGCGCACTAGACCGTGGAGATATACGGATTTGAAGGGAACGTGCCCGGTGCGATAGATGCCGAACATTATCATCCGCGCGACCCAGAAAAAAAGTATATCGTAGGCGGTTTCCATAACATCCGTCGGGTAGAAATTTTTAAAATCTTTCCCCTTGGGATATCCGAGAGTAAGGTACGGCCATTGTCCCGAAGAAAACCAGGTGTCAAAAACGTCGGGGTCTTGTTCGTAAATATCACCGCCGCATTTTTTACATGGTTCGGAAATTACAAGATCTACCACCTCCGCATTTTTAGGGAATGGCGCGGTAATTAAATCCTCTCCTTTAATATTCTTTATTTTACCCAGAATATAACTAATAGGAGAGCCGTGCGTAACTATCACGACATTCATATGTTTGTGATTTTTCTGGTGCTCGTTAAACGATTTCCAGATTCTTTCTTCTAACTCTTTCCAGGTTTCGCCTCCGGGGATCCGCTCCTCGTATTTTGAAAATATATCACCATATTTTTTTTCGAATTCGTCCTTCATCATCCCCTCGGCAACGCCAGTGCTTTGTTCGCGCAGTCTCTCGTCAAAAACCAATTTTGCTCCGGTTTCTTCGGCGATAATTTTTGCTGTCATTTCGCAGCGTTCTATGTCAGAGCTGATGACCAAATCTATATTTTGTTCTTTTAACAGTTTGGCCGTTTTCTGTACTTGGACTATTCCTTCGGCGGAAAGAGGATTGCCTTTCATTTGTCCCTGGTGTCTGTGTTCTTTATTGAATTCCGATTCCCCATGCCGCACCAAAAACCAGCGTGATTTTATCTTGGGATTCATTTTTGTTTCATCGCAACTTAGGCAGAACCAGGCGGGGATCCTGATGCCCCAGACGATTTGCCGCGAGATATTCCAGTCACGGATATTTTTCAACCAATGGAAATAAACTTTCTTGGAGCGGTCGGGATAGAATTTTATTTTTCCAGATTGCACGGCCGTTAGTGCTTTTTTGGCGAGCGGTTCCATTTTTACGAACCATTGTTGTTTGGGCAATGGTTCGAGCGTCGTACCGCATTTATAGCAGGTGGCCACCTGATGGACGTATTCCGGCTCGATTTTTTCCAGGATATCCTTTTCTTTCATCGCCTCCGCGACTTTCTCCCGTGCCTCGGCGACTTTTAATCCCGTGAAGGTTCCGGTTTCTCGGGTAAGTCTGCCGTTCTCGTCTATTATTGTTTTTGGCCCGGAAATTTCATCTTTATGGCGCTGCCAAATTTCAAAGTCGGTGGTGTCGTGCGCCGGAGTGACTTTGACTACTCCTGTTCCGAACTTCGGATCAACGGCGTCGTCCGCGATTACTTTGAATTTCAACTTACCGAGAAGGCCGATAGCTTCTATTTCTTTTCCGATATATTTCTGATAGCGCTTGTCTTTCGGATTCACGGCGAGCGCGGTGTCGCCGAACTTAGTTTCTGGGCGCACGGTGGCGAGCGTGAGCGGACCGTACTTTATATAGTAGAGAGGGTCTTTGCGCTCAATATATTTTACTTCCAAATCCGAGAGCGCGGTTTTATGCTTGCTACACCAATTTACTATCCGCATGCCTCTGTAAATCAAACCATCCTCATACATCTTTACGAAAGTATTTTGAACTTCTTCCACTATCCTTGGGTCGAGTGTGAATTTTTCTCTGGACCAATCAGCCGAAGCTCCCAGCTTGCGCAACTGGTTTTCCATAACGACTTTATTCTTCTGCGTGAACTCCCACATTTCCTTCCAGGCTTCGTCCCGGGTCATTTTGAATCTGCTGCGCCCCTCTTTTTCCAGTTTTTTATCAAAGACCACTTGCGTTTCGAATCCGGCATGGTCGGCACCGGGAAGCCAGAGGGCTTTACGGCCGCGCATCCGCCAAAATCTGGTGAGTATATCCTGCAATGTCACGAAAACGGCGTGGCCGATGTGGAGCGAGCCATTAGCGTTCGGCGGCGGCATTATTATCGTGAACGGCTTGGCGTTTTTCGCGACCGGCAAATTATCGGGATTAAAATAACCGCTTTTTTCCCAAAGAGAATAAATTTTATCCTCCACTTCTTTATGTTCGTATCGGGGCTCCAGCATATTCTGAATTATATCTTAAAAATTAAAATACGGTAACTTTCTTTGACTAAGCTGTTAATTTATGGGAAGGTTAAATCATAAAATAGTGGCAGCCTAAGAAATATTATTTTGATGTCTGAATTTAAGAATTATCAATCGCCAGAAACCCCCGAGGCCGATAAGAAACACAGGGAGGCGAATAAATTCGAAATTTTTTCTGATAACAAGTTTTCGGGTAAGTTTGGGAAGGTATTAAATAAAAGCAGCGAAATATATAAAGAATTCAAGCGGTCGCTCGCAATCGGAATGGCCGTAGTTTTTATGTCCCAGGGGATTTCTAATTTAAGAACTGCGGAATTTCCCGGTTCCGCACAGGTCGTAAAATCTCCCGAGGAGAAAGAGGGGCAGGAAAGGCGTGAGCATAATTTATTTACCGAAGAGGATATCAGAAGAGAAGTTTCCGATAGTTCGGTGGAGAAGGGGTTCGTCAGTATTGATGGAGGAAAAATTTTTATAGCCATCTCCGACGGCGGGAAAATGTTCGTTAATATGGATTTTGCTGAGGTCAGGAAATATATTGAGCTCGATAAGTCCGGCCAACCTGTTAATGCCCACATACATCCTATTGAGGTATATGCCGGACTTGGATATACCAAACAAGAGCTTGCGGACATCAAGGACGGCAAGGCAAAGCCGAAACCTATCCCGCCGAGCTATTTGGACATTGAGTACGCTACGGCTTTGGAAGATTATCTGGGCCCCAAGGAGTCCGCAGCCCTACATTATCGTGTTTATGATCCGACCGGGGTTTGGGAATATTCCATAGACGATAAAAATCCCAACATCAAAATATTCAAAGAATATCAGCGCGACAGGAACGACAGGATAAAAAATGTCATTTCTGAAAAAGACAAAAAATTGATCCTTGCGAAGAAAATAAACCTGCTCTCGCCGAACGAAAGGATTGAAGCGATGTTAGAAGATCCGGAAATGCGGCCGATAGGAGAGAAAATTAAAAAAATTGTTAGCTACGAGATTGAAAAATACGGAAACGTTATAGAAAAGATGAGTGACATAGAAATTGCGGCGACAGAAGTGAGGTCCCCGGACCTGCCTGATTCTTCGGGGCAAGATGTGGGCGGAGAGGATGAGGAATATTTAATTAAAGAATATATTAAAACCTGTAAGCCAAGGGGTATAAAAATGTCTTATCACGCCTACGGAGTCCCGGAAAGTAAATAATAATCCGGAGTTTTATATGTTCAAATTACCGTTCGCCGTTAAGCGATATTTTTTCTTCCTTAAATAAGCCATATATCCGGCAACGGCGATCATCGCGGCGTTATCCAGGTTGTATTTGAAATCCGGCACGAGGAATTGAGTGCCGATGATGCCGGCGGTTCGCTTTAGGGCTTTACGGAGATGTTTATTAGCGGCGACGCCACCGGAGAGGATTATGGATTCCGCACCGGTTTCTTCCGCGGCCCGGCGAGTCTTCGCAACGAGCACGTCTATTGCTGCCTGTTCAAATCCTGCCGCTATGTCAGCTTTGATTGTTTGTGGATTGTCTCGGAGATAATAGAGCACGGAAGTTTTAAGTCCGGAAAAACTGAAGTCATAATTTTTTTGGTCAAGCATCGGGCGGGGGAAGGTTACCGCAAAGGAATTTCCAAGCGCGGCCAATTTTTCTATTTCCGGCCCGCCGGGATAGGTGAGCTTGAGCATGCGCGCAACCTTATCGAATGCTTCGCCGGCGGCGTCATCCCGCGTTTCCCCGATTTTTTTCCATTTGGAAAAAGATTCAACGTTCAAGATGAGGGTGTGGCCGCCGGAAACTATAAGGGCGATGGCAGGAAATATATTTTTTTTCAATAACCTTGAATCATAAGCAGTGGAGGATCTGGATGGCAAAAGAAAACTAAAAAGATGTCCTTCAAGATGATTTGCGCCCACGAGAGGGATTTTCAATTTTTTAGCCAGCTCTTTTGCGAAGTTAATTCCCGTCCAGAGAGCCGGTTCCAGACCTGGACCCACGGTAACGGTTAAGAGTTTAACGCCTTTCAATGTTTTTTCACCTCCGAGTTTTCTGAAAAGTATCGGAAGATTTTTCAAGTGTTCGCGTTTCGCGAGATTAGGAACTACGCCGCCGAAAGGCCGGTGGATTTTAATCTGGGAAGCGACGAAGTTTTTCAATATCTTGAATTTGGGTCCGCCAGTTGGCGGATTTAAGCCGCCGCTCGCTTCCAGCAGGGCTAATCCCGTTTCGTCGCAGCTCGTTTCAATGCCGAGGATTTTCATATATTCAGGAGATTTTAATCTATTGGATTACTTTCATCAAATTGAGATTTTATTGCTTTAGAGAGCTGTGGCGCATATACTTATTATAGTTATATTTGAACAAAGGCGGGGTTTATGGAAACTGCGTTAGGTTGGCTCGGAGAGATTTTTCGGTATATCGGCGCGTTTATTCCCAGACCTTTTCTGATTACGACTATTGAAGGCGGAGTGAAATGGAAATGGGGCAAACATCCGGTTGTTCTTCATCCAGGATTCCATATCTATTGGCCGATAGCGAGTAAGGTTACCATTATCTCAAGCGCGAGACAGGGATTGGTTTTCAGGCCGCTGGCTCTGATCACTAATGACCTAAAAACTGTAATAGTAGGTGTGACATTGGTTTTTGAGATTGACGATGTTTTTACGGCATTGACCGCCACCGATAATGTCCATTCAACAATATCTGAGATAGGGCAAACTGCCATCCCATCGGTTGTTCTGGGCCGCAACCTCCATGACCTGATGGAGTCCGTTGCCGGCGACACTCCGGATAAATGCCAGGTTAATCATGAGCTCACAGAACGGACCGCGGCGGTCCTGAAGGATTTCGGAATTAAGGTGGTTTTTTGCTGGATAAACAATTTTTCTACAAGCTACACCATCCGCCTGATTGATGAAGGCAATTTGTTCGCCGCGTCGCAATCGTGAAAATATCGCGGGCCGCTGTTCCAGTATGATGGAACGCCGGCCTGTTTTTATTTAAGGAAGGCCCGCGTTTTTTAATTCTTAATAAGCATCAAATTCATTTGACTTTTGCGTTGCCGGAACTTACCCTGAAGGCAGAACATTCTGGCGAGGGGGTCAATATGCCTAATAATAAAAGAAAGAAGCTTTATTCCGACCGTTCTCCTTTGGGAATTAAAGTAAGCGAAGCGCTTCTGGGTGACTTCATCCCGGAAGATGTTCATGTCTACAGGATAGACAGACACACATTCACGATTTACGTGGGCGGAGAATCTATCTCTTTAGAGAATCAAAATTCCGATAACGTTGGTGAGCCTGGTGTTGAATACAATATGGCAGACAGGTTCGAGATCAATCTCGGGACTTTAAGTGGCATCGATTCCGAGCGCCCCATCCTTGTTAGCTTGGCAAGTTGTGGTGGAGGTTGGGAACCAGGAATGCAAATGTTCGGTGCGATCCTCTCTTGTCCGAACCCTATTACAATAATGGCCACCAAGTGGGCTAGGTCTATGACGTCACTAATTCCTTTGGCAGCAGACAAATTTATTATCAGGCCGCCGGCCAAATATATGTTCCATTATGGGACATATGGTTTCAGGGGTTTAGCTCAGGAAGCCGAGACGGATTTTATTGAATTGGTTAGATCTCGCGAAATAATGCTCAATATTTACACCGCACGCCTGAAAGAACAAGGGAAATTTAGCCGTTGGTCAAGGCTGAGAATTAGGGAAATGCTAAAGAGACATCTCGAACGGAAAATTGACATGTGGCTTGATGCTAATGAAGCCAAGTGTTGGGGATTCGCCGACGAGGTGTTTGACGGTAATTACGATAATCTCCGCGCCACGCAGAGGAACGACCAGAGGAGAAAGTCTATGTTCAAGGTTCTCAGTTCACCGATAGACGTTAAGGTGAACATTGAGCATCCTGCAGCTCCCCAAACCCTTGTAGTGTAAACTATTATAACTCTCCGCGCTCTTAATAAATTACAGCGCGGAGTTTTTGTTTGTAGCCCCGACGGGATTCGAACCCGTGTACCAGGCTTGAAAAGCCTGTGTCCTAGGCCAGGCTAGACGACAGGGCCCCCACACCAATTGAGCTTATGATATTATCAGCGTGTCTTCAAGGCGACGTTTTAGTTGGCTCAAAGCTTTAGAGTGGAGCTTTAAGTTATGCTCGCGATGTTTGGCGTCTTTCGCCGATAGATATGCCTCGCAATAGATTAGTTTGAATGGTATTCGTGGTCTGGTTGCTTGCGATTTGCCAGCATTATGTTCTGCCAATCTTCTCCCTAGGTTGTCGGTATAACCTATATAAAGATTACCATCTTTGGAACTTTTCAGAATGTAAACGCAGAACATAATTAGAAGCTCAATTGGTGTGGGGGCAGGGCCATTAACATCAAAATTTTAGCGGATTTTTTTCTTGTTTTCAAGTCGTGTTATAATTTTTATGTAAATCAACAAAGGTCGTCTTCGTTGATATTTATAAATTATTATAATAAATAAGACATCATGTTTACTCTGCTCGCTTTTTACAGTAATTGGTCGTTGCTCATAGTAAGAATAGTTCTCGGAGTTATTTTTGTGGCCCATGGCTGGCCCAAATTAAAAAATCTTAAGGCGACCTCCGCTGGTTTTTCCAAAATGGGATTCAAGCCCGGAGTATTTTGGGGACCGCTCGTGGCCCTCGTAGAATTTTTCGGTGGATTGGCTCTGATAGCAGGTTTCTATGTCCAGCCGGTAGCCCTTATTTTTATAGGTGAGTTTTTTGTAATAAATCTTTGGAAGATATTCAAGCGCCAACCGCTTGTGGGCGGGTGGGAATTTGACCTCTTGATTCTCGCGGTCGCCATTTCGCTTTTGACGTTAGGTGGCGGAGGATTTTGAGACGACGGATCTTCTGCTTAAAAATTTTTGAAGCAGACCCGGAACGATGTATAGATTTTTTGAGATTGTGCCTGGTGCTCTTGCTTGGACCACTTTAATTTTGATGGTGTTTTTGTCGTGGAAGCTGCCAACCGCGGTTTCCGTTTTTATTATTCTCTTTGATATTTACTGGCTTCTCAAAACAATTTATTTGTCGTTCCATCTCCGTTCTACTTTTTTGCAGATGAGAAAGAATATGAAGGTCAACTGGTTGGAGAAGTTAAGGAGAGAAAATATAGGCGGCTATGGAGATGTCTATCATCTCGTAGTTTTACCAATGCACAACGAGCCCTACGAACTTGTTAGAGAAAGTCTGGAAAGCTTGGTTGCTGCCAATTATCCTAAAGATAAGCTTTTGGTTGTATTGGCAATTGAAGAGCGGGCGGGGGAGTCGGCGAAAAGAGTCGCGGAGCTCATCAAAAAAGATTTCGATAAAAAATTTTTCAGATTATTGGTTACGAACCATCCGGTAGGGTTGGCCGGAGAGATTCCCGGTAAAGGCGCCAACGAAACCTGGGCGGCGCGGCGCGCGCTGGAAGAGGTAGTAGATCCGTTGGGACTTGATAGTGAAAAAATACTCGTCTCCGTTTTTGACGTTGATACGCAGATTTTTCCGGAATATTTCGGGTGTTTGACCCATTCTTTCTTAACGGCCGCGGAACCGCTCCGCGCCATCTATCAGCCAATCCCGTTTTTTACTAACAATATTTATCGCGCTCCGGCCCTGGCGCGCGTAGTTGCGTTCTCCACGACATTCTGGCAGATGATGCAGCAATCACGTCCGGAACGGCTCACATCTTTCTCTTCGCAATCAATACCGTTGCAAACTTTGATCGAAATAGGCTTCTGGCATACGAACATAGTTTCCGAAGATTCGCGGATATTCTGGCAGTGCTATCTCCATTATCACGGAAATTTCCGGGTTGAACCGATGTATTATCCTGTTTCCATGGATGCGAATGTTGCGCCAAGTCTTTGGGGCACGCTTAAAAATATTTATCGCCAGCAGCGTCGCTGGGGTTGGGGCGCGGAAAACATTCCTTATATGCTGGACGGTTTTGCCAAAGATAAGCAAATTCCTCGCCGTAAAAAATGGTATTGGTCTTTCAATGTTATTGAGGGATTCCATTCTTGGGCGACGAATTCGTTGATTATTTTCGCACTGGGCTGGCTGCCGGTTATGCTCGGAGGAAGGAATTTTAACTACACACTTCTTTCTTATAACTTGCCGCAGATTACCAGATTTATAATTACTCTTTCCATGATTGGCATTGCAAGTTCGGCGGTCTTGGGGATTTTGCTTTTACCGCCCCGGCCGCAGTGGTTCAAAAAACGGCATTATCTTATTTATTTTTTCCAGTGGCTGCTCATACCGATTACCCTGATAATTTTCGGCGCATTTCCCGGGCTAGAAGCTCAGACACGTCTGGCGCTCGGAGGAAGGTTTCGTCTCGGATTTTGGGTTACTCCCAAGATGCGCCAGGCAAGAGTCCAAGAGAATCAGGGGAGATGATTTATGCTTTATCGGCATATTGTATAATTAATTAATAATGTCTGACCACAGAGTAGTCGTTTTCTCTAAAGGTTTTTCCCTTATTGAGCTTTTAATTTTCTCGGCGATTTTTGCTCTGATTATGATTTCTTTTATTTCTATCTTCGTGGCCGTTATTAATGTTAATGCTAGGCAATCTGCAGCCGCAGATGTTAACCAGCAGAGCCAATTTCTCCTCCAGGAGATTCAATATTATACGGAGCGGGCCAGCTTGATAGATATGCCGCAGGATACGTCAACCTCAACCTTAAAAATTTGGCTCGGGATAAAGTCCCAGGACCCGACTTATATCTATGCCTCCGGCACGACTGTTTATTTAAAGCAAACCGACTCGGGAACTCCGCAGGCGTTAACTACGAGCAAGGTGAGCGTGAGCAATTTGTCTTTTACAAGGCGTTCCAACGCCCCGAGCCATGATTCGGTTTCCATTTCTTTTATGGTCGCTTATGCCAATCCGAGCGCGAAGCAGCAGTTTTCTCAAGCGCTACAAACTGCTATTGCAAGAGTTTCCGCGGCGACTTTTGATTCCAATGTTATTCCCTCATCTACGGCTACATATAAGTTGGGACAGAGCGGACTAATTTGGAGTTCAATAAATGACGTTATTAATTTTAGCGGTTCGAATGTTGGAATCGGTACCGCATCCCCGCACAGCGTACTCGAGGTTTCTGGGGGGAATATTAGCATTACCACCGCTGGCAACAGTCTTATTATTAAAGATCCGGTTCAGGCTTATTGCTGGTACTATAAACCAACAACCGCTACTGGTGCTTGGAATATCAGCTCTTCTACCTGTCCGTAATATCAGAAGATAGGGGTCGGGGATTAAAATTTCATTGATTTGCCTGTTGGTTCCCTTATAAATTCTAGATTCTAACTTCCGAATTATATTCTGCGGGCTGTGGATAACCCCTTTTTTGCCTAATACGATATATTTTTTTACAATTAATATAAATACCATGTCTAAAAATAAGATTATCGGAATCGTGGTTGCCGTCGTAGCGGTCGTTGTCATAATAGTAATCGTCGTTTCCACAAAAAATCTTCCGACAAACAAGAATAATAACTTGGGCGGTATAATTCCCGGCGGAACCGGAAAGCCATCCGGCCCTACTACCAGAGAATCTCTTCCGCAAAGCGTCGTGATCGTTGTTCCCGGCGCGAACGCAACGAGTAACGTGCCGCAGGGTGTGGCTGTGCCGACTAATGTGGCTCCGGCAAATATGTCTAACACCACAAGCTACCGTAACTTTAATGTAACAGCCGATGGCGACAAATTTACTCCGGATATATTGAACGTTTATCTTAACGACCAAATCGTTTTGAATATTACGGCGGTTGATAAGGATTATGATTTCACGCAACCAGATTTTGGTTATGACGGAGTAGTTATCCGGAAGGGAACCACTAAGACGATTCATATACAGGCACCAGATGTTGCAAAATTTATTTATTATTGTAAATTATGTGGAGGCCCGAATAGCGGTCCCGTAGGAAGCATATTCGTTGCTCCCAGGCCACAGTAATAAATAATCGAAATAAATAAATTATAATCAAATAAATTAAATAATATGTTACCTAAAAAATTAATATCAGTTCTTATATTAGTAGTGGTAGTATTTATTGGTGTGGGTGTTTGGCTCGGAATAAAATATCTTGCACCCAAAAATCCCGCCGGACCTTCGGAATTTTCCGCTGTTTATTTATCAACTGGTGATATCTATTTCGGGAAATTGGATTGGTTCCCGTGGCCAAGGATGAAGAACGTCTGGTTTTTACAAAGGACTGTTGATCAACAGAACCAAGCTCAATTGGGAGTAGCCCCGTTTGCAAGTGCGTTTTGGGGTCCGGTTGATGAGGTTTATTTGAATCCTAAGGAGATTGTTCTTTGGACGAGCCTAAGGAACGACAGCCAACTCGCACAAGCTCTTGCCAACCCGTCTGCGTTGAAACAGGCACAACCAGTTAACCAGGGAATTCCCACAAACACAAATACCAACACAAATACAAAGACAAACACAAACACCAACACGAATACGAATGCGTTTCAGGGTCCCACCACTCCTCCTCCTGGATCAAAATAAGATACTGGTTTCCCTTAAAAATATAGAATCTTATCCACAGCCCCGTCCGGTAGCGTCTGGGCTGTTTTGGTATAATCAATACAAAGGAGAGTTGTAATTTCGCGGTTCTCTAAAATGAAAAAGTTTTATAAAGAGTTTACGAATAAACTGGTTAATGAGCCGACCGCTTTTAAGCAGTCGCTCAAAATCATCAGAACTTCAATCAATAAAACTTCGCTGCTATTTATATCTTTATCCGCAGTATTTTTACTCTTTACTGCCTATTCCTTGCTGCCTACAAATTTCTCTTTCGCTCAAACTTGCTCGCCCGGGCAGAATTGTTCCGCTATTAACATTGATACGACCAATAATAATCTTGCTATAGGAACTTCCAGCACGCAGACGGATACAAAACTTCTTATCGTTGGCACTTCCACAACGAATGGCTATTTCGCAATCAAAGTTCTTAACCTGAATACCGGTCCGCTCTTCATAGTTCGCAGTGATGGCAGCGTGACTATCGGTAGCAACCTTGCCCTTACTAGCCAGCAGGGCACGGCTACCGGAACAATTTCTGGAGTCGGTACTCCGCCCACGAATGGGTCTCTTTATGTGAACGGTCCGATTTTTACAACCTTGGACCTTAAGGCAAGCGGTATTGCCGTGGGGACTACTACTCCGCAGAGCGGAGGAAATATTTTAGCCACAGGAATTATTACCGGTACTAATTTGGGCGGCACTGTTCCCGCCTCAAACGTAACCGCCGGCACCTTCTCCGACGCCGCTAATTATTATTTCCAGTCGGGATTGGGCGTGGGAACGACTACCGCGTCATTAGGGAGGCTCCAGATAGATGATACTGCCAATACTGGTATATATATTAACGGCAACTCTTCCGGAAATGCTCAGACCGAGCTTTATATTGATCGTAATTCTTCCGGATCCGGGATTCTTACCGGTCCTAATATTAGGTTAAATGACCATACGGCTACGGATGCCAATGTAATCCAGAATTCGCAGGGAGCTTTGACCTTCTGGAACTATGGCTCAAATTCCTGGCTTGAGAGAATGCGTATTGCTTCCAGCGGCAACGTCGGCATCGGGACGACAGCACCTAACTCCCAGTTAACTATTTCTGGAGCGACAGGTGAAACGACAGCAGCGATTAATACGACCGGTCCGCAGCCGGGAACTCTGTTGATCGCAGATACAGGATCCGTAGCTGGCAATGGTGGTCAGATTATCTTTGCCGCCGATGGCGGTGCTAATAGTGCCTGGCAATTCGCCGGCATTAAAGGCCTTGTTAATAATGGCACGGCAAGTTCAACCGGAGACCTTGCTTTCGCTACGAGGCATGCGACCGGCGATGCAGCGTTCACGGAAGACATGAGAATAATAGGCACAACCGGAAACCTTGCTATTGCCACGACATCCGCGGCGTCAACTTTAACTGTTCAGGGAACTGCCTTTGTTTCCGGAGCCCTTACGGTTGGAAGTTGTACCGGTTGCGGCGGCGGCATAACCTCCCTTAACGGACTCTCCGGCGCATCGCAGACGTTTGCCACCTCCAGCGGCAGCGGTTTCAATATCACCTCCAGCGGTTCAACCCACACCTTCCAATATGATTCGGACATAATCCAGATCGCTACTCTTGCCCCAACCAAAGGCAATCTTGTTGTCGGTAACGGCAGCTGGGCCGCCCTCGCAGTAGGCGCAAACAACAAAGCCCTAATGGCTTCATCCACAGCCACGAACGGAGTAAGCTGGGAATCCGTACCAGGCGGCTCCGGAACCACGAACTCCGTTCCTCTCTGGTCTGCCGGAACAACCCTCGGCAACTCGCTTATCACCCAGCCGGGAGCTTCGGCAATCAATATTGGCTCCGGTGGCCTTGGAGTCGGAACTACCACCGCTCAAACTACCGGCAACATCTACGCCACAGGCAACATCACGGCAGCCGGTTCGCTTGTCGGAACCTTTGCAGGAACTGTTGCGGCAGCTAACGTAACCGCCGGTCTCTTCAATGGCGGCAACTATTATTTCCCCTCGGGATTGGGAGTAAACACGAGTACCGCTGGAACACTGCCCGTCTCCGGAGGACTTAACGTCTACGGCGGGGGGTACTTCCAAAACGGCGTGATGATAAATAGACCGAATCTGATAGGCTCAACTGATTTGTCTGTCTCGGGCAACACAACCAATGGGGAAGCGATTGGATTTATTGGCGGAGACAGGGGTTGGATCATCGGTCAAGGTGGCACCGAGTTCCCCGTCGGGGGAATCGGTTTCCGCGACACGTTTGCCAGCTCCACCAGAATGGTGATTGATTCCTCCGGCAACGTCGGCATCGGAACAACAACCGCTGCTTCCGCATTGAACGTTTATACATCGAGCGGTGAAAGCGCTGTAAACATTGAAGCGCCGCGATATCCAAAAGTATATTTCAAAGGCGATGGTGGTGGTACCGATGCTAAATTGTGGCAGATGTATGCTGATACCGGCTCAGCCACTACCACCAATGTTTTTCTGCTAGCAGCGTTGAATGATGCAGGTGCCGGCCAGAGCATTGCTATGCGTGTTAGTCGAACTGCCAATGTGATAAACTATGTTGATTTTCCGGCAGGCACCGTTTGGGCTGACGGCGGAACCAACGCCCTCCCAACAGCAGCCGGAAGTTCTCTTACAGAAACAGCTCTGCGTGTGAGCGGAGGAGCGGCGGCCGCGAGCATTGATTTCGGCAGCGCGGGCTCGGTTCCTGCCGGTTGGATTCAGGCAAGGAATTCTACTAATTATGCTTTAAACTATGCCATACTTTTGAACCCCAACGGCGGCAACGTCGGCATCGGTGACAGCTCTCCCTCTACAAAACTGGAAGTTGCTGGCAATGTAAGTTCAACCGGTCTTTGTCTCGGAGGCACGTGTAATACCGCGTGGCCGAACAGCTCCCAGTGGACGACGAGCGGCTCGAATATCTA
>JAGXBC010000012.1 GCA_018971305.1 Patescibacteria group bacterium | reverse complement strand
GCGAAAAGACGACAGAAAACCGCCGGACTCGCAATCGCGAGTCCGGCGGTTTCAGCTTCTTAATCATTCACAACTTATCCTATACCACACGGAGACGTTAAATACTTTGAATTACAAAACTCCTCTTTCTCCTCATTTTCCGCCCACACCAAAACCCCGTCCTTCAATTAATTCAGGACGTTTCAGCAATGATTGGTTTTTCATCAAGCAATTTTCCTACGCGAGCACATACGCGAGGAGTGAGTACGAATAGTTTCCAAGGTAACCGTCGATCGATCGTGGAAGCGAAGTCTCCAGTCCGTAGAACATTTTTAGATTCCTGAAATTAAGCTCGATTTGCATTCGTGTGCCATACAGTCTAGTTTGGAATTCAGTAGCGATCCTTTTCATATTGGCTCTGGGTTTGGCGAAGAGTATCCGCTTGTTTTCAATGTAGAAGTCACGTTCCAAGTCTTTTGATATATACCCTGCGTCAGCCACGAATATTCCCGTCATATCGGCATTCATTTTCTTGAATGTCTGTCTGTCGTCGGAGTTGCCCGAGGAGAACCTGACGGCAAGGACGTTTCTGTTGAGATCGGCGGTCAAGCTCATTTTAAGCCCGTAATACCAGCCTTTTGGGCCGTGTGCCCAGGTTGCGAGTTCTTTCATGGTTTGGTGGTGCCTGCCGTTTTTAGGAAGACATACGGGAATATCGGTTGAGTCAGTATGCTTAACTGGATGAGAATGTTTTTGATTCCATCTGAGTATTACCTGAAAGATGACGAGCGCCCAGACTGCTAGCTTGTTCATATTCACGACCATGGTCTTGTAACTGCATTTGAGGTTGAATATCTGCCAGACTGATTTCTTGGTTTCGATACCCTGTGAGTGCTTGAAGAGCGAGAGCGCGATTGTTTCCTCTGGTTTGATTGTTAAAGGTCGACCTGTGCTTTTGGAGATTTTGAGATTTGATTGTTTGATGAAAAACTTTACCTTTGCGAGTGTGTTATCATATATCTTGATGACCGTTTTCATGATATTCGGCGCCTGGCGGCGCCTTTATCATTTTATATTAAAAAGAGGAGTTTTGTAATTAAAGTAAATAATCAAGACCTTTGCAACACTTCCTGTGGTGTTTGGTAATTGATTCCCATGTGTAATCTTTCGGTATTGTAGTATTTTAAATATTTTGGAATTTCGATTTTGAAATTTTCCAATGTGTTTGCTGTGTGATCCAAACATTCTTCTTGTATGGTTCGATTGAATCTTTCGACATGAGCATTGTCATTGGATTGTCTGACTCTAGAGTGTCGGTGAGCGATGTTTCTCGTTTTGAGACCGTGAGTGAACCAGATGGAAAACTCCGGTCCATGATCACTTTGAATCATCTCGAATTGAAATGGAGCAATGGCAGTTGCTCTATCGACAAACTCAACACTTGCCTGAGCAGAGATTCCTTCCGTCACTTCAGCGTATGCCCAGCGTGAAAACAGGTCAATGAGGGTGTAAACATACATCCTTTCGTTGTTCGGTAGCATGAGGTGGATGGTATCAATTTGCACCAAAGCCCCTGAATACATGGCAACCGGTCTCGGGGTTGAATCATGTGGTCTTTTCCACGGAGATCGTTTCTTCAAAAACCCAAGTCGACCGAGTGTTCGCTGAACAGACGGCAAACTGACTTGCATACCCTCTCTTTCGAGTTCCGCGTGTATGACTTGTCCGCATCTTCTTCGTCCAATTCTTTTCTGAATGATGGCTTCCACAACCTCTTTCTTCAAAGCATTTGGACTTGTTTTTGGCCTCGATGATTTAGTCGGTATGACACTCCAACCTGTAGCCAGAGGGTTCCTGCACCACCTTGAGACCGTGCTTGGATGCCACCCAAAATGCTTTGCTACCCTGCGTATCGACCACTTTTCACACTTCACCAGATGCACCGCTTCTCTTCTGACCTTTGGAAGATTAGGGTTTGTTGAATATGCCATATTGTTTGCAATTATACCCAAGGGTGTTGCAAAGGTCATGATACATTACGGTCGGTCATCCTGACGATAATCGTCATCGGAATTATCAGTTCTGCCATCGGAGGAAACACTCCGGCCGACACCAGTTCAAACACAGTTGCTGAAACGACAACCATCCCGATAA
>JAGXBC010000011.1 GCA_018971305.1 Patescibacteria group bacterium | reverse complement strand
AAGGCATTGGCGTCCTCCTCGTGACGGACACGGGCGTGCTCTTGGTGAGCGATCTGGGGGCGGACCTTACCACGACCGGGAAGGGCTAACCGATGGCGACGACGACGATTAGTAGTCTCTCGGCGGTACTAGCCGCGAACCTGACGGATTTGGCGGTGCTGGCGGTCGATGATGCGAATGCCAACACCCGCAAGGCGACCATCGCCCAATTGCGGACGCAGTTGCTCGTCGGGCTGGCGGTCCCCGCCTCTCAGGTCACGACGGGAACGTTCGGGGCGGGCGTGTTCAACTTTCCCGTGTCCCCGGCGCTGACGGTGACGGCCGAACCGTTTAACGGCAGCGCCTATGGCGGGATCATCCTCAATAAAGCGGGCACGGACACCACGAATTTCCCGTCCGTGACCTACCAGATCACGGGGGCGCCGAAATGGGCGGTGGGAGTGGACATCGCCAACGCGGACTTCGTGCTCGCCTATGACTGGACCCTTGCCGCCGGGGCCGGGGGCGACGTCTTCCGCATGTCCCCGTCGAGCGGGGTGGCTGGCCGGACGCAACTCGTCTTCGGGCCGCACGGGATCGGGTCGCCGGCCGTCTATACCTACTCGATGACCCTGGAGACCGGGACCTTCCCGGTCGCGGGGGTCGACGGGCTGACGATCCAAGACGGCAACGGGGGAATCCGGTTGGATCTCTTGGAGTCCTACAACTCGACCGTGTTTGGGGTCGCGGGCTTTTCGGGGGGTGCTATCGGGACACGGACCAATCAGTCGCTGATGTTCGGGACGAACAACGTCGCGGCCCTCACGATTGACAACACGCAAACCGTCATCGTCGCTAGCGGGAAAGCCTTCCAGGTCGGCAACGCCTTCGTCGCCACCCCGGCGACCTCGGCGGGCTATATCATCATCAAGGACTCCGGGGGCGTGGACCGCAAGGTCATGGTGGGGACCTAATGGCTACCCCGATCACGGTAACGCTCTCCCTACGCCAGCGCGCCGAATATGAGCAGTTCGTCGCGCAGGCGCAGGCCATCCACCTGCGGGCAACGGTCTTCCTGACGGCCTGCGTCCTCGGCGGCTTGCCGGACGACGGGGTGGACTACGGCGCGTGGCAGCCGAGGTATGCTAACGGGGTCATTACCGTGGTACCGCCGGAGACTTCGGCGGACGCGGGCGACGGGGCCGGGGCCGGGGCGTGAACAACCCCTTCGACGTGCTCGCCGCCCAGTTCACCCAACCGGGACTGCCGGTCGGGCCCTCGTCGCCCGGGGCCCCCCCGTCGTGGGTGAATCCGCTCAAGCCCACGATCCCGGCCACGACCGTCCCGTTGCCGAACGCGATGCCCACGCACGGGTTCGGGATGGGCAACGCCCCCGCCAACCTCCAGTCCGGCGGCCAGTTCGCTCGGCCCGGGGTGACGGCCTTGGCTCCCGCTGGCCCAGCGCGGACCGCGAATCCCCCAGCGGTGACGCAACACCGACCGGGCCCGATGACGGGGCAGGTCGCGCCCCGTCGCGTCCCGGACGGGGTGGTCCCTTATCCCTTCCTCCGGCCATGATTCGGGCTCTCTTCGCTACCGCGATCCCGGATCGGGCCGCATCCTTGGCGTATGCGACGCTTTCTCGTGGTGACCGGGCTCTTGGTGCTGGCCGCGTGCAGCTCCCCGACCGCGCCGAAACCGGCCGCGCAACTCGGGCCGTGCGGAGTCCACATCCGGCTCGGGCCCGGGGCTGGCGGCTTGGTCTTGTCCCTCGGCTACCCGCACTGTCCGACCAAAGCGTGGCTCGATGCCACCTACGGACCAAACGGCTACTGGGTGACCTGGGGACACTAGCGGCGTCTCCCGGGGTGGCTTGATGGCCGCCCCGCAAGTGCTGACCTCCGGACCGTGGACGGGCGTGATCGACACGACCGACCCGCTGGACGATCAGCCGGACAAGCTCGTCAACGCCAGCAACGGGTATCTGGTGGACCCGAATGTGGCCAACGGGTTCTACCAGCGCACGGGGTTCACCCAAGAGCCGGGGCCGCCGTCAAACGACGGAGCCCGGACCGCGCTCTACAGCTTCGCCCAGGCCGACGGGACCCACCTCTACTTCATGGCGGTCCGGGGAAAACTCTATCGGTGCTCCGGCCTCAATTTCGTCACGCAAACCGACGTGACGCCGGTTGGCGTGACGATGGCGGCCGATGACGGAACGGGGACCAATGTCACCACCCGGTACTACATGACGCAACTGGGCGGCGATCTCGTCTTTTCGGACGGGGTGAACCGCCCGTGGGTGGGCACCAACTTGAGCGCGACGCCGATTACCGGGACCTACATCGACGCGGACGGTGCGGGCGGGAC
>JAGXBC010000005.1 GCA_018971305.1 Patescibacteria group bacterium | reverse complement strand
CTTTCGAGACCGGCACACGGGACAGAACACGTTCTTCCCGAACACAGTACGGCGAATGAATTTCTTGATTTGCCGCTCCGACGGTATTTGATTGATGTGGTACATGCTTTTCATGATAGCGAAGCTGTACCATCTGACTTACATTACCCGACATTTTAGACACTATAAAAAGGGGATTTCGGACGCTGTCCAAAATGCAACATGCAACAAATGCAGCGCGATGTGTAACATTTGGGAAACGACGCTTTCGGGACGGGGTAACTGACTAGGGCTTGAAAAATAAGGATTTTTAGGGGATCCGAAATGCAACATCTCTAATGCAACGCTCCAAAATGTTACAAATGTTACACAGCTTTGACGTGTAACATTTTGAGGGAAAATGGCACAAATGGCACACGGCATAGGCACTTTTTCGTGCGCCATTCCGCCGTGCCAAATAGAACAAATGGGACTCAATGGGGCGTGTTTTCGTGTTCCATTTCGGGTGTTCCACGAGGGCCATTTCGGATAAATCGGACACTGGAAGGCCATTTCGGACGTGTCCGAAATGGAAAACTTGAGACACAAAAACGAGTGTCTCGGTGGGACAGATCGGTGTCTCATTTGGAAAAATCGATGCCTATAAAATAAGGGGTTTTTGGGCAAATGAGATAAATGAGACACTTTTAAGGGGTATTGCGCCGTGTCTCATTTGCCTTATCGGGAGCTTCGTGGCCTTGTAGCGAGGGTCTGGACTTCCTCGGGGATCGGCGGCTCCCTTTGGGTATGACTATCCAAACCATGGGGGCCAAGGGACCGGGAGCCCCCGCAGCAATCCCGGCAGAGATAAAGGTCAAATACGTGCTGTATGCAAGGAAAAGCACCGAGCAGGACGAGAAGCAAGCCTTGAGCATAGACAGCCAAGTGAAGGAGATGCTGCAGATCGCCGAGCGCGACGGGCTGGAGATTGTCGACATCCGGCGCGAGTCACACTCCGCGAAGGATTCCGGCCAGCGGCCCGTCTTCAATGAAATTATTAAGGACCTCCGCAGTGGCAGATATACGGGAATACTTACTTGGGCACCGGACAGGTTGAGTCGCAACGCGGGGGACTTAGGGTCGCTCGTTGATCTCATGGATCAGAAATTATTGATCGAGGTACGAACCTTCGGCCAACGATTTACAAATTCGCCAAGCGAGAAGTTCTTGCTTATGATTCTTGGCGCTCAAGGGAAACTGGAAAACGACCAGAAAAGCGTGAACGTGAAGCGCGGCCTTCGGATGCGCTGCGAGATGGGCCTCTGGCCCGCACCTGCGCCGACCGGATATCTGAACGAGAAACGTATGGATAGAAAGGGCCACGTGCTTGTCGACCCTGAGCGTGCGCCCATCGTAAAGCAGATGTTTGAAAAAGTCGCCTACGAACATTGGTCTGGCCGTAAACTTTATCACTGGCTCAAGTTCGACATGAATTTCCGGAGCGTAACGAGTAACAAGCCGCTCACGCTTGGGAATATTTATCGGTTACTTGAAACGACATTTTATTACGGCGTATATGAATATCCCGCCGGAAGCGGGAACTGGTACACGGGAAAACACCAGCCGCTTATCACACGAGAGGTTTATGAAAAAGCGCAGGAATGGATCAAGCGCGACAAAATCGTCCGCGGTGAGAGTAAGGAATTCGCCTTCACGAAATTGATGACGTGCGGCCTCTGCGGTTCCGGCATCACCGCCGAGGAAAAATTCAAAACACTGAAAACTACCGGACAGACCGTGCGCTACGTTTACTACGGGTGCAGTCGCTCAAAAAACCTCCATTGCAAAAATCAGTATCTGCGCGAGGAAGAACTGATCAAACAACTCATCGAAATTATTGGTCAGATGGATATCAACGAGACCGATATCAGAAAACGGTTCGACGAAGAAATGCATCGGATCGGCAAATTCACTAAAGTTTTCCTCGGGCAGAAAAAAGCGGTGCAGCAAGAAATTGAATTTAATGCGAGAAGTTACGCAACGTATGTCCTCAACGAAGGGACACCGACGGAGAAGCGCGAGTTACTGGGGATGTTGAAGGACAAACTTGTAATCGCAAATAAGGTTATAAAAATTGTCCGGTAGAGCTTTACTAAATGTCTCAAAATTGATAAAATGATTTCAATAATATGAGCTTCGAAAACCCTCAAAATCAAAAGATGGCGGGCGTCGAAAACGAGGATGCCATGAAAGGGAAAGCTTCCGAAGAGTTTGAAGCTCCGCAAAGAGAGCCCGTAGAAAAAATGATCGCCGCCGACACCGAAGAAATCGGGGCGTTATGGAGCAATATTCCCGAAGAGATGAAACAATCTCCTGAGTTTTTCGATCTTGCCGAGGGGTATAAAGGAAACATTGAAGCGTACGTGGCATCGCAGCGTGAGTGGTATAAAAAGCAGGGCGTTGATCAATATTGGGGAGGTTTTCAGATCAAAGAAAAACTGCAACGCTTGCGCAATCGGGCGGTTGGCACGTTGGGTGAGGATGAGAGTAAAAAATTGGTTGCTGAAGCACGAACCCGACAGCAGGAAGAGAAAAGAAAACAATCAGATGCTGCGGCTACAGAAAAATTGCAGGCGATTAAAAAAGACCTTGGGATTGAAACCGAAAAGAAACCAGAAAATCTTTTTGACCGCCTCAAGCGAGAGTACGGTGTCGCTGACGTGAAATCGATGCAGTCAGCATTCACCGCATTTGAGGAATATCGAAAAAAAGAGAAAGCGCAGTTTGTTGTTGGCGAAAATCAGTTCTATCAATTTCTCACGTCGAGAGAACTATCCGACGATATTGAATCACCGACTGCCAAGGCGATGGAGGCAGAGAAAGATGCTGACCCTAAGGATTACGAGGAATTACTGCTCGGTTTTTACGGATCATGGCGGGAAAACATGAGTGCGAACAAGGAGCGCGTTTTGGCGAAGCGTCCGGCACTTAAAAAGACATTCGATCTTATAGAAACTTTACCGAGACCGAAAAGCAGCAAGGAGTTGAGAGATCTCTATAGAAAATATCCTGACCTCAACGAAATATCCGCAGTTTCATATCAAGATGGCCTTGGCGAAGAGGGAATGCGCAACAATCCGTTTCTGCATTTTCATAGCCACCGCAAGGATGGTTATACCTATGAGGCGGCAAAAATCGAAGTTCGGCTTTATTTGAATCCGCCGAAGGAAATATTGCCGCAACTCGCGAAGAAATTTGCCGAACTCGCTCAGAGCGAGAAAGTTCCCTACTACTTCAAGATGATCGATTTCTCGCTACAGAAACCAACCAAGTCCGATGCTCGGCGCTTGGATAGAATGGTTTTTTACTCGGATAAAGAGAACGGATCGAAAATAGCAGAATTGCTTCAAAAGATCTCAGATGAAAATCCGGAGTGGCTCAAGGGCAGGCCGTTACCGCCACTCGTCGCTGAAGCCGCTAGCGGCGTGGGAGCAGCCGAGGAGCCTTCCGAATATCAAAACCAAAAGTTCAGCCGTGCGGGCGATAAGAATACCTCTTTCAATGCGGTGCGGGCGAAATTCCTTCGTGATGTTTGGCAAGGTACCGCGATGGATGTTTTGAGCCGCAATCCCGATATACAACCAAGAGGTGGAAGGACGATGCGCGAGATATTTAGCGATTTGATTCCTGCTGCCGACAAACAATATGCGACACAATTCCAGCAAGCTGGTTTCGATGAATCAAAACTTGACGATCGTGGAAAACGGATATTTGAAAGCGCGATACAGCGGTTTATGGCGGATGTGCTTCCGAATATTAAGTCGGAATCGTTGATGCCATATGTGAACGAGGAGATAAAAAAGAGGGCGAAGGAATACGGCGTCAACCCGGAAAATCTCGCATTCAATATTTAACCACCAATTTTAGGGACACTATCGAAAACAAAAATCGCCGAGTAATCGGCGGTTTTTGTTCTGAATGCTGCGCTCAGCAGTTATGCTATTTACGGTGCGGAGATAACGAGTGCAGTTCGGCGAGGATTTGATGCTCTCGCATCACCCTCGATACTGCGCCTCTCGTAGCTGCCGGACTTGGATTCGAACCAAGATGAATGGATTCAGAGTCCATTATCCTACCATTAGATGATCCGGCAAGAGATTTTATCCAATAAAACTGCTTTAGTATGATATAATAAAATTATGCGCGATATCAAATCGTTGAGATCTTTTATTGAAACCCAGCTTGTTCAGCCGTTTGAGAAGATTTCCGTTATTAATCTTGTGGACTTGCTCGTGGAATATGCCTACAGCACCAAGGCATCGGACATTCACATAGAACCTACCAAAAAGGGGACGCGTTTGCGCTTCAGAATTGACGGACTTCTTCAAGATGTATTCCAAAAATTAGTTATCAGTGAAGAATTGAACCAGGAGGTCATATCTCGCATCAAGGTTCTCTCCGGTCTGCGCACCGACGAACATTTTCTGCCACAGGACGGACGCCTGAAAGTGAAGATCGAGGATTTCGGAGACGTAGACGTGCGTGTTTCCGTTATGCCCACATATTACGGCGAGAACGCCATTATGCGCGTGCTTGCCGAGACGCAAAATTTCGGACTTGAAGACCTTGGTTTTCAAGACGTGGATCTTAAAAAGATAGAAGCGGCCATAGATAAGCCCTACGGCATGATTCTTGCTAACGGTCCGACCGGTTCCGGGAAAACCACTACGCTTTATACGATTTTAAAACGATTAAATAGCTCCACAGCTTCAATTATCACAATTGAAGACCCGATAGAATATTCCTTGGAGGGAACAACGCAGATACAGATAAACGAAACTGCGGGGCTTACGTTCGCGAACGGCCTGCGTTCCATCCTCCGCCAAGACCCGAACGTTATTATGGTCGGAGAAATTAGAGACACGGAGACTGCGGGTATCTCGGTGCAGGCGGCGCTAACGGGCCATCTCGTGCTTTCCACTTTACACACGAACGATGCGGCGACAACATTCCCGCGTCTGATGGACATGGGTGTGCCACCGTTCCTTGTTGCTTCAACCGTAAACATCGCTATCGGCCAGCGCTTGGTGCGAACGCTTTGCCAAAAATGCAAAATAAAAAAGGTTCTCTCGGTAAGCGAAGCGAAAAGCGTTGCCGAGCTTATTCCCGAGATAGGGGAAAGTGACCGCGTTTTCTACGCCCCGAAGGGCTGCGATGAATGCGGCAACACTGGCTATAGGGGCAGAATGGGCATCCGCGAGGTATTGGAGGTTAACGATGAAGTGAGGCAGCTTATTATGACGAGGGGTAACGCCGGTCAAATAAAAGAAGCTGCCGTTAAGAATGGCATGACGACTATGATTAAGGACGGAGTGGAGAAAGCCCTGAAGGGTCAGACGTCCATAGAAGAAATTTTAAGGATAATCCATGAGTAATAGTCCGATCTTATTCCGAAGGCTGTTTCACACCGTCTCCATCCAGGACAAGATTAATTTTGCCCGGCATCTTTCTATAGTTATTAAAGCAGGCCTGCCGATTTTGGAAGGATTGAAAATGATACGCAAGCAAACATCCTCAAGATACCTGGCTTCCATAATAGATAAGATAAGCACGGACGTATCTAACGGGCAATTTTTGGCGAACAGTTTGGCGAATTTTTCCGATGTCTTTGATAAATTTTTTGTCAACATCGTCCGCGTTGGCGAGACAAGCGGAACTTTGGCCACCAACCTTTCTTATCTTTCGGACGAACTTAAGAAGTCCAACGATTTGAAGAATAAAATACGTTCAGCCATGATCTATCCGATAATAGTTATGATGGCCACCGTGGCCCTTACTTCATTTCTCGTGTTTTTCGCATTCCCCAAAATTTTGCCGATATTTACGGGTTTGCACGTACAACTGCCGATTACCACGCGCATACTGATAGCCACATCGGAATTTTTGATAGCTAACGGTGTGTACCTAATTGTAGGCATTATAATATTTTTTATCGGCATTAAACTTCTTTTTCTCGTGCGTCCGGTCCATTATCTCTTTGACAGACTGTTGCTCTTTCTGCCTGTATTTTCTCCGCTTATCGTGGATGTTAATATGGCCAATTTCACAAGGATTCTTGCTGTGCTCTTGCGGGGTGGGATTAAAATAGTTGAAGCGGTGAATATCACCGCCGACACTTTCGGTAATCTTGTCTACCAGAGCTCGCTGAATAAAGCCGCCAGCGAGATAAAAAAGGGCGAGCAGCTGGCCCAATATCTTTCCGTGCATAAAGCGATTTTTCCCATGCTCTTGTCCGGACTTATTGAGATAGGAGAGAATACCGGAAATTTGGAGGACAACTTGTCTTATCTCGCCGACTATTACCGCGAGGAAGCCGAACTCAAAATCCAAAATCTGACTGCACTTATAGAGCCGCTCTTGCTTCTGCTTATGGGTCTTATTGTTGGTTTTGTAGCTGTTTCCATCATCACGCCTATCTATACTATTACCCAGGGAGTCAGCTAAAACTATTTATTGATGACCAACGAAAGGGGATTTACGCTTATTGAATTGGTGGTTGTGATAGCTTTGCTTGCAATAATATTCGGTTACGTTTTGCAAATAGGCTATCAGTTCTATGCCAGCCAGGTTTTGGTTTCCGAGCGTGATTCCATTGTTAATCTGCTTCATCGGGCAAGAAGCTTGGCGCTTGATAATTATAATCAGGCTAACCACGGACTTTATATTACGGACGCCAGCTATACTGTTTTCCAGGGGAACTCTTATGCCGCGCGCAACGCGGATTTTGACGAGGTCTTCAATAGGGCTGGCGGAATTTCCCTGAGCGGGCCGTCAGAGATAGTTTTCAGCGCCATTAACGGCAGCTCCAATGTTTCCGGAACCATGGCTTTTTATAACAACACGGGAGGGTTTAGCGTGAGTGTGAATGGAGAAGGAAGGATAAACTGGTGAACGAATATATAATATGGAACATAAAACACAGAACATAGAACATAGGACACAGAACATGGAACATGGGGTGGAGCGCTTTAAATTATTCCATGCTCTATGGTTGCCGTTCTATGATCAAAAGGGCCAGTCAACACTGGAGATATTAATTGCTTTAGTTGTTCTTACTGTCGCGCTTATGAGCGCGGTGCTTGTGATATTCGGCGGGCAATCGCTTTCTTTGGACAGCGCCGAAAGTAATCAGGCCCTGCGTTTGGCTCAGAAAAATTTGGAATCAGTGGTGGCGAGTGCGCGTTACAATTTTAACGGTTTAGCATCTTCTTCCAGCACCGAGAGCGAATTCCTTGAAGAAATAACCGTAACAAACATCAGCACGAGCACAAAACAAGTTACCAGTAAGGTCAGCTGGCAAACTGACCCGCAGCGCGTTCAGAACGTCGAATTGGCAACCCTGGTAACGAATTGGTACGGAATACAGTCTTCCGGTGGCGATAGCGGCGGAGGAGGAGTGGGCGGTGATTGGACCAATCCTCAGACTCTTGGGTCAATAGACTTGGGCCCGGGAGAATCGGCTACCGGACTGGACGTTATCAACGGCATTATTTATATGACAGCGGTGGCTTCGGCCCAGACCAAGCCAGACTTTTTCGTGGTGAATGCCACGAATGGCCAGGCGCCATATATCGTTTCTAATCTTGATACCGGTCCCGGTTTAAACGCAATAGATGCTGCTGGCAATTATGCTTACGTGGCGAATAATAAAACAACTTCTCAGTTGCAGGTAATTGATATATCAAACGGATCAGCTCCTTTTCTCGTAGCTTCATATACATTGCCCGGAGTTTCTGGAAGCGGTGGCGTAGGCAATACCATATTTTATAGCAACAATAAGATATATATAGGTACGAAGACGGCCACAGGACCGGAATTCCATGTGATTGATGTAAGCAATCCTATCGCTCCGTCAGAGATTGGAAGTTTTGAGCTGGGCGCGGACGTCAATTCCATTTACGTAAGTGGTAATACGGCATACCTCGCGACCTCAGCGGATAATGGTGAGCTTACGATATTGGATGTTACGAATCCGGCTTCTATAACTGAAATCGGGGGATTTGACGCGCCAGGATCTTACGATGGTTTGAGCGGATATTTGGTCGGAACCAAATATTATTTGGGCAGGGCAAACGGCGCGAACGACGGATTTGATATTTTGGATGTAACGAATCCAGCGGCGGTTACCAGCCTTGGTTCCATTAATGTCGGTTCGGACGTAACTGGAATCCGCGTCAGGGACTACCTGGGATTTGTCGGTACCTCCGATACGAATAGCGAGTTTCAGGTTTATAATATTGCGAATCCCGCCGCAATCGTCAAGATAAGTTCTTTTAATTTCCCCAACATAGCTACTGCCATAGATTACGAAAGCAACCTTGTTTACGTTTCTGTCCGCAGTAACGATGCCTTGAGGATAATCACTTCTAAGTAAATATAATGAGTAAGAAATATAGATAATGGAACCAATAATAAAAAAAATAACAGCACGCCATAGTAAAACAGGATTTACGCTTTTTGAAACAGTGATTTATATCGGGCTGTTTTCTTTGGTTTCCAGCTTGGTGCTTGTAATATTCTTTCAGATATTGAGCGGTAACAGCCAACAGGTGAATCGCGTGGAAGTTGATGCCGAATCCAATTTTATGATGCAGAAAATCATTTGGGCGTTGACCGGGGCTCAAACCATAAATCAGCCCGCGATAAACACTACTTCTACTGTCCTTTCGGTAAATAAATACAATTACGCAAGCAATCCCATTGTTTTTGACCTAGGCTCCAGGAACCTCACTATTTCCGAGGGCGGGGGACAAGCGATTATCTTGGGCTCAAGCAGGGTATATGTTAGTCAGCTTATTTTTGAACACCTGCCTGCCGTGCAAAGTGCTCCGGAGGCGATAAAAGTTACGCTTGGAGTTTTCTCGGCGGACATAACCCGCCCGTCGGCCTCCACTACGATTACGGACACTATTTATTTGAGATGATTAATGACATTAAAAACAAAATTCTTCGGCAAAGGGGCGGTTATATCGCCCTGCTTTCGGCTTTGATCATCTCTGCCGTTGTTGTGGTGATTATTTTAACGCTGGGGCAGGGAACATATCTGCATCGCATAAATATCGCGAACTCCTATTTTAAAGAAAGAAGCCGTGCGCTTGCCGGGGCCTGTGTGGAGACCGGGCTTTTGGATTTAACTTCCAATCCTAATTATTCCGGCAACGAAACGATTAACGTGGCAAGCGATACGTGCCGGATCGTTTCCGTTGTGAGCGGAGGAACGGGAAGAGTTATCTCGGCACAAGGAATTTTCCAAAATTCGTATACTAACTATAAGGTCACGGTTGCCACATCCACCGTTTCTATTTTAGGATGGGAGGAAGTCCAAAACTTTTAGGTTTTTACACTTAGAACATGGGATATAAAATTCACCTTAAGCAAATAAGCAAAAATCATGCCGTTTCACGGGAAGGATTTACGCTTTTGGAACTTGTGGTAACTATGACTATTTTAATAATGATCGGAGTGTTCGCGATAGTCGCCATCAATCCCACGGATCAAATTGCCAAAAGCAGGAATGCCAAGCGTATCTCCGATATAAATGTCATCTTGGGAGCGGTTGGGCAAAATTCCTCGGATAATGAAGGAAAGTTTTCCTGTTCATCCGGAACGTTGCCAACTTCTACGTCGCGTATGGCGGTGAGCGGAGCGGGAAGTTACAACATTGCGCCCTGCCTTGTTTCTGTATACCTGGAGAAACTTCCATACGATCCGGCGACCACAAGCGCGCACTACACGAGCGTTACGGACTATGACACCGGTTACACGATATCACAGTCCTCAACTACGGGAAGAATAACCATAAGCGCTCCCGCGGCGGAACTCGGAACCAGCATATCGGCGACGAGGTGAATTTTTCCCCTAATCAATCGTTTAAATCGTTAATATTATCAAGAAGTCTAGTTCGCCACGATTTTAGTCTTTTGAGTTGATTACGCCATCTCAACTTTTGGACAGATTTGATAGGTTTCTGCCTTTTGCAGTCATCTAATCGATTAGTAACCATTTTAAGTTCTCGCTTGAGTCGCCCTATTTTTAATTCACGTTCAAAATCTGACGACATATAGGGTAGGTTGCAATATAATATTTTGTAATAAGGCTCTGGTAAACAAAAAACATTATTGTCGCGGGCAAAGATATTAGAATATTTTTCCATATTTATCCAATTCTCGGGTATTATTTTCCGCGCATCAAACCACTTTCCTCCATAATGTTTCTCATTAAGCCCTTCTAGGATTATTTTGTAAACCCCCTCCTTCATTTGCCTAGTCAAATCTGCTTCTTGCAAATTTTTAATCATATGTGAAAGAGCGATAAAATTGGCGGAAATGGCACTAGAGATCATGGCCTCCTCTGCGGCATTTCTTGCGCCCGGATTTTCACCGAAAGCCATAGCTTCTAGACTGGTCTTGAATTTCGGATCATGCTTAAATCCAAGGATAAACATCACTTGTTCAACGGGATTTTCGTATTGTTTATTTTTATCCATCTTGGTTTCTCGCGATACCGCAATGATTCGTGCCGCGCGTTTAGGACAGGTTTTCAATCAACACCACCTCCAGCGGCACGGCGGCGAACGGCGAATAGCGCATCTCGGAGTAGGCGATTATCAGCGATTTTATAAGTTTAACCATAAAGGGGGTATCCACTGTTGCGCCTAATTTTTTAACCTCCTCAAGCTCTTCGGATATAAGTTCTCCTCGGAGAGCCTGTTCCACGCCGGGACTCATCTTCAGCGCAAGGACTCTGCGCCAGTAATGGATCAGGTCTTTGGTAAACTGGGTCAAGTTATGCCCCTCTTCGTTAAGAGCTGTGAGATATTTTATGGAATTGCCTAAGTCCCGTTTTGCGATAAGTGCGGCAAGTTCCCGCACCTTTTTCAATCCCGTTCGGCCCGTGATTCTTTCCACGGCCGCGAGGTCTATTTTACTTTGCAGAGAACTTATCTGTTCCAGAAGAGATTCGGCGTCGCGGAAACTTCCTTCTGCGACAGCGGCTATGAGTTCCAGGGCAGGCTCTTCTATTTGTATCTTCTCTCCCTCGGCTACCGCCGCCAATTTTTCCATTATTTTCGCCTTTGGTTGCTTCTTAAAAAGGAATCTTTGCACGCGGGAAGTTATAGTTGCCGGAAGCTTCTCGTATTCGGTAGTAGCGAGGATCAGAACGGCGTGAGCCGGAGGTTCTTCCAGGGTTTTAAGGAGAGCGTTGAAGGCCGCGGTGGTCAACATGTGTACTTCATCAATGATATACACTTTATAACTGCCTACGGCGGGAGAGGTTCTAATGCCATCTTTCAAATTGCGGATCTCGTCTATTCCGCGGTTGGAGGCCGCATCGATTTCAACAACATCAAAAGAAGTTTGGGTGTCAATTTCCCGGCAGCTGCGGCATTCATTGCATGGTTCGCCAACTTTGCGGAAGTTCTCATCGTCGCGCCTTTTTTCACAATTTAAAAGTTTAGCTATAAGCCGTGCGGTGGAGGTTTTACCTGTACCGCGGGGGCCGTAAAACAAATAAGCGTGTCCCAACTTACCGCTTTTGGCGGCATTTTTTAATATTTGGACGTTAGTTTCCTGTCCGAGAAGATTCTCCAGTTTTTTTGGGCGATATTTGCGATAGAGTGCTAATGCCATTTATGACAATTATACCCGGCAGAGAGGGAAAAACAAACAAAAGGTTTGTTTTTGCCGAACGAACCCAAGTTCACTGGTGCAATAATTATGCAAGAAATCTTTGCCGCGGGCATTTTTTTCCGTTATATTTAATAAATGAAGATATTGGTAATAGTGGCAATTTGTGCGGTATTCGCCGCCGCTTTTTTATTCTTAGTTCCGGAAACTGTAACTGTTATGCCTGGCAGTGATGGTGCGAATATTTCCCTCTCAGCTACTAGTTCCATTATCGTTCTGCCTCCAATTCCGGAAGCAGACAGACCTGCTTCTTCGTCATCAACGGTCTTAGACGGCGTATCTTCCAATAACGATATCGGCCCGCAGCGACAACTCGTCAACCCGCCGAATGTCATTAAGGGGGTTTATCTTACCGGTTGGTCCGGAGGCTATGCCCCAAAAGTTAATTATCTGATTAACCTGGCCCAAAAAACCGAAGTAAACGCAGTGGTAATAGATATCAAAGATTATTCCGGTTATGTTTCCTATGTTATTGACGACCCGCTCGTTAAGGGGAGCGGCGCCGATAATCAGGTAAAAATTACGCAGCCTAATGCTTTGATAAAAAAACTGCACGACGCCGGAATTTACGTTATCGGACGCATTACCGTTTTCCAGGATCCAGTTTTGGCCAAAGCACATCCGGAGTGGGCCCTCCACAATGCTTCCACGAGTAAGGTTTGGTCGGATAACCACGGTTTGGCTTGGATGGACCCGGCGGCGAAACCAGTTTGGGATTACGACGTTGCGATAGCGAAAGATGCGCTCTCACGCGGTTTCGACGAAATAAATTTTGACTACGTTCGTTTTGCCTCCGATGGGGATTTAAGTCTGATACAATATCCTTTTTGGGACCAAAAAACTCCGAAGCATGTTATCATAGGAAGATTTTTTAAATACCTGAGGGACAGCATGCCGGACGCAAAATTGTCCGCAGACCTCTTTGGGCTTACTACCGTGAATCACGACGATTTGGGAATAGGGCAGGTGATCGAAGACGCCTATAAATATTTTGACGCGGTTGCGCCGATGGTTTATCCATCGCATTACGCCACAGGATTTTTGGGTTATCAAAACCCGGCAAAATACCCTTATGAAGTTATAAAATATTCCATGGACCATGCCGTCCAGCGTTTGGAGGCGGGAGAAAAAGTTGAAGAAAACGTCTCTTCAACATCGGCGACTTCCACAGGAACAATTACAACGAGCGTTCCTTATCGGGCTAAGCTTAGGCCGTGGTTACAGGATTTTGATTTGGGGGCAACTTATGACGCCGCTATGGTCAAAAAAGAAATGCAGGCAACGTATGATTCTTTGCTTAACTTTATATCCACGCCGCCCTCAATGATAACTTCAACCTCAACGCTTATAGAGGCACCTAATTCTTCTGAGGCCTATTACGGCGGCTGGCTTCTTTGGGATCCCTCAAACGTATATACGGCGGGTGCTCTGAAGAATACTAATTAGAGAAGGATTATTTTAATGCCCTACGAACTTAAACTAGAGAAATTCAGCGGTCCTTTAGAGAAACTTTTAGAGCTTATTGAAGCGCGGCAGCTGGAAATTACTCAGATAAGCATGGCTCAGGTAACTGATGACTTCCTGAATTATCTGCGAACTCTTATGGAAGGGAGCAGGGAGTCGGCTGATAAGCTTCGCACTATAGCCGATTTTATCTCCGTGGCGAGCCGCTTGGTTCTTATAAAATCCAAATACCTTTTGCCCGATCTGAGTTTGACGGAGGAAGAAGAGTTTGGAATGAAAGATCTGGAACGGCGTTTGAAAATTTATCAGGAATTACGCCCGACTTTAAAGATGCTTGAAAAACTGTGGCGAGCCAAAAATACCGAGTTCGGCAGGCCGTTTCTCGCCATTAAAGGGCTGGGAATTGGTTCAGGCTCGGGTTTTTTCTATCCCGGCGACGGCCTGGAACTGGATATCCTTATGGGATCCATCAATAAACTTTTTTCCAGCTTCGGCGACTTAGTTGAGGAAACGAAAACCATCAAGGAAAAAATAGTAAGTATTGAAGAAAAGATGCAGGAAATTATCGGCCGTCTGCAAACCGTTGTTGAGTCAAGTTTTACGGCGCTCTCGGGCTCGAAATCCCGTGCGGAAATCGTCATAGCTTTTCTCGCTATCCTTCACCTCGCCAGAGAGCAATTAATCTTTTTGGAGCAGAACGAAGGATTTTCTGATATTATAATTAGAAATAAGAAACAAACCGTAAGTGGCAATTAAAATGGAGAACTTAGAAAAAAAACTTGGAGAGCTGGAAGCCCTGCTTTTTATTCACGGCGAGCCCTTAACTTTCAAAAAAATTTCCGCTATCCTGGACTTGAAATCAGAAGAAACCGGGTCGCTTGTCGGCGAATTTAAAAATCGTCTGGACGGTCCGGAGAGGGGACTTGCGCTTGTCGTTGATGAGGACAAAGTTCAGTTAGTGACCAAATCGGAATTTAATAAAGTTGCCGAGGATTTTATCAAAGAAGAATTATCTGAGGATCTGTCGCCCGCGAGCTTGGAGGCTTTGGCGTTGGTTGCCTATTTTGCTCCGATCTCCCGCAGCCGCCTGGAATACTTGCGCGGCGTGAACTCCAGTTTTATTTTGCGCAGCTTGCTTCTGCGTGGACTTGTGGAGCGGCTCCCCGATCCCAATCGCCAGAATGTATATCTCTATAAGCCTACTTTTGATTTACTGAAACATCTCGGCATGAAAACACGGGAGGAGTTACCAGATTACGCTAAATTCCAGGAACTTCTGAAAAATTTTGAAACGAATATCGCCCTGGAGACTGCTCCGACCACCGTCGAACAGCCGCTTGGTGAGGGGTTGGCCCCGAGTGTTCAAGCCGTTGAGTTAAAAGAATCAGACGTCGCGAACCCTAATAAAGAAAATTAATAAGTTATAAGGATTTAAAATTTCATATATCGGGTATTTAAATTCGGTTTTTTTATCGTCGAGATACCTTTTCTAAATATCCTTTATACGTTATAAATAGGAGTAATGCGCAGAAATAGAAAAATCAGAGTAGCAATCGTTTTCGGCGGCAAGTCGACGGAACACGAAGTATCTTTGCAGTCGGCTAAAAACGTTTACGAGTCTATAGATAAGGATAAGTACGAAGTTACCCTCGCCGGGATAGATAAAACAGGAAAATGGCATCTTAGCGCTCCGGCGCAATTTTTGTCTTACGTGGAAAACCCCAAAACAGCTAAGATAGGACCGGTAAAGAGCGGCTTGGCTCTAGTTCCCGGAGATGGGGGCCGGACGTGGATTGATTCTTTAGGAAGGGTGTCTCCTGGGGCCGTTGACGTTGTTTTCCCGGTTCTGCACGGAACTTTCGGTGAAGATGGGACTGTCCAGGGGATGCTCAAATTAGCCGATGTGCCATTTGTAGGAGCGAGCGTTTTGGGTTCCGCTGTTGGCATGGACAAAGACGTGCAGAAGCGTCTTTTACGCGATGCGGGTATTCCCCACGCGCGTTTCGCCGTCCTTACAAAAAACGATTTAAGGCATTTAAGTTACGAAGATCTGGCTGCGCAATTAGGAACTCCATTTTTCATTAAGCCGGCCAATCTTGGTTCGTCTGTCGGCGTGCATAAAGTAAGGAATGACGACCAATTCAAAGAATCAATTCACGACGCATTCCTTTATGACACAAAAGTCCTCGTTGAGGAATATATTCAGGGCAGGGAATTGGAGTGTTCCGTTTTAGGAAACGAAAGCCCCATGGCTTCGGTAGCCGGAGAAGTTATTCCGCATGGTCACGAATTTTATTCTTACGAAGCCAAGTATCTGGATGAGAACGGGGCAATTCTAAAAATCCCGGCCGACCTGCCTCCGGAAACAATGGAAAACGTTCGTAATCTGGCCGTTAAAACTTTTCAGACATTATGCTGCGAAGGAATGGCCCGCGTTGATTTATTTCTGAAAGAAGATGGCAAACTTTTAGTGAACGAGATAAATACTATTCCGGGGTTCACTAAGATCAGCATGTACCCCAAGCTTTGGGAGGCGAGCGGCCTGCCTTATAAAAAATTGATAGACAAATTGATTACCCTGGCTATCCAAAGATTTGATAGGGAGAAAAAATTAAGAACAGTGTACGAATCGTGATTAATTATGGACGAAAATTGGCATAAGTTTTCATTTTTAGGGATAATATTGCTTCTTGTGGTTTTCAGCAATCGTAGTGCGGTATTCTCTAAGCCGCCGGCTGTGGCCGATGCCAATTTTATGACGGACGCAAAATCCGCTCCTCCGATTTTTGTTCTAGAATCTCCCTCAAAAATCCCGGAAAGCGGATTGAAATCGGCGACTCCGTCCGAAACAAATAACGCGTCTATCCTTGAAAAAATATTGGGAGACTCTATATCTGCGAACGAAACGACATCATCACTTCAGAACGATACTAATCCGGCTTTGAACTCCGCCAATGTTTCCGAATCACTGGGAGCAGTAGAGTCATCCAATGATCCGACTAAGCAGTTATTTTATCGCTATGGCAATGGTAGCGTGCCACAGACAAGCGCGCATGCTGTTTTGGTTGCCGATCTTCTGAGCGGCCAGGTTTATTTTGAGCTGAAGCCAAACATGCGCTGGCCGTTAGCCTCCCTCACGAAGCTAATGACAGGAGTTATCGTTTCACGGGGCATCTCTGTAAATCAGTCAACCACTTTGACTGAGGCTGATTTCCCAACGGATTATTCTCCTGATATGGGTATTGGTGATAGATTTACTATTGGTGATTTGCGCTTGGCGATGTTTGTGGAATCCAACAATGAAGCCGCAACAGCTATCGCAAATTTTTATGGTTATACCGATTTTGTGGCAGCAATGAACGCGCAGGCAAAAAATTGGGGGTTAGCCGATACTAATTATGACGGTTCTGTCGGGCTATCTTCGGCCAATCAGTCCACCGCCTTTAACCTCTTGAGTTTAGCTCAGAAGATATATAATCAATATCCGGAAATATTTAAGATCACAACGAATAAGTCCGTATACATTACCGAGCTTAACTCCGGCAGAAAAATTTCCGTGAAGAATATCAATATTTTCGCGGGCGAGTACGATTTTTTGGGAGGCAAAACCGGATTCACGGACGAAGCGAGCGGCAATCTGCTCTCGCTCTTTTCCTACGAAAAACGTCCGATTTTGGTTATAGTATTAGGGTCAGACGATAGATTCAATGACACCCACAATTTGATAAATTGGTTTGAAAATAATTACAAATAAGCCATGCTTTTATTTGAAACAGTCAGAATTATTATCGTTGCCGTTATAGCATTTTTTGTCGCACTAATAGTAACTCCTTTCTGGTCTAGTTTCCTGGATAAAAGAAATTTCAGGAAGCAAATCAGGGGCGACAAAGAAACCCCCGTTTTCCATAAATTCCACGAGAAGAAAGCCGGAACGCCGACCGCCGGCGGAGTTATAATTTGGGCCACTGTTATCGGTCTGGCGATAATTTTTTGGATAGCTTCCCGGCTTTTTCCCGGTTCTTGGGGATATTTGAATTTTATCAATCGTGCCGAAACCTATTTGCCGCTCATCGCGCTTTTTATCGCGGCGCTCTTGGGGCTTGTTGACGATTGGCTGGGAACGCGGGGCATTGGCGGTGCATCCGGTGGCGGCCTCAAAATCCGTCAGAAATCTATCATCTATATCATTATTGCCGCCATCGGCGCCTGGTGGTTCTACTTCAAGCTCGGCTGGGATGTTATCAACGTGCCGCTTATAGGAAATTTTCAAATAGGGGCCTGGTATATCCCTATCTTTATTTTCATAATTTTCGCGAGCGCTTTTTCTGCTAACGAAACAGATGGTTTAGATGGTCTTTTCGGCGGCGTGGCATTGTTCGCTTTCGTAGCATTGATTACGGTAGCTTTTATCTTGCATCGTTATGACCTTGCCGCTTTCGGTGCGGCAATAGTCGGAGCACTTCTCGCCTTTCTTTGGTATAACATCTATCCGGCAAGATTTTTTATGGGGGATACCGGTTCTATGTCGCTCGGTATCACAATCGGCGTTATCGCCATGCTTACCAACACAACACTTCTCCTGCCATTCTTCGCGATTATCTTGGTAGTAGAATCGCTTTCCGTTATCGTCCAACTTGCGAGCAAAAAAATACGCGGTAAAAAGATTTTCCTTTCCACGCCCTTGCATCATCACTTTGAAGCCAAGGGCTGGCCTGAATCGCAGGTAACGATGCGTTTTTGGATAATCTCGGCCTTGAGCGCCGTCTTCGGGCTCGTGATATTTTTCCTTTCAAGGTTTCTATAGTATATTTTGTCGCAGGTATATTTTAGTGATACTCTTAATTTATGCTCCAATCCAAACTTTTCACAAAAATTCTCCGCGAAGCGCCGAAGGACGAAGAGGCTACAAACGCAAAGCTTTTAACGCGCGGGGGATTTGTTTATAAAACATCTGCCGGTGTTTACACTTATTTACCGCTTGGCTGGAGGGTTATCCAGAAGATCGCCGATATAATCCGCGAAGAAATGAACGCTATCGGCGGCGAGGAATTGCAGATGCCGGCGCTCGTGGAGAAAAAATATTGGGAAAGTACCGGTCGTTGGAGCGTTGATATCGGTTACGAAGTTTTCGGCAAAGAAGAAGACAAGCCGAATTTTGTTCTCGGCTGGTCGCACGAGGACTTGTTGACCCCCATCGCCGCCAGAAATATAAGTTCGTATAGAGATTTGCCTGCTGCAGTTTATCAGATCCAGACGAAGTTCAGAAACGAGCCGCGGGCCAAGTCAGGACTTTTGCGTGGAAAAGAATTTTTAATGAAAGATCTCTATAGTTTCCACGCTTCGGAAAAAGATTTGTTGGAATATTACGGAAAAGTTGCTTTAGCATACCGCAAGATATTCGAACGCTGTGGCCTGAAGGCGATTTACACTCTTGCCGCCGGAGGAGATTTTACAGCCGAAAATACGCATGAATTCCAGGTTGTAGCCGATATCGGCGAAGACACGATATTCGTCTGCGGAAAATGCGGTTATGCGGAAAACAAAGAGATTTCCAAGCTGAAATCCGGCGGAAAGTGCTCCCAATGCGACGGCGGGGTGGAGGAGAAAAAATCGATTGAGGTGGGTAATATTTTCCCTTTGGGAACCAAATATTCAGAAGCTTTCAACTTTAAGTTCCGTGACGAAGACGGAAAAGAAAAATTGGTCGTGATGGGTTCATATGGCATAGGTATCGGGCGATTGATGGCAACCATAGTAGAAGTTTATAACGATAAGAACGGGATAATCTGGCCGGAGACGGTTGCGCCTTTTAAGGCACACCTCCTGGCTCTAGGAAGCGTTGATGGCGGAAAGATTTATCAAGAATTGCAAAAGGCGGGCGTGGAGATTCTCTATGACGATCGCGATACGAACGCCGGAGAGAAATTTGCCGAAGCCGACCTCTTGGGAATTCCTTGGCGGCTGGTAGTCAGTCCAAAAACTGGCGACAAGATAGAAGTTAAAAAAAGGAATGAAGAAGATGCGCAGATCGTTTCTCTCTCCGAGGCACTGAAGATTTTATCATAACGCCGGATAGCTTGACGGTTGGTGGGAAATCAAACCGCATGCTATCTTGCCCCCGCTGTTTTTTTGTGGTATTTTCTTATCAATCTCCAATGGCTGGTATTTTAGATAAATTTTTTAGCGACATAGGAATTGACCTTGGAACCGCGAATTCATTGGTCTATTTAAAGAACCGCGGCATTGTTATTGATGAGCCAACTGTGGCTGCTATTAACAATAAAACCAACAAAATTTTGGCGATAGGATTAGAGGCCAAGAAGATGCTGGGCCGTACTCCGGGACACATTAACGTCATCCGGCCGCTCGTAAACGGCGTTATTTCCGATTTTGAAATGACGCAGGAATATTTGCGTGAACTTTTAAAAAAACAGAGGACTAACCCTTTATTAAGTTACAGGCGGGCAGTAATAGCCATACCAAATAATCTGACGGAAGTTGAAAGAAAATCCGTGGAAGATGCCGCCTTAAGCTCCGGTTGTTCCAAGGTTTACTTAGTTGAATCTCCAACCGCCGCAGCTTTAGGAGCCGATCTGCCCGTTACCGAACCTTCGGCGAGTTTGATAGTTGATATCGGAGGCGGGACAACGGATATTGCCATAATTTCTCTGGGCGGAACAGTTGTTTCCAAAACGCTCAAGATTGCGGGCGATAAATTCAACGAAGATATTATAAGATTTGTCCGTGACGAATTCCGTCTTGCCATCGGAGAATCTACTGCCGAGTTGGCCAAAATAGAAGTTGGTTCGGCAATTCCCATAGACGATCGTCTGGAAATAGCCATCCGGGGTCGTGACATTACTACGGGCCTGCCGCGGGAAGTCATCCTTAAAACCAATCACGTGCGCGCAGCCCTCGCCAAATCCCTTAAGTACATAACCGATTCTATCCGCGAAGTTGTGGAGGCTACGCCGCCGGAATTGGTCGGTGACATTCTGAACGGAGGTATTTATGTTTGCGGAGGAGGCGCCATGCTCCGCGGCTTGGACGAACTTATAAGCAAAGAAGCCGGAGTTTCTGTCAAAATAGTGGACAGCCCCCTTGCCTGTGTGGCGAGAGGATTAGGGAGAATAATTGATGATTTTGATGGCCACCGTTTATTTTTGGCGAACCCACCGCAACCACTCTCAATTAACCTTTAAAGAGGCGGCCGGAAACGATTTTCAACCAGCTAAATAGTGAAAAGCAACACTTTTTTATTCCTAATCCTCGTAATCATCGCGGCCTTTTTGATATTTTTTGAACCACAGTATGGGTGGCAATTAAGGAATAAATTGGATGCTAATTTTAACGGCGGGGCGATTGATGAAAATAACCTGGCCATACAGAATGCAACCTTAAGAGCTGAGATTGCTAAACTTAACGCCATCAAAGATCAGCTTCCGGATAAGTCATCAAGTTATATAAGAGCCATAGTGTACTCGCGCTACCCTCTAAATTTTAAAAACGAATTATTGCTCGATGCCGGAGAAAACGAAGGTGTAGTTACGGGGGCGGCGGTTACTTTCGGAAACATTCTCATCGGAAAGATTAAAAGCGTTCAGAGAGACACCTCCGTTGTACAGACGGTCTTCGACAGCGGTTTTCAGTCGCCGGTACGGATTGGTTCTTCCGGAGCCGAGGCTTTGCTCCGAGGGGGGTCTCTACCTACAGCTACGTTGATAACGCTTAAATCGGAGATAGCCCAGGGAGACATAATTTATTCGGCATCGCCGGACTTTCCGTACGATCTGCCGATCGGAGAAGTTGAGAGCGTTAATATCTCCGCAGATAAGCTTTTTCAGGAAGCCGCAATTAAATTTGTTTATGACATTTCCGGAGTACAAACCGTGCTTGTGAATAAAATAAGGTGAGCTGGACCGAAACGCAATGAGACAGAGATTTTTATTATCCGCATTGTTCGCAGTCATCGCCGTTATTTTGGAAGCTCGCTTGAATCAGTTTCTTGGCATCGGTGGCGGTTTACTGGTGGCCGCGCTCGTTGTCCCCGCGCTTTTCATTGATTTTTTGGAGATTATATTTTTAACTTTGGCAGTTCTGTTTTTTTTGAACTGGCAGCCGGCTTTCAGCTGGGATATATTTATTCTCGGAATTTTTCCTTTGGGAGTTTTTTGGAGCAAACGCCTGATCCGCTGGAAATCATGGGTTATTGTGCCGGTGGCGATATTTTTGGGAATATTAGTTTTATACCTTATTTTCGAAAGGGAGTTGCTTTTATCTGCACCGATTATTTTTGCGAGAGACGTAATTATCGGATTGATCTTTGGATTTTCGGAATTTGCTGTTTTAAACAAAGATAGCTTTACGTCCATCTAATTTATTGAGTAGACATTTTTATGCTATTTAAGTCCGATAAAAATAAAGATTTGGCTTTTGAAGATTCCCTTGGCGACGATTGGGAAAATGACCTTGGCATTGTTGAGATCTCCATAGGCAACAAACCTTTGGTTTACTTGGGCGCCGTTATAATTATTGCCGGATTACTGCTCGCGATAACAATATTTTATTTGAATTTCGGCAATGGTAAATTTTATTCCGCGAGAGCTGAGGCTAATGTGAACGATGAGCAAAGGACTCCCGCCCCACGAGGTTTAATTGTTGATCGCGAGGGTGATGTTCTTGCCAAGAATGAGCCTGTTTTTAGCGCGATTTTGAATATTAAGACATTTCTGCAGAATGATGTTTCGCGCGAAGATATCCTTCGTGACATAGAGAACATACTTTATATTTCACCTAACGACATCCTTGGTTCTATAGATAAAAATGGCGCTACCGGAAATTATACCGGCATAGCTCTTTCTGATAATCTGACACAAAATCAACTTATTCAGCTTCGTGCCCTGAATTCTCCCGCGATATCGATCCAGAATGATTTTGAAAGGAGGTATATCAACGGCCCGATCTTTTCCTCTGTGGTCGGATATATCGGCCGGGCCAGTCCGGCGAATCTTAAAAATAATCCCGATTTAAGCGCGGAAGATTTTGTTGGTAAGGCCGGGGTGGAATCTTTTTACGACAGCGAGCTTAGTGGGACTCCCGGAATCATGGTCACGGCCAAAAACGCCTCGGGCCAGGTTTTGAGCGAGGAGAAGAAAAATGATCCGCAAATAGGGGAGACGCTTAGTCTAACCATTGACGGCGAATTACAGAAATATTTTTACGCACGCATGCAAAGCGGGTTGGCTTCTTTGGGCAGAACCAAAGGCGCGGGCTTGGCAATAGACCCTCAGAACGGAGAAGTTCTGGCTCTCGTGAATTTCCCTTCTTTTGATAATAATATTTTAAGCGGGTCCGGAAATAATTCCGCAAAACTTGCAATACTCAATTCTTCTGACAAACCGCTTTTTAATCGCATAGTTTCCGGTTTTTACAACCCTGGTTCAACAATTAAACCGCTCGTGGGCGTTGCGGCGCTTAAAGAAGGCATTATTGACCCGCAGCGGCAGATATTTTCTCCCGGATATTTGGATGTTCCTAATCCTTACAATCCGCAAACCCCAACGAGATATTTGGATTGGCGTTACCAAGGGAACGTTAATTTGGCGGCTGCGCTCGCGCAATCATCCAACGTTTATTTCTACACTGTTGGCGGGGGAGCTAATACGCAAATTTTGCTGGCTAGCGGCAGTACGCAGAACACAGGGCATATTGATGGATTGGGAATCAGTACTTTATCCGATTGGTGGCGCAGATTTCATTTAGGAGAAAAGACCGGTATAGATCTGACAGGCGAAGCTGCCGGTTTTCTGCCATCCGCTTCTTGGAAAGAGCAAAAGACCGGAACGCCGTGGCTTTTAGGAGATACATATAACGTTTCAATCGGCCAGGGAGACCTGCTTCTTACGCCGCTTCAGCTTTTGGATTATATAAGCGCCATAGCTAACGGTGGGACCATTTATAAGCCGGTAGTGAATATGAACGCTCCGCACCCCCAGGTTCTCGCGGATTTGACCGACCTGTTGCCGGAGATAAAAGAAGCGCAGAAAGGAATGATCCAAGCGGTAACGGCGCCGCTCGGTACGGCTTATTCCCTGCACGACCTTGGTTTTCCCGTAGCGGCAAAAACCGGCAGTGCTCAGGTGCAGAACAACGCCCAAGAAAACGCTTTCTTTGTCGGCTATACTCCGACAGCAAATCCGCAGATAGCAATTTTGATCCTTATCGAAAATTCCAAAGAGGGAAGTTTGAACGCCGTACCGATAGCGAAGGACGTGCTTAATTGGTATTATTTGAATAGAATTAAGAAATAGATATCTTATGATGGGTACGCCAATTATAAAACTTGGAATATACGAGCATTTTAAAGGAAACAAGTATAAGGTTCTGGGAGTCGTAAGACACAGTGAGTCTTTAGAAAGTCTGGTATTATATCAAGCATTATATGGCGAAAAAGAACTATGGGTCCGCCCCTTAAGAATGTTTACCGATTCGGTAGATTTTGGCGGAAAAAAGGTTACAAGATTTAAATATATAGGATAATAATTATGTCAGAATTACGACAAGATTTGGTCTCCGGCGATTGGATTATTATGGCACCGGAACGGGCTGGCAGGCCGCACAATATTGCAAGCAGGGTTACCAAGCGCAAACCCTCGCCCAAAAATATCTGCCCGTTTGAGGACCTGGAGAAAAGCGGCAATTGGCCGCCTGTTTTCAGCTGGCCCGATGAGAAAAAATGGCGGATGGTTTTGCTGCCCAACAAATATCCAGCTCTTATTCATAAAGGCAAACTTTGCGCTTCAAATTACCATGAAGGGCCTTACCCCATAAAAAGCGGCACAGGCGTGCACGATCTCTTAATTACCAGTAATCACAACAAAAACTTTTCCGAGCTTTCCCTTGAGGAAGCCACTATGGTTTTTCAGATGCTGCAAAAGAGATACAATATGCTGGCCCGAGATAAATGCCTCGTTTACACCTCGGCTTTTTTTAATTGGGGTCCGACTGCCGGCGCCTCGCTATATCACCCTCACTATCAGGTAATAACCCTCCCCATTTTACCATCTGATTTTAAACACTCTCTGGTAGGACTTGGAAATTATTTTAAGAAACACCACGCTTGCGCTCATTGTGTTTCCATTAAAGCAGAGCTGTCTGAGAAGAAAAGGGTTGTAGACCAAAATAAAGCCGCTCTTCTTTTCGCCCCGTTCTTTTCCCGCGAAGCATACGAGCTTAGAGTTTTTCCCAAAAGACACTCGTCTCATTTTGAGCATGCCCCTTTTTCCGAATTGCGTGCCGTAGCGGAAATGCTGCAGTCGGGAATGAAAAAAATTGCCAAATATCTTGACGACCCCGACCTTAATTTCTTTATTCATACAGCGCCTCTGAAACACAAACGGAGCTATAAATATTATCATTGGCACGTGGAAATCGTTCCTAAAATATCGGTTCTTGGGGGATTTGAATTGAGTACAGGCGTTGATATTAACGTTGTTGAGCCTAGTACGGCGGCAAGGATCTTGCGCGGCAAATAAGAACCTTCTTATGATAAAAAAATTTTTAAAATTTAGAGCGGTTAGTTTGGTGTGCGCGGCAGGCCTCGTTCTGGTTCTTAGCGGCTTCTTTTGGGCTTACATTTCACTGCGCCAAGTCGGTTGGCCCATAGTAGTTCATTTCAATAACTTGGCCGGGATAAACCAGATCGGCGGCATTTCCGAATTATTGTATGTAGGTATTACGGGGACTGTCGTTGTCCTTGTCAATTCGTTTATCTCCCTGGAACTTGAAGAACGGGATGGTTTTTGGGGCAAATTACTGGCTTCGGCCACTCTGCTTTTCGGCATCTTGATTTTTATTTACTTTGCCGCTATTATATCAGTTAATTGAACATTAGGGACGTTAAATAAAAACTTATAAATTAAATGAGCAATTTTATAGTTATAGAAACCGGCGGAAAACAATACATCGTTTCTTCCGAGAAAAAAATTAAAGTAGAGAAGCTGAACGCCAAAGAAGGTGATAATTTTACTTTTGATAAGGTGTTGCTTGCTGTTGACGGCGAATCGGTTAGGATCGGTACGCCGTATATTTCGGGAGCGAAGGCGGAAGCCAAAGTTCTGCGCCAGGCTCGCGATCGCAAGAAGATAGTTTTCAAATATCATTCCAAAACTCGTTTTAAGAAAAAGAAGGGGCACAGGCAGGCGTTTAGTGAGGTGGAAATAAATAAAATTTAGTTTTTCTAAGGAATATTTGAAGGTAGAAAAATATAACAAATAAAACATGCCAGAAGAATTCAAAGTTCCGGAATATGTAAAAAAAGATATAAACTCAGAGGGTTTTGAGGATAATGCCGCCGTCTTAATCGGTAAAAAGGAGGACATGCCGCAACTTGAAGAACGCCTTGAATCTGAAGGCCGAGCCGAAAACGTAGCGAGTTATATTCGCATGCATAAGGAAATCGCGGTACCTGCTAATCACTTGGGCCCGGAAGTTAAATCCTTACCACACGGTCTATATTTCTTTAGTAAGAACCTTGGAGAGGGGGCAACCAGAATGCTATATATTGATAGTGATGGGAATATTGCACGCGTAGATATATATTCATCTAATATTGCTACGCTTAAGCAGTATGCGTCTCGAAATGTCGGCCATGAGCTTCAAAGAGAGCTGGAACAAAATGGTTTTCATATTCCCGGATTTGAGGAGGGCCAAAAAATTATCGATATTATCCATAAGTCCGTAGCGACCGAAGAAGAATTGATTAATGAGCGAGAGAAGCAAAGGCAGACAAAAGAATTTGATTTTTAACAACTATAAAAAACGAATAAGAAATAAAACCGCGATTTCTGCATCGTGGTTTTATTTTATATAAAATACCGAAGCTCCGGCGGGGATCGAGGTTTCTTCGTTAGGTAGGATATACTTAATATTTTTTAAGTTCTGGTTTTCCGAAGAATAAGTATCCGTTATAAACATTACGGTTTGCGCCGGCATTGGTATTCCGTTGACCAAAACTCCATTGGCCTCAACTACGACGTATTTAGGGGTGCTTGTGGGCAATGCATTTATCTTGCGCCCTATCTGAACATAGTCATTATTAAAGGCCCCGGCAACGTTGGGGTTATCTGCCCAAACTACGAAGTATTGCATATAGGCTGAGACGGCTATGGCTGCCAGGAAAAAACAGACAGCTATTTTTAATGTTTTCTTAAATTGGATCTTCGCTATAAATTCATGCAATTTAATTCCTCCTATGGCTGCGAAAGTCATTGCCGGAGGCAGAAGTAATATTGAACGCAGGGCATGGGGTATGCCCTCATCCGAAACGACTACCGGGAGCCAGGCGAGGAGAAACCATAAAAAAGTAAAAAGCCAGGAGAAATAGAGAATCGTCGTTTCCGGGGAAACTTTATGACTCCGTCGCTTTTTTAAAAGGAATGACGCGCCCAAAAAAATTCCTAAAATAAACAGTATGCCTATCGGCCAAAAAAGTTCGGGGGCTCCGCTTATGTTATGACGCCAATTGGAATCCCCCCGGAAATTAAACATCAAGGCCGTCTTTAAGACATTTATTCCCAAGTCTTTTATGGGGGATGGTGAATTGGAAACTGATATCTGCGAAGTGCGTCCGAAGAAATCCGCCGGATGAATCAGAAAGTAATATCCTATTGGCAGACAGAAGATAAAGGTAATTGCAATAAATATAGAAGCTCGCTTCCAAAAGCCGGGGTATTTTTTGAAAAAAGGAACGAAGAGCAGAAAAAGAAGCGGCGTGATTCTGTAGGCGATGTAGGTATAAAATCCTGCCGCATAAATTACTCCGGCCGCCAGTGAGTAAATAGCCCAAAGGCCGAGTTTGCGAAAGCGTTTTTCAACTTCTAGCGATTTCAGAAAGAAATAAGAAGACCAAACGAGGCAAAGGGGAGCGAGAATTGCCCGGAAACCGATTCGGGAGAAATTAATATGCCAAAAACTCGTTGCCAGAAAAAATGCGGCGAGAAGGCCAATTTCCGTTCCAAAAAGTTTTGCTATCAAAAAATACAGCCCTAGGACCGTCAAAATCCCTGCTATTGCCGAGGGAAGTCTTATGATCCATGGTTCATGGATGCCGGTAAATTTTAAAAGTATGGCGACGATATTAACAAAAAGACCTTCGCGGCCGTTATCTGCCGTATAAAAAACCTGGAACTGGCCCGTGTTCGCTACCATGGCGGCATCGTTGCCGTCTATCGCTTCGTCCGGATAAAGTCCGGGTGGAGTTGTTGTAAAGTGGTATAGGCGCAGGAAGGTTGCTATAATTAAAATACCGAATAGTAGCAGGAGAGTTTTATTTTTGAGCATATCTAATTCTAAATTTTAAATTACAATTTCTCAAATCAATGCCGGATCAAATAATCCCCTCATTTGAACATGAAGCCCTGGAAGCAGATTTGAAAGTTCTGGCTCAGGAGATTCGTAAGCAGCGTGAGACCCCGGAAAGTAAGTCTTTGGGCGAAAAAGACCTATTGAAAGAGGCCATTAAGGCGATGCCTGTTCCCGCCGTTCCCATGCCCTTGCCGAAATCCCCCCAGCAGGCGGCTACCAGCCCGCTCCCTGCATATGCTCAAACCGCGCCAGCAGAAATCAAGTTGGAAATAGAATATTTGCTGGACATAGCTTTCCATCATGGCATAGCGAAGGCGATGACCGAAGCCAAAAAATCTCCGGCGTTCGTCCTGGACGCCTTTCATGATTCTTTGGCGGGGAAACTTTATCCCGAATTGCAAAAAAGAGGAATATTGAAATAAAATCGATAGCAAATCTTAATAAATGACGATTTACATAATTATCTCCATAATCGTGGGTGCCGTTCTCGGATTGGGGATTTATTTTATTGTCCGCTATTTTGTTCGCCGTAAACTTTTTGAATCATTCGGCCTCGCTCTGTTTTTGGTAAAAATTCCCCGCGAGACATCTCCGGAAAAATCATCCGAGAAAGATTTCAAGGTGGAGATAAATCGTTTCGAAGAACTTTTGGCCAGCCTTACGTCTCTAAAAAAACCCGTGGTTCTTGAAATAGCCGTACCGCATATCGGCGAAGAGATACATTTTTATATTGCCGTTCCTAAGCGCTTGAGTGAAATCGCAATCAAACAAATTCAAGGTCTTTGGAGCGGAGCGAGCGTTGAATTAACCGCCGATGATTTTAATATCTTTAACCCCAACGGCGCCACCTCCGCGGCTTATATCAAGGAAAAAGAGAACTACGCTCTTCCCGTAAAAACTTATATGGAGTTGGGACTCGATTCGTTTTCTTCTATAGTCGGAGCTTTTACTAAAGTTAACGAAATAGGTGAGGGCGCGGCGATGCAGGTCATAGTTCGTCCGGCCCCGGTAGACACTAAAAAGAGGGTCCATGGTTTCATAACTTATCTGAAAAAAGGCGAACCGTTGCAGAAGATTTTTAGCCACGGATCACCGCTAAGTTTTTCCGAACTTGGCCACGTATTGAATCCCAAAAAGGAAGAGGAAGAAAAAAAAGAAAAAGTTATAGATGAAGACGCCGTTAAGGCATTGGAAGCGAAAATCTCCAAGCCGTTATTCCAGGTTAATGTGCGGCTTTTGGCTTCTGCCGGATCCCAATTCCAGTCCGACGATATCTTAGATGGTTTAGCTGCCGGTTTTAGTCAATTTACCAGTCCAAGAAGGAACGAATTCAAAATTATAAAAGCAAGAAATCCCAATAAGTTGATACGCCAATTTGTTTTCCGTTCGTTCGATCAGAACCAGACGATGGTTCTATCAAGCGAGGAAATATCCAGTTTTATGCATTTCCCGACGGCTTTAATGGAAACGCCAAAAATAAAATGGCTAAAATCCAAAGAAGCTCCGCCGCCCAATAATCTGCCGAACTCCGGCGTGCTTGTGGGCCAAAGTTCGTTCCGTGGGCAATATAAGCCGGTTTACATCGCTGACGACGATAGGCGCAGGCATGTTTATGTTGTAGGCCAAACTGGAACCGGTAAATCCACACTCCTCGCCGATATGTTCGTTCAGGATATACAACAGGGGAAAGGCATGGCAGTAATTGACCCGCACGGCGACCTTGTGGAAAACGCTCTGAGTTTCATCCCTAAAGAAAGAATTGATGATTTGATTTATTTTGATCCGGGTGATTTGGCGCGCCCCCTCGGTCTTAACATGCTTGATTACAATTACGACAGACCCGAAGAAAAGACGTTCATCGTCAATGAAATGCAGAGTATCTTTAACAAACTTTTTACAGCAGAAACCATGGGGCCGATGTTCGAGCAATATATGCGCAATGCTTTGCTTTTGCTGATGGAGGATATGCCGAATGAGCCCGCAACACTTATTGAAGTTCCGCGAGTTTTCACTGACACGGAATATCGTCTTCGCAAGCTGGAAAGGATTCAGAATCCTGTTGTAGTGGATTTTTGGGAAAAAGAAGCCGTGAAGGCCGGAGGCGAAGCATCGCTTGCCAATATGACCCCCTATATCACTTCCAAGTTCAATAATTTTATCGCCAACGACTATATGCGCCCGATAATCGGCCAACCGAAATCGGCGTTCAATTTCAGAAAAGTGATGGACGAAGGGAAAATCCTGCTTATCAATCTTTCCAAGGGCAGAATAGGAGACATTAATGCCAGTTTGCTCGGAATGATATTTACGGGCAAGCTTTTGATGGCCGCGCTCTCGCGTGTGGATACGCCGGACCTCGCGCAACGCCGTGACTTCTTCCTTTACGTTGATGAGTTCCAGAACTTCACCACCGACAGCATTTCCACCATCTTATCCGAAGCCAGAAAATACAAGCTAAACCTTACGATGGCTCATCAGTTCATCAGCCAGCTCACGGAAAAAATTCGTGATTCCGTTTTTGGTAACGTTGGTTCTCAGCTTGTTATGCGTGTCGGCGCTCAAGATGCGGAGTTTTTGGTCAAGCAATTTGAGCCGGTTTTCAGCCAGAACGACCTTTTAAACATAGACAACTTCAACGCTTACGCAAAAATTCTTATTAACGGTGAAACTTCTAAGCCGTTTAATATAAAAGTGCTGGGAACCTCCCGCAACGCGGGTAATCGCGAAGTAGCCGAAAAATTGAAACAGTATTCGCGAGTAAAATACGGTATGGACCGGCAGACGATAGAAGATGACATTTATAAGAGATTGAGGGGATAAAAATCCTCGCAGTTATTACTGCGAGGCGGTTTTAGCGTTTAAAAACTTCGTTTCACTGTCCAGCCCATCTTTTTGAATGCCTGGATCAGTAAATCAATGGCTAAGTTGAATTTTTGGTAACGCTTGTCATCAAGATGTCTTGATGACGTGAATAGTTTTTCTGATAAAACAGCAGTACCCAAAGAAAGTACGCGCCGTCCCAGATTTTTTTCTTTCGGAAGACGATCATAATTCGATCCGATTGACATCACGCCATACAAATTGCCATCAATAACCACATTGCCGGCGAATCCAGGAATATGGCTTTTGATATAACCTTCTACGAGGGCCCGTGTCATTTCTTTAAAGCGTTCACTCTCGCCGAAAATATCGTTCAAGCCCGCGAGAATCTGCTCTTCTCTTTCGTTGTTCAGCACAATCCTTCCCACGACAGGTTTGCCATTATTTCCCAGCGACAATTGCTTACTCTGCATACTCCACCTCCGAAACAAATTGTACAACTGCAATCAGTATAAACAGACGGTGGGTCGGCTGTCAAATAAAATTCTCATTATCCAAGGTGTAGGTTATAATATTTGTATATGCTCAAATACCTCAGTCAGACCAATAAAAAATCTCTGCGCGGAACAGCCCTTCTGCGCCTTGATTTTAATACGGAAGACGATTGGCGGATGGTAGCCGCATTGCCGACAATAAGATTTCTGCTCAAAACTTCCGAAAGAATAGTTATTTTAAGCCACCGTGGACGGCCCAAAGGATATGATAAAACATTAAGCTTGCGAAGCGATGCCACTAAACTCGCCAAACTGCTGAGAAAGAAAGTTGAATTTTTGCCAGATTTTGACTTTCACGAAATGAAAGGAAAGATAGATGCTGCGCGCCGCGGTTCTATTTTTGTTTTGGAAAACCTCCGCTTTTTAAGCGGTGAGGAAAAGAACGATGCGGCGTTCGCGAAAAAACTTGCCTCACTCGGAGATTTTTATGTTAACGATGCTTTCGCGGTTTCCCACAGGGCTAACGCCTCGGTCGTGGCGATAACAAAATATTTGCCGAGCTATGCCGGGTTGGAAATGGAAAAAGAAATAAAATCATTATCCATAGCTTTAAAGAGCAAACAAGATAATCTTATTGTGGTTCTTGGCGGTGGTAAGGCGGGGGATAAGCTTGGTCTTCTTAAATATTTCAAAAATAAGGCGGAAGCCTTTCTTTTGGGCGGAGCTCCGGCGAACACCATGCTTTCCTTGCAAGGATTCAATATCGGCAGATCATTGGCTGATAGAGATAAGAACGATCTGCATAAGTTGAAAAATATTTTGAAATACAAGAATTTATGTTTACCGACGGATTTTGTCGTGCACGGAGGAGCCATTTTGGATATCGGGACGAGAGCAGCCACTGATTTTTCCGATAAATTAAAAAAGGCGAGGACAATCATTTGGAACGGACCGATGGGGTTCATAGAAAAAAAACCTTATGAAAGGGGAACGCTTGCGGTAGCGAGAGCTATCGCCAATAACAAGAAGGCATTTTCCTTGGTCGGCGGCGGGGAAACCGTGATGTTCCTTAAGAAACACAGCTTGGATAAAAAAATCAGCTTTATTTCCACGGGTGGTGGAGCGATGCTAGATTTTTTGGCCGGAGAAAAATTACCAGGAATTGTCGCCCTGGAAAATTCTAAAAAATGATCTACAAAAGTTTCGTGATAGGTTTGGCAAGGAAGGCGGGGAAGATAATGCGCGCTAACTTTTCTTTGGGGATGAAAAAGGATTGGAAGTCGGACAATACGCCACTTACTATTACCGATACATCCATCAATAAATTGGTCATCAAAGAGATTAAAAAAAATTTCCCCGAACACTCACTTTTGGGAGAGGAAGAGAGCATGATGCATAACAGCGAGTATGTCTGGGTGTGCGACCCGGTTGACGGCACTATCCCGTTTTCTCACGGGTGCCCGACATTTATGTTCTCACTTGCGCTTACGAGGAACGGCAAAAGCATTTTGGGTGTTTTGTATGATCCTATGATGGATAGAATGTTCTACGCGGAAAAGGGTAAGGGCGCATTTTTAAACGGGAAGCGGACGCGAGTGTCAAAGGCCGAAAAATTGAAGAATAAAATGATAAATCTTGATGCCGACCTATCTTTTGGAAAAATCTTTGACCCGGGTTTCAGGGATGCGTTGATGAAGAGAGATGTTTTTGCCGCGACGATTTACAGCTCAACATACGCCTCATCACTCGTTGCCTGTGGAGAATTTGTTGCAGAAATTTATACTTACGACAAACCTTGGGACGGAGCCGCGGTTAAAGTGATAGTTGAAGAAGCGGGTGGCAGGGTTACGGATATCTTCGGGAAGGAACAAAGGTGGGATAGAGGAATCAATGGATTTATAGCATCAAATGGAGCTGTGCATGAAAAATTGCTGCAGCTTATGAGAGTGAGTCTAAGAAAAAATGGAAGAAACCATTGATAGGGTAGACCTTAACGATAAAGTTATCGGCTTAACGACCGTAAGGGAATCCCACGAGAAAGCATATATCCATCGCGTGGCGGCCGTTTATGTTTTTACTCCAGACAGAGAACTTATAATTCAAAAGAGAAAAGATAACGGATTACTTGATCATTCTGCGGCCGGCCATGTGGCTTCCGGAGAATCATATGAAATTGCGGCCGGAAGAGAATTACAAGAGGAATTGGGCATTGTTCCGTTGCGTATCCAAGAACTTGGTTTACTGTATGCCGACGAACGTTTACCGTCCAGGAATCATCCGCAGGTGAGGCATTATTTTGGGATTTTCATATGCGATATTTCCCTGGAGGAATTTAACAATATCAAAATTCAAGAGGGGGAAGTCGGGAAAGTCATAAGGATGTCATTAGGGGAAATAATTGATAGAATGAGAAGGAACCCATTAGATTTTTCTCCCGGATTTATTTTTACGATAAATTTTTATATAAAGGATAGAAAATTAGATATTGGTTCGGTATCCATCATTTAATATGAAAGAACACTTAAGTAAAAAAATCGTTATTATTTACCACGGCGACTGCCCCGATGGTTTCGGTGCGGCCTGGGCGGCCTGGAAAAAATTTGGAGCAAGGGCCGCGTATATCCCCGTTGCTCATCATGATTCGTCGCCTGCCGGCCTAAAAAACAAAGAGATATATTTTTTGGACTTCGTTTATTCCGCTAATGTCATGGCTCAGCTGATGAGAAACAACAAAAGAGTAACCGCCATAGACCACCACGTAAGCGCGGAGAAAGTTACTAAGATGACCCAAGACTGGATATATGCCGTTCATAATTCAGGCGCGGTTCTTTCCTGGAAGTATTTCCACCCTAAAAAATCAGTGCCGATGCTGTTGCGATGCATTGAGGATAGGGACATTTGGAAATGGAGAACAAAGAACAGCAAAAAAATTCTGGCGATTATAGATCTTTTCGAAAGAAAGTTTTCTGTGTGGGATAAATTGGCAAAAACTTTGGAGAATAGAAATGTGAACCTGGATTTCGCGCGGAAAGGAGAGCTCTTACTTAAACACGACGCAATGCTGATGCAAAAACTGCTCAATTCGGCAGATAAGGTAAAATTTTCAGGAAAGATTGTGTATGCCTTGAATGCCCCGCGATATTTTGCCGATGATTTGGGACAAGTTCTTTCGAGAAAACTATCGCCATTTGCCATAGTATGGCGGGAAGAGAATGGACTTATGCGCGTGTCTTTGCGAGCAAATGGAAAAGCAGATGTTTCAAAGATTGCCAAAAGATTCGGCGGTGGAGGCCATAAAAATGCTTCAGGGTTTTCTTTCCCGGTCGGGAGGAAATTACCCTGGTCATTAATTCGTAAATGACAAAGAATAAGTTCTACGCCTACATCGTTCCCCGGGGGAAAATAAAAGGTATTGCGAGTAATTGGACGGAATGCGAAAAACTGGTTAAGGGACAAATTGGAGCTAGGTATCGCGGATTTACTACTCGTGAAGAGGCGGAAAAATGGCTGGACTTGGGCGCTCGCTATGAAGTAAAGGCGGTCGTAAAACCAACGAAAGGAATTTATTTTGATGCCGGTACTGGCCGGGGCCAAGGCGTGGAAATCAGTGTTACGAACGAACGCGGTAAAAGTTTGCTCCATAAAATTATCTCCAAAAAAAATCTTAATCGTTTTGGCAAGCATTTGGTTGGCCCTGAGGTTACTAATAATTATGGAGAACTTTTGGCCTGTAAATACGCCCTCCAATTAGCTCGAAAGAGTAAAATAAAAAAAATTTTCGGTGATAGCAGCTTGATAATCGATTACTGGACAAAATGGCGGATTAAAAAAGACGTAGCTCCGGAAACTTTTGCATTGGCGCGGGAAACAGCCTCGCTTCGCGAGAAATTTGAGGAGGGCGGCGGTGAAGTGCATCGTATATCTGGAAACGACAACCCTGCCGATTTAGGGTTCCATAAATAATAGTTGTTTGTGTTGACTGTTGTATTCCGTGTTTGATATAGTGCTGACAGAACTATAAATCGGGAGGCTATATGGAAAGAGCCCTTGTCAGACCTGTTTCGATGTTTGAATTTCAGGAAATGTTCGGATCTATATATGGTCCGGCCAACGAGAAGGCCACTATTCAAAAGCTTATTTCTATTCTCTGCCAGACAGTATGTTTGGGGATTATGAAAAATGCCAGAAAGAATAAAAAAGCCGATTTGATTGAGCAGTTGCCGAATGTAATGTCTCGATCGTTCGCCATCCAGAATCGCCTTAATTTTAACGCCGAAGCCGACCAACATTTCAAATTCCCCGGAGTTTGTTCGTACTGTCTAAGCTACGACGGCTGTATTTGTTCTTTTAGAAAAACATCTGGCGATGGTTATACACCAGCCGGGAAAAAAAGACTGGCAGCGTTGCGCGCAGATAAAAAAAATTTGCCGAAGACAATCCGTGAGCACCAATTGTCGCACAAGAAATTGTATGGCAGGCGTCACGAGGAATATACACTTTTGCATATTTCCACTCGTCTTGTTGAAGAGGTTGCGGAAGTTTCCGAAGCATACGATATTGGACAAACGGAGGAATTGCGGTTCGAAATCGCCGATGTCCAGTCATGGGTTTTTGGAGTATGTAATCTTATCAATTTGGAACTCCCTGAACATCAGCAGATCTATATAGATGATTTGATGTGGCAATACTATCCGTGGCAGTGCAAGAAATGCCATCGTAATGTTTGCTGCGGTGAATGCGGGAAACGCGTGGGCGCCTGAAACGCCCACTTTTTATAATTAAAGACCCTTTTGTTATAATTTAGACTATATGAAAAAAAATAATAAAGATCCGCGCAACAAATCAATCCCAAGGAACGAAACCGGTACCGGTTTCCCGGATAGCGGAAAATATTTTACGGAAACCGAGCCCCTAGCCCATATCTTTGAAAAGCGGTATCCGGAATCTCTGCAAGATAAATTTCGCTCCGAAGAAAAGGGTAGTCGCATAAAATGGAACGAGGTAACTTGGTATTCCAAGATATTGGCTATGGCTTTGTTCGTGATACTGCCATTCGTTGCTTTTTATTTGGGAGTACAATATCAGAGTGCTGCCTCCGGGATAGAAATAGTTGGCGCCCCGGACATTTCTCAGAATACTAACGTCGGACAAAATCAACAGACGATTGTAACCGATAACGGAGGCCAGCAAAAAGACACAACCCCAATACAACCCCAACCAACGTCTCCGGCTTATACCATTTCTTTGCCTTATCCTTATTCGGTTTCCTGGCAGGGGATTAACGGAGCAACAATTTCACTCACCGGCGCCTCTTTGGGGCAAACAGTTCTTGGAACCAATACAACATATGCCCTTACCCTTACGATGAATATTCAGAGCGGTTTCGGTGGATTTTGCACGTCGGCGTTAAGCAGCTATGGCTTAAGGGTAATCTTGGATGAGAGCGGCAATCTGGGAACGCCCACGCTTCTGGACAACAATTGTACGCCATCCAATTCTGAGCTTACGTCCCAAAGAGTTGCTTTTCCGATTACGGCAGACAGAAAGGAGGTTATTATTTCTGTCCGAGACCCCAATGGCAATCAGCAGACATTTTTTACCGTAGATGCTTTGGATAATGGGTCGCTGAAAATAACCCCAGCGCCAACGCAAGGATAATTGATTTTTTGCGATATTGTGCTATAATATAAGAGCTGGTAATTCAGACGATTACCGAGCACATAAAACTTATGTGCTTCGGAGGAAAGTCCGGACACCATCCGCCAGCTGGCGGATAAAATAGTACAGGCTAACAGCCTGCCGCAGTAATGCGAGAGGTGCGAGCAGAAACGTCCTGAAGCGAAAGCCGAAGGAGGACCCAATCTCAACGTAGAAGCGCCCTCTGCACAAATCCAGCGAGTATTGGCCAGAAAGATTTTTTCTTATGGCTAGGCGCGCGGAGCGAAGTGTACTTCGTGTACTCGAGCGACAAGCAACAACGCCAGAAGAAAAAATATTCTGGCTCAAAGAGAAGTTCAAAATTCTGCGATCTCTTTGTTGCTCCTCCTCGAGGTGCATAAAGCACGTCTTCGTCGTCGCGTCGCGAGATCACCAGAATTTTGAGCTTCCAATAGCTCGTTGCATTTGCGCAGAGGGCGCAGGTCCACTTCCGCTATAGAGATAGAAAGGCGGAAATGAAACGGCTAAATCCTTATTGGGTGCAAGGCCGTGTCCCGATGTAAAATCGGGAAGTGCCGCATAGCCCCTAGCGCAAGCGAAGGACTTTATCCTGAGGGCAACCGAAGGACCAGATAAATTATCGTTACCGATTTTGTCCGAATTTTGTGAGGTTACAAAATCGAGTATCCCGCAGAAGCGAAAGCGGAGGCGGGACCCCGCCGATGGCGGGGTGCTCGATTCGGAAACCTCGCAGAGCTCGGGCCGAATCGGCACAGAATCCGGCTTACGAATTACCAGCAAAAGGAAGTCCCGCCACAAGCGGGATTTTCTATTTTGCCAATAGGATAATTACAGCCGATAATTACATTATGGAAGATATGCAAAACCTCAGTAATTTATCCGGGAAAACACCGGAAGAGATTTTCAGATATTTACGGACTTCTCCCAAAGGGCTGTCTTCTCAGGAGGCCTCCAAGAGATTAAAATTTTTTGGACCGAACCGACTTTTAGGAGAGAAAAAATTAGCTCCCTTCTTGGTATTTTTGTCCAAATTTAGAAATCCTTTATTGATACTCCTGATAGTAGCTGCCATAGTATCGGGATTTTTAGGTTCGGAAATTAACGCTTTAATAATTTTAATAATAGTTTTCGGCAGCACGTTCATAGATTTTTTGAATACCTATAAGTCTGGACGAGCGGCGGAGGCCTTGAAGGAGAGAGTAAATATTACCGCATCAGTCTGGCGCAACGGAGAAATCAAAGAGAGAAGAATCCAAGACATTGTTCCGGGAGACATTTTTTCTCTTGTTGCCGGAGATCTTGTTCCTGCTGATGGTGTCTTATTTGATGGCAAAGACTTATTCGTAAACGAAAGCATTCTAACCGGAGAATCTTTGCCGAAAGAGAAAGACATCGTTTCGGAGGAGAACAGGATTGTCTATATGGGTACGAGCGTGGTTTCCGGAACAGGGTCCGTAATAGCTGCAAGAACTGGCAGTAAGGCCAGGATGGGGGAGATCGCAGGTAAGCTCACTAAATCTCCTCCGCCGACGGAATTTGAAAAAAATATCAAGGACTTCAGCTTGTTTATTTTTAAGCTGGCCATTTTTTTGGTTTTGGTCATTATTTTTCTCAATATATTTTTCGAAAGAAAGCCGCCACTGGAAATATTTTTGTTCGCCGTGGCAATCGCCGTCGGGCTTACGCCGGAACTGTTACCGATGATAATCACGGCCAATCTGGCAAAAGGAGCGCTTAGGATGTCGGAAGGCGGCGTGATAGTAAAAAGGTTATCGGCTATACATAATTTCGGCAGTATTGATGTCTTTTGTACGGACAAAACAGGAACTCTTACCGAAGATAAAATTTCCCTCATAAAGCATGTTGATGGCTTGGGCCGCGACAGCTCCGAAGTTCTTTTTTGGGGATATTTGGCAAGCATCAACACAACGAGCGTGCGCGGAACTTTAGAAAGGGCGGTAGAAGAAGTTAAAAATATTCCGGATATAAAAAATTGGGAAAAAGTAGACGAAATACCCTTCGACTCAGAAAGAAAGCGTGATTCTGTTGTGATGAGAGATGGCAGCAAAATTGCTTTGATCGCCAAGGGGGCGCCGGAAGAAATATTCAAAATATCCCAATTCTACGGTGAAGAAGATAGCGCCTTGAACGGCGATTTGCTGGAAAGAATAGATGACGAATATAAGAGTCTGAGTTCGGACGGCTTTCGTGTTCTAGGCGTTGCCATAAAAACAGTAACAAAGCGCGGCCCCGTTTATTCTGTTGCCGACGAAACGGGAATGACCTTTCTTGGATTTCTGGCTTTTCTTGATCCAGCTAAAAAAACGGCAAAAGATACCATTCAGAAAATGTTGGCCCATAATGTGGACATAAAAATTATAACCGGAGACAACAGGCTCGTTAGTGAAAAAATTGCCAGAGATATCGGGTTTGAGATTAAAGGGGTTCTGGACGGTCCGGAATTACAGGCGCTTGATTACCCGGAACTTCGTAAAAAAGTTGAGACCACGAATTTATTCAGCAGAGTTGTTCCCGAACAAAAGCAGATAATTATCAAAGCCTTGCGCGAGAATGGCCACGTCGTCGGATATTTGGGAGATGGCGTGAACGACGCTTTGCCTTTAAGAGAAGCAGATGTGGGCGTGTCTGTTAATAATGCGGTTGATATCGCCAAAGACACGGCTGACATCATTTTGCTTCATAAGGGATTGAGCGAAATTATTGAGGGGGTGGTTGAGGGTCGGAAGACGTTCGCCAATACCTTTAAATACCTGATGATGGCGCTGAGCTCCAATTTCGGCAATATGTTCAGCATGCCCATAGCTTCTTTGTTTGTTAGTTTCTTACCTATGACGCCATCGCAGATCCTTTTGAATAATTTTTTATATGACGGGTCCCAGCTCGCCATTCCGTTCGATAACGTGGAGGAATCGTTTTTAAAGCGTCCGAAAAAATTCAACCTGGAATTTATGAAAAAGTTCATGTTTATTTTCGGGCCGCTCAGCTCCTGCTTTGACCTTCTGACTTTTATGGTCCTTTTATATGGTTTTGATTTGATCGGTTCCGGGTTTCAGACGGGATGGTTCTTGGAATCAATAGCAACTCAGGCTTTGGTTGTCGGCGTTATCCGCAATAGGGAGGGTCTGTTAAAGACCAAACCAAGTAAATTACTTGTGGCGGCGGTAGTTGGCGTAGTGGCTTTTGCCTGGCTCCTGCCGTATATGAGTATCGGGCATTTGTTTGATTTTATAATTGCCGCTCCGAAAGTATTGATTTCTCTGGCGTCTATCGTGACTCTATATCTATTTGCCGTGCAGGTCGCCAAGAAATATTTCTACCGAAAATACGGCTACTTAATAGAAGCCGGGAAAAGATAGCAGAGACAGCATCAGGATTAAGATTCAGAGCTACCGTTACGGATGTGTTCGTACAACCTGATCTTTCTTAAGAAGTAAAGTAAGCCGGAGATAATTATGGTAGAGACAACTGCGAATTCCATAAGTCCTATTCCCACTAGAATTCCTATTGATGCGGCAACCCAGACGACGGCCGCTGTCGTTAAACTATGAACACGCTCTTCTGTTTTTAAAATTATTCCGGCACCGAGGAATCCTATCCCCACTACTATATTTGCGATGACTCCCAGAAAACCGCTGTTTCTTGCTATCACATCAGGAAGATTCGCAGGGGAGACTGATATTATATATGGGAGTTCTATGGATATCATGGAGAAGATCGCGGCTCCGGCCGAGACAAGCATTGTCGTTCTGATACCGGCTTCTTTGCCGACGAGCTCGCGCTCCAAACCTATCAGTGCCCCCAGCGCAAGAGCTACGGCAAGGCGTATTACCATTTGTTCAAAAGTTAACATTTGATTATAATCGTCGCACTCATGAACCAGGTTCGCTCCTAGAAAATAAACACGTGTTGCTTGTTTATTTTCTACTCGCTGCCTGGTATAATCTCAATTATACAACATTTCATTTAAATGCGAATTCAGATAAGCGATATTATAAAAAACGAAGGCCGGGAAGTTGAGCTTGCTGGCTGGGTTCATGCCCGTCGCGACCACGGAAAGCTGGTTTTTATCGATTTACGCGACAGGAGCGGGATAGTTCAGGTTGTCTTCGGTCCGGGAGTTAAAGAAGCGTCGGAGTTGCGTCTGGAATACGTTATCCGCGTAAAAGGCGAGGTTAAAAAACGGCCCGAAAATATGATTAACGACAAAATACCGACCGGTCGCCACGAAGTTTCTGCTAAGGAGCTGGAAATTCTTAATGCGTCTGTTGCGATGCCTATATCTGTAGATACGGATGGTTACGAAATAAGCGAAGAAACGCGTCTTAAATACAGATATCTCGATCTGCGCCGCGAACGCTTAACCAAAAACATCGTTTCGCGCCATAAAATAATAAAATACATACGCGATTTTATGGACGAAAGGGGATTTCTGGAGATTGAAACCCCCAATCTTTCCAAGTCAACTCCGGAAGGCGCGCGGGATTATCTTGTGCCGTCACGCCTCTGGCAGGGAAAGTTTTATGCTTTGCCGCAGTCCCCACAGCAGTATAAACAGCTCTTGATGGTGGCGGGTTTGGAAAAATATTTCCAGATAGCACGTTGTTTCCGCGACGAGGATACGCGAGGCGATAGACAGCCGGAATTTACCCAATTGGACATGGAGATGAGTTTTGTTGAGAGGGAAGATGTAATGAAATTGAACGAAGAGCTCCTGATAAATATTGTTAAAAGCGTTTATCCGGAGAAAAAGATACAAGAGATTCCTTTCCCGCGCTTGAGTTATAAAGAAGCGATGGAAAAATATAAAACAGACAGGCCTGACTTGCGTACGGATAAGAACGACCCGAACCTTCTGGCGTTTTGCTGGGTAATAGATTTTCCATTTTTTGAAAAGACGGACGATGACAAATGGACATTTACTCACAATCCGTTTTCCGCGCCCAAGCCGGAATTTATGGACGATCTATTGGCGCAAAAAAATATCGCCGAAATTTTGACTACTCAGTACGATGTTGCTTTGAACGGATTGGAAATTGGCGGCGGCAGTATTCGCAATCACAATCCGGAAGCTTTAAAATCCGTATTCCGAGTAATGGGATACGAAGACCAAGAAATTGTGGGCAAGTTCGGCCATATGCTGGAAGCGCTTGGTTCCGGAGCTCCTCCGCACGGCGGAATTGCTTGGGGGCTGGACAGGTTCGTATCTCTTTTACAGAACGAGCCGAATATCCGCGAAGTTATCGCGTTTCCGAAAACAGGCGAGGGTTACGACCCAATGATGGGCAGCCCAAGCGAAGTTGGCAAAAAACAATTGGATGAGTTAGGATTAGAAATCAAGAAATCAAAAAAATGAACAAACACCCAAAATACGAACGCACATTAGTAATAATCAAACCAGACGGCGTTCAGCGGACTTTAATAGGAGAAATTATCAGGCGTTATGAGCAGGCCGGTTTAAAACTGGTCGGTCTCAAAATGACAGTGCCAACAATGGAACTAATTGAGAAACATTATCTTATTGATCCCGAATGGCGCGTGAAGACGGGCGTAAAGACGATTGAGTCATACAAGAAGAAAGGCAAAAAGCCCCCGTCCGAGGACCCGCTCAAAGTTACCGAAGTGATTCTGAATAATTTAAAAAAGTATATGACAAAAGGTCCGGTTATAGCGATGGTCTGGCAGGGGATTCATGCGCAGGCAATAGTAAAAAAGATAACAGGCGGCACGGAACCACTGACTTCGGATATGGGAACCATCCGCGGAGATTTTACGATTGATTCCTACGAAGTTTCTGATGTAGATTCACGCGCGGTCCGCAACCTTGTGCATTGTTCCGGCTCAACGGACGATGCCGAAAAAGAAATTGTTCTTTGGTTCACTCAGCACGAACTTATAAATTACCGCCTTGTTAACGAAGCGATGCTTTATGATGTGAATTTGGATGGGATACTGGAATAGTTATGGAAGCGAATAAACTTGACCCCCGCCTTCATTTTGTAACGGCAACAGCGATAATCGTCAAAGACGGCAAGTTTTTGATAGCCAAGCGCGCGGCTCACGAAAAAGCTTTTCCTAACAAATGGACCGTTCCGGGTGGAAAACTTGTGCGCCATGAATACGAAAACCTTCCGCACGATACGGAATATTTTCAGTACTACAATATTATGGACTGGCTTGTGCGCAAAGAAGTGCGCGAAGAGGTCGGCGTTGAAATAGAAAACGTAAAATATTTAACAGACCTGCTATTTATCCGCCCCGATGGTTTTCCTGTGGTTACCCTGTCTTATTGGGCTGTATACAAATCAGGCGAAGTTAAGCTATGCAAGGACTTAAGCGAATATGCCTGGGTAACTGCCAAAGAGGCGGAAGGATATGACTTAATAGAAGGCATTACCGAGGAAATAGAGTGGGTTAACAAGCTTTTAATAGCATAGCGATAGGCAAGAATGTGATCGTGCCACAAGTCGGTCATACTTCTTGCAAAAATAGAATACTGGTAGTATTCTATTTTCAGCACCCGATTATTTATCTGGAGGTCCTACCATGAAGGTTGTGAAACATGGCAAAATTGATGGAGTGAAATTTCTTAATGCGCCGTCGAGTGTCATTGGCACATTGGTCCTATGTACTAATTGTCACCGTGAACTCATAGTTGAAGAAGGTGACCTGGATAACTTTAGTAGCTTTCAGGGAAGTAACCCAAAAGACAAAGAGATAACAACAGAGATAAAGATGAATTGCCCGGATTGTGGGCAATCGATTAGCCAGATGGTTTATTCCTAAAAAGTTTTAAGGCGGACGAATTCGATCCGCCCTTTTGTTTTATTTGGAAAAAGCTTTCACGATCGGTTCCATATCTCCATCCATAATTTTTTCTATATTATGGAATTTTTTTCCGATTCGGTGGTCGGTTATCCTGTCTTCTGGGAAATTATAAGTTCTGATTTTCTCGGAGCGGTCAGCGGAGCCAATCTGTTCGCGGCGGATGTCGCCCACTGAACCGGTAGCTTTAGTTTGCTCTATCTCGTAAAGCTTGGCACGCAGAACTTCCAGAGCTTTTTCTCGATTAGCATTCTGCGAACGCTCCTCACGGCAGGAAACAACAATACCGGTAGGTTTGTGGAGAATGCGTACTGCAGTTTCAACTTTGTTTACGTTCTGGCCGCCCGGACCACCCGCTCTGGAGAAGGTAACCTCGAGGTCACCTTGCTTGATATTCACTTCTTTGGCCTCGACTATCGGCAAAACGGCAACGGAAGCCGTTGATGTGTGTACTCTTCCGGATTTTTCAGTTTTGGGAACGCGTTGTACCCTATGGACGCCAGATTCGTTCTTTAGGGCGTTGTAAACTCCATCGCCTTTTATCTCGGCAACAAAAGATTTATAACCGCTTAAAGATGTTTGATTATAATCCAAAATACTAAAACCCCAGCTCTTGCGGCCGGCATAACGCTGATACATTCTCGCGAGGTCTCCGGCAAAGATTGCAGCCTCGTCGCCACCGGTACCCGCTCGTATTTCTAAAATTACTTTATCCATCCCGTTTAGAGATAGGAAACGAATACGTTTCCGTAATATTGGTTTATTTGCATAATATCACGATCTTTATTTGGTGCCATGTATTGAGGGATCGCGTAGAGGGTTGGTCTCTAACGGGATCCATAGGAATATTGTATAATATTATTAAAGAAATGCCAGAGCCAAAACTTATTTTAATCGTTGATGACGAACCGGATTTCCGGGAAATTTTTTCTACAAAGCTTTCTTCGTTAGGTTACAGAACAGAGACAGCAGCAAACGGAGAAGAGGGCGTAAAAAAAGCAAAAGTTTTAAAACCGGATTTAATTTTAATGGATGTCAAAATGCCAAAAATGGGTGGGGCCGAAGCCGTGCTTGCCCTGCGCAACGATCCAGACACAAAAGATATTAAGGCCGTATTTTTGACTAGCTTGGGCGACCCACGCGCCGAGATGCAGGAAATCAACAGAAAGTTTTCCTCGGAATTCGGCGCGCAGGGATATATAAAGAAAACGGACGACCTGGATTCCATAATGGAGAAGATACAGGCATTTCTACAATAGCCAACGTTAACTAATTTAATAAAAACCCCCACTAAAATATTGGGGGTGTTTTTAAAACATTGCCCTGGACAGCGTCCAGAGTGTCCAGCCGGAAAATCCAACAAAGATCATCTTTACAGTGTTTCCTTGGGCCATACTGAGATAAGCTCTTTTTTGGTCGAGGTTAAGAAATTTGCTCATAGCCACTCCCACCCATATCAATCCAGGAATAGCTCCGAGGACGCGTAGAACAGAATAAGTCGCATCTTTACTTCTGATTTTTTGGTAAGAATCAGAATGGATCCAGCCAATGATTATTCTTTCAAGAAAGTCAAAGATTTTCCCGAGCCATCTCCAAATCTTGAACCTACTCTCATCCAAACCTCTAAATTTTTTTAGAAGGAACCTGGCAACCCAACCAGAGTGATTGGCTGCCCAAAACCACATAAAGAGGTCGTAATTCCCGCAAATTATAGCTATTAAGATAGCTATAATCAACGGGGTGCCGACAATTCCTGTCCAGTAAATTATAGACGTTTCAGCGTTAAATATGCTTGCGGAGATGCCCAATCCGTATTTCACATTTATACGATTTGCCAGCCCTATGGCGATAAGCGGGGGGATGATCGTCCAGGAGTTTATAGCGAATGACTTCAAAAAACAGACGGACCCTTTTTTGGTTACCAAGGGAGCCACCTCCTTCCAAAATCAACTTTTCCGAGTTTAGCATAACTTAGAGAATAAGTCCACGATTCGTGATAAAATAATATCAATGGCAGGCATAAATAAAAATATCCGCAAGGGAAAAACTATTAACGACTTTACGAGTCAATTGCTTTCGGTTGTTTCTCATCAACTAAAGTCGCCTTTGGCAGTTATTAAGAATTACGCCACGCTTTTGCGTGACGGCAATTACGGAAAAATCAGCAATAAGGAGGCGGAGATCATCCTAAAAATAGAAGCTGCCGCGGACAACGCCATAGAGTTGGTTACTAATACGATAGATTTGCGGAAAGTGGAGGAGGGTAAGATGGAATACGAGTTTTCTAAAACCGATTTGGTCGGTTTGACTAAAGACGTTGTGGAGGGAATCAGGATTCTTGCGGAAACAAAAGGTTTGAAAATGACATTTACCGCATCGGCGCACGACATCTTTGTTAACGCTGATCCGAGAGAGATGAAGCACGTCGTGCAGAACTTAGTTGATAATGCCATCAAATATACCGAGAAGGGATTTATAAATGTGAACGTTCGGGAAATAGGCGGAGAGGCCGTGTTTTCCGTCGCCGATTCTGGCATTGGAATACCCAAGGGGGTCAAGCCGCTGCTTTTTAAAGAATTCATGCGCGATGAACGCGTTGACCATAAAATGAAAGGTAGCGGAATCGGTTTGCATATCGCCAGGAATATAGTTGAAGCTCATGGAGGAAAAATTTTTGCAGAGAGCGCGGGTGACGGCAAGGGCTCAACTTTCAGTTTTTCGCTGTCGGTGTTAAAATAGATTTATGACAAGAGAAAAGCCATTAATACTTTTAGTTGACGACGATCGTGATTTTCGTGATTCCACGGCCGAAGTGCTTATGGCTTCCGGTTTTGACGTCGCGCCTGCGACGAATGGCGAAGAGGGTATAAACAAGGCGGAAACTTTACTGCCGGACTTGATTTTAATGGACATAAAAATGCCGGTCATGAACGGTGTTGATGCCGCCCTGAAGATAAAACAAAATCCAAAAACAAGCGACATTAAGATAGCCTTTCTTACCGGTTGGGATAATCCTTGGCCGGCTATCGTTGGCGAGAAATCGGACGTAGCCAAAGAATTAGGGATGGAGGACTATATCAAAAAAACAGAGGATCCGAAAAAGTTGGTAGAAAAAGTTAAGGGGTTCTTGGGAATCGTATAGTATCTAAATAAAAATATCCCCGCCGCCGGCGGGGATATTTTTATTAGTTCTTCTTCGCTCTTACTTTTTTAGGTTTTGGTGCGGACGCTTTAGAACGGCGTGTCTTGAATTTCTCTAATCTTCCGGCGGTGTCTATCAGTTTTTCCTCGCCCGTGTAGAAGGGGTGGCATTTATAGCAGATTTCCACGTAAATATCGGGCTTGGTTGCCCCTACCGTAAATGTGTTGCCGCAGGCGCATTTAACTTTAGCTTCCGGAAAGTAGGTTGGGTGTAAATCTTTTTTAGCCATAATGGTATAGATTATACACATTCTATAATGCTTGACAAGGGGGCTGGCTTTGCTACAATAGCAACATGATGAATATCACGGATGGTGATTAAAAATTGACACATTAAACAGTTGATATATCTTAAGACATCCGCCGAGCCCATAAGTTCTTAGTAAGTTATGTGCTCGGGGGATGTTTTGCTGTTAAAAACAGTCCCGAGATTGTCGAGGGATTGTAAACCGCATCGACAGCAGATTGAAAAGTTAAAATTAGATTCTCGCTCAAAAATTTGGGCGGGGGGCTCGCATTTCAAGGCGAGCCAGTTAAATAAAATATTAAAGAGAGTTTTTTAGTTGTCCCAATAATGATTCATTTTTCGGTTTGGAATTAAAATAAACCGACAAACAATAAAATCAATCGCGGTATGAACTCACGCGTGTGAGCTGCGCGAATGTGGGTGGCGCTCGATAAAATTTCTGGCCGAAAGGTCCTGAGTTTGTCGAAGGGTACTTACATTCGCGTGGTTAACTCTGCGCGATTTTAACTGAGGATTTGATCCTGGTCCAGGATGAACGCTGGCGGCGTGGATAAGGCATGCAAGTCGAGCGCATTATTTTCCGCAAGGAAGATAATGAGCGGCGAACGAGTTAGTAACACCTTGGTAACGTACCTTAGAGACGGGCACAGCTCGCCGAAAGGCGGGGTAATTCCCGATGATGATGCGGGGACGAAAGTCATTCGCATCCAAAGTCGCAAGACACTCTTAGAGCGGCCTAGGTCCCATCAGCTAGTTGGTAGGGTAACGGCCTACCAAGGCTACGACGGGTAGGGGAGGTGAGAGCCTGACCCCCAACGACGAGACTGAGACACGGCTCGTACTCCTACGGGAGGCAGCAGTCAAGAACATTCGACAATGGGCGAAAGCCTGATCGAGCGACGCCGCGTGCAGGATGAAGGCCTTCGGGTTGTAAACTGCGGTAGTATGGGAAAAATGCAAATGATCGTACCATACGGAAAGAGGTGGGTAACTACGTGCCAGCACCAGCGGTAATACGTAGACCTCAAGCGTTATCCGGATTTATTGGGCGTAAAGAGCATGTAGGAGGTTTTGTGCGTCTTTTGTTAAAGCCCACCGCCCAACGGTGGAAGTGCAGGAGATACGACAAAACTAGAGGAGGTTAGAGGTGCCTGGAACGCACGGTGTAGGGGTGAAATCCGTTGATATCGTGCGGAACACCAAAGGCGAAGGCAGGGCACTGGGACCTTCCTGACTCTGAGATGCGAAAGCGTGGGGAGCAAAAAGGATTAGATACCCTTGTAGTCCACGCCCTAAACGATGCCTGCTTGCTGTTTCGAGTATCGACCCTCGGAGCGGCGGAGCTAACGCGTTAAGCAGGCCGCCTGGGAAGTACGGCCGCAAGGCTAAAAC
>JAGXBC010000010.1 GCA_018971305.1 Patescibacteria group bacterium | reverse complement strand
TTGTGTGATGGTGATTTTGACATGGCGATTTGTGGATAACTAATAACTTGTTTAGGTTATGTTTAGGTAGTATACTCTACTCATGAAAAGGAAGTCAAGCGTGGGGATAGGCAAACCGACGAAACGGGAGGCCGAAATACTTCACTTCGCGCGAGAATATCGCCGCGATAATGGATATTCCCCCTCAATGGTGGAGATTGCGAAGCATTTTGATATTTCCGTGCCGACAGTCCATCAACATATCTACTCTCTCGGAAGCAAAAACCTTCTTGTCGTTGAGAAAGGGAAAAAGCGCTCAATCCAGGCGCTCCATAATCACAAACTTGCTGCCGTTGAAATCCCACTAATGGGTGTTATCGCCGCGGGCGGGCCAATCGAGGCAATCCGCGATCCGGAACCAATAGAAGTTCCGCGCAATATGCTTTCGCCAGGAGCCGATTACTACGCCTTAAAGGTTTCTGGGCGCAGCATGATTGAAGAAGGTATTTCGGACGGTGATATTGTCGTTGTGCGAGACCAGCCGACTGTTGATGACGGCGAGAAAGCAGTCGCCTATATGCCGGAAAGAAACGAAGTGACACTGAAAAAAATTTATAGAGACAAGAATCGTATAAAACTTGTACCCGCGAACAAGACCATGAAGCCGTTTTATGAGACGAACGTGGTGATACAAGGAAAGGTCGTTGGAGTATTAAGAAAAGAATTTTGATAAAATAACATTATGTCTTTGGTAACAATACAAGATGCGTCAAGATGGGCCACCGACTATCTCGACAAGGAGGTTTCGCCAACCAATATTTCTTACCTTGTGCAATATGGCAAGGTTAAGAAGCACGGCGAAAACGGCTCAACTCTCGTCGATTTGAATGACCTAAAAAAATACTACGCCTCATGGCGCGGTCAGCGCGAAGTCGACTGGAAGAAAAAACTTGGCGACGATTTAAACTGGGCGCTTTCCTTTGACCATCTACGAGAGAAGGATACAACGAAGCACGTTCACCGACTCCATCCATACAAAGGGAAATTTATACCGCAACTCGTTCAGTATTTTATTGACGACCACACGGACGATTTCAAGACAGACGCGTATTTCAAAAAAGGAGACATTGTCCTTGATCCATTTTCCGGTTCGGGAACTACATTGGTGCAAGCAAGTGAAATGGGCATGCACGCGATAGGAATTGATGTATCTCACTTCAATTGCATGATTAGCGATGTAAAATTGCATACTTACGATTTTAGTTCTCTCAAACGAGAAATTGATCGGATCAGAAATGCAATCGTAAGCTACGAGCATGATAATAAAATCGTCGCTTTTGAAAACGAGCTGATGAGCGAGCTGTATAAGTTTAACAACGAGTATTTCCCGAGTCCGAGCTTTCGTTATCAAATACAGCAAAGGAAAATTGACGAGAGTAAATATGCGGAAGAAAAAGAGAAAGAATTTCTAAAAACATACAACCGACTCGTCAAAAAATACGGCGTTGAACTGAAACAGGCAAAGGCCGATAGTTTCCTTGATAAGTGGTACTGCCAAAATGTGAGGAAAGAAATTGATTTTGCCTTCGGGCTTATTAAAGAGATAAAGGATGCGCGCAATAAGAAAGCTCTGGCAGTAATCTTGAGCCGCACTATCCGCTCGTGTCGGGCGACGACACATTCCGATCTCGCGACACTGAAAGAACCTCAATTGACGACATACTATTGCTGGAAGCACAAGAAAATTTGTAAACCGCTTTATTCCATCAAGTATTGGTTCGATCGGTACGCAAGCGATACGCTAGAACGCCTGCAAGAATTTGACCGCTTGCGAGCACCTTCGCACTTTACAGTGCTACCGGCTGATTCTCGAACTGTGAATATTGTCTCTGAAACGAAAAAGAGAAATAAAGCACTTCACGAAATATTGGAAAAGCAAAAAATTCGCGGCATATTTACCTCGCCGCCATATGTCGGCCAGATTGACTATCACGAACAACACGCTTACGCCTACGATCTTTTCGGTTTTGAACGAAAAGATGATTTGGAAATAGGCCCGCTCTACAAAGGGCAAGGATTGGAAGCGCGCCGCTCGTATGTGGAGGGTATTGCAAATGTGCTCAATAACTGTAAGAAATACTTACAGAACGACTACGACGTGTTTCTCGTTGCAAATGACAAATTTAATCTTTATCCCGAGATTGCGGAAAAATCTGGGATGAAGATTGTTAATCAATTTAAGCGCCCCGTGCTGAACAGAACAGAGCGAGACAGGAATCCTTACTCAGAAATTATCTTTCACTTTAAGTCAACATAAATCTATGGCACTATCCAAAGAACAAATCAAGAAGGTTGAAGAAGTTTTGAAGGCGAGCCTTCGAAATAAGTTTGAGAACTACAAACCCGAACCGGCCTCAATGCCATTTCATACCAGGCTACTTGGAAAAGATCGCTTGGCTCTTTATGCGTTTATCCACTCGCTCAACACTAATTTCGGTACGAGCATATTTGAACCAGTTGCTCTTGCTTTGGCACAAAAGAATTTCAAGGTTGCTGTTTCTCAAGCAAAGGCCGGCGACCAGATAAGCAGCGGAGCACAAGCTGAAATACAAAAAATC
>JAGXBC010000009.1 GCA_018971305.1 Patescibacteria group bacterium | reverse complement strand
GCTTTTCTGATTTGCGCGCGACTGACTTTTTTCAAAGAGGAAAAGGAAATTTTGCCTCGGTGTTTCGCCCTCAAGGATTCGGGCGGGCGGGGCTATTCAAACTCCGGCGCGGCGGAAGGGGGGTGTGGGGGGAATTCCGCCGCGCCTCCTATTCGTTCAAAAATTTTGCGCCAGAAAATTATTAGTAGGAGGGGGGGGGATTTGAACACCCCGACCTTTCCCGTGTAAGGGGAACGCTCTGCCTGACTGAGCTACCCTCCCGTTTCCAAAATTTTATCATATCTCAAGTAAATGGTATAATCCGTAAATCATGGAGATAAAATCGCGTTTTCCGTTCTTTCGGAAAAACAACTACACATATCTTGATTCTTCCGCCACGACACAAGTTCCCGATGTCGTGATTCAAGGCGTTGCTCAAACGCTAGAGTATCGCGGCAATCCAAACCGAAGCGCGCACGCTCCGGCTGCCAGAAACGCCGAATTGATTGACAGGGCGAGAAACGTTGTCGGCTCGTTTATTGGCGCAAAATCCGAGGAGATTGTTTTTACCAACAACACGACCGATTCAATCAATTTGGCGATTGATAGCATTTTGGACCATGTAAACGATCACGACATCGTCCTCATTTCTATTGCCGAGCACCATTCCAATATGCTCCCGTATCTCAAGTGTGTAAAAAATGGCGCGAAAATAAAATTTGTCGGTGTTAAGAGCGGAATTATTGAACCGGACGAAGTAAAATCCGCGCTGACTCAGAAAACAAAAATTGTCGCTGTCGCTCATTGTTCAAATGTGCTCGGCAATATCAATGATGTTGAAAAAATCGGCGCGATTGTCAAAGAACATAATCCTGATATTTTTTATATCGTTGACGGAGCGCAAGCGGTTGCTCACATTCCAGTTGACGTAAAGAAGATCCGCGCCGATTTTTACGCTTTTTCCGGTCATAAAATGTATGCGCCGGACGGAATCGGAGTTTTGTATGTCAATGATAAAATTCACCACCTTATCACACCTGCGCGCGCGGGCGGCGGAACAGTAAAAAATGTCGCGCTCACTTTTGAAAACCAGCACGCGATAATTTCGCCCGATTATCACCAGTCGCTTTTGATTCTTGAGGGAGGAACTGCAAACGTCTCAAATATTGTCGGGCTTGGTAAAGCGGTTGGATTTATCCGTTCACTCGGTTTTGATTGGATACGAAAGCACGAAATCAAATTGACCGAATTATTGCTTGAGGAACTATCAAAAGTTAAAGACGTTGTGATTTTCGGGCCGAAAGATATCAACAAGAAAATTGGTGTGGTCTCTTTCGGCATAAAAAACGGCAAATTGGAAGAATTAGGCAATCATCTTTCTTCAGAAAAAGTCTGTGTCCGCTACGGCGCGCACTGCGCTTTTCCGCTCGCAGAAAACTTAGGCGGTGAAAGTCTGCGCGTGAGCTTTGGCGTATATAACGACGAGGATGACATCGGTCATTTCATTTCCGCACTCCGATACTATTTTGATAAGGTCAGTGGTCGAATAAAAAACCCGAACCTTGAAATTCTTAAACATATTCCATATTCCAAACATTCGCACATTGTTAATTCTAAGCGCGCCGTAGCGGACTTAATTCTAAACGCTGTCCACAAGGCGAAAGAAACCGAGGTTGTGGTTATGGGAGGACATTTTCTCGGCATTCCCGATCTGCAAGAGAATAAATTTTGGCCGAGCATAAAACCGATGCTACCTGAGCGACTGCACGGTTTGCTTGAAGAATTTGGAATGACGAGTTTTCCAATTTTTACTTTGGATGTGGCAACTGACATCGTTTCGTCGCTAAAAAAGGAAGGAGTAAAAGCAAAATTACTCATAATTGCAAACGACACGACCGGAATAAACGAACTTCGTCTTTCTTCCGCCAACAAGGAAAATAAAACAGCAGAGCAGTATCGCGACGATTTGTTAGTGTCGTTTGCCGGAAAAAATGGGGTGCCTGAAATTTACGAGCAAATGTTAGAGAAAAAAAGACTTTCAAAAGGCGATATTATTACTTATGGCGATTTCCATTTTTTCCGAGAAACACTGTTGCGTTCGGCTTTCAAAAATTTTGTCGGCAAGAACAAAGGGTTTTTTGACGGTCTGATTGACTACAAAGTTGAAAATGATGATGAAATTGATATGTCTATCGGAATACTGGATAATCAAGAAATCAAAACTTGCACTTTTGACACTTTCCATTCAAAAACTGGCGGAAAATTCTGTATTGTTGAAGTAGCGGAACTCGCCGCCGAACTTTTCGGTGTGTCGTCAAAAGTGAAGTTTGAATATCTGAATGAAAAGGTAAAAAAACCAAAAACAGACCTTGCCGACAAAATTTTTGTTATGCTCTCTCCGGCGATGTGCAATAATGCGGTAAATAGCTCAGCCGAGCTTTATATAAAACTGTTCTTGCGCGGAAACAAAACTGGTTCGTTCAAATTCTTTAACTTGCCATTTGGACCAAACGCGGAAACTACGCTCAAAACCGGATTAGAGATTACAGAAATTGCAGACAGATAATTTATTTTCTGGCGCAAAATTTTTGAACAAACGGGAGGCGCGGCGGAATTCCCCCCACACCCCCCTTCCGCCGCGCCGGAGTTTGAATAGCCCCGCCCGCCCGAATCCTTGAGGGCGAAACACCGAGGCAAAATTTCCTTTTCCTCTTTGAAAAAAGTCAGTCGCGCGCAAATCAGAAAAGC
>JAGXBC010000008.1 GCA_018971305.1 Patescibacteria group bacterium | reverse complement strand
CTGCGCGCGTTCCGGACCCGCCGCCCCTTCTTAAGCATTGCACCGTAGTCCATAAGCGCCGAGTACCACCCGCGCGGGTTTTTTCGATCGAGCGTCCGCTCGACAAGCGGAAAAATTTCCTTATCGCCCACCTTTTTCTTTTTCGGGAAGAAAAAATGGATAAAAACGGCCCGGATGTTTGTTTCGATGAAGGAGACGGGGGTGTTCCACGCATAGACGAGAACAGCGGCCGCGGTCGCTTCCCCTATCCCCGGCAGGGCGTCAAGCTCCTCGAGAGTCCGCGGCACGGTTCCGCCATGCTCGCGAACCATTATCCCGGCCGCCCGCTTGAGCGCAAGCGCTCGGCGGTTATACCCTAGTCCGCGCCAGAAGGAGAAGATCTCTTCGAACGGCGCTTCGGCAAGTTCTTGCGCGCTCGGAAATCTCGCAAGAAACGCCTCGTACCTAAGCGCCACTCGGTCGACATTAGTCTGTTGAAGCATGACCTCTGACACGAAAATGCGATAGGGGTCATCGGTGCGGCGCCACGGCAGGTCCCTCCCCTGTTCGCGGAAATATCTGCGGACAACAGCCCTAAATTTTTTGATTTGCCCGTTCTTCACGCTTGGGACATTACTCGGGGTACTGGGATTCGAACCCAGAATCTCTTGCTCCCAAAGCAAGCATGTTAGCCGTTACACCATACCCCGCTCCGGAACTTCGCTCGATGATAACACGCGCCCCCTGAATAACCAATCTCTAACTCTAAAGGACAAATGTCCCTTACGCTGACTGAAGAATAATGTCCTCGAGCATCTCCACCTTCGCCACCTTATTCTTTATATCTAAAAGAACAGTGATGACATCGAATCGCCACTCCTGTTCCTCCGAAACGTTCTTTTCTACTAGATATACCTGGATAACTCGAGCCATCCTCTCTAATTTCCACCTATGCACATTATCTTCGGGACGAAAACAGTCCATTCTTATGTTTTCACGAGTAACATTTTCGAGGTTTTCACGGGAAACCGTTTTTACCTCTACAAAGTGGAGTATCTTATCCTTTTTTACAATAAGATCGATCTCTCCGCATTTTCGCAGGAAATTTCTCTCAACAAAAGAATACCCCTTACTCTGAAGATATTTGAGGGCCGTTTTTTCTCCGAGAGCACCGACAACCTTCGTTGAACTCCGTTTCATTAGTAACCGTGGTTCTAAAAACCTTCTCTGCAATTATTTTTTATGGGAAATCACGATCTTCCATAGCACCTTTTCCCCGTTCTTGGGGTTAATTTGCAGAAATTTAAATTATCTGCCGCGTTACTTAATTTTATCATCTCTGTCTTCAAAAATATAAGAAAAAACAAGACCCTCATGTTTCCCGTGTACCATTAAGTAAGAAGTAACTGCGATAATATTATAACTATAGAGTTTGTTTCACGTGAAATTAATAGATAAAAGACAGTGTCTTTAAAGACCCATTTTAAGGCCGAATTTTCAATATATCTATAAAAATGGCCTAAAATAAGGACTTTCTAATTTTTACCGAAAATGTCTTTTATGCACATATACACCGAGTTATCCCCAGTTTTGCTGGCGGAGCAAACGAGCCTGTCTTTTTCCTCAGTCTCAGCCTCAGCCCAGCCCCTCTCTACGCATTCCAAGCCCAACCACCGCACGCGCGGCGTAAAAGACAAAATGTTGTGTGCGGGTAGCGAGAATCGAACTCGCGTCTTATCCTTGGCAAGGATACATTCTACCACTAAACCATACCCGCTTGCTGCCGCGGAAGAATCCCGAGAAACCTCGGGCCCCGCAACCGGCCGACATGGCCACACCGCTATTATAGCGGCAATGCGGGTTTTTACAAATCGAGAAATTACTTTGTGCTCCCGGCAGGACTCGAACCTGCAATAACGGTTCCGAAGACCGTTGTGATATCCATTTCACTACGGGAGCCTGACAAGGGGATAATACGCCTATTAGGCAAAAAACTAAAGCCATACTACAATATATTTTATGGGGGTAGCGAAAAACAAGGAGCGCTTCCGCATACCCGGTGAAGCGGCGAATGTAGTAAAAACCTTGAAAAATAAGGGGTTCCAGGCTTATCTCATCGGCGGCTGCACTCGGGATCTCTTGCTCGGAAGAACGCCTAAGGACTGGGATGTTACCACCGATGCCCGTCCGGAAGAGATCATCAAAATTTTTCCGAACACCTTCTACGAAAACGCGTACGGCACTGTCGGAGTCGTCAACGAAGAGAGCCCGGATGAAAGCCTCCGGGTAATTGAGGTGACGCCCTACCGTCTCGAAGCGACATACTCCGACTACCGGAGGCCCGATTCCGTGTCCTTCAGCGATAAACTCGAAGATGACCTCAAACGGCGCGACTTTACGATAAACGCCATCGCGCTCGATATCGGAGGGGAAGAGGATCGGGAATTTTATGAGGGACGCTTGGTTGATCCTTATAAAGGACAAAACGACTTGCGGGGCGCGCTCGTACGGACCGTCGGAAACCCTCACGAGCGGTTCAGCGAAGACGCTCTCCGGATGCTTCGCGCTATCCGCATTGCAACGGAACTGGGTTTCATGATTGACAGCGATACTGAAAAAGCCATTGAAAAATATGGGAATTTGCTGGGGAATATCGCGAAAGAGCGCATTCGGGATGAATTTGTCAGAATTCTCAATTCCGATAGGCCGATGATCGGACTCGAGCTGGCAAGACGGCTTGGCCTCCTCAAATACATAGCCGCGGAACTGGAGCAGGGGGTTGGCACCGCTCAAAACCAGGCCCATGCTTACGACGTGTGGGAACACAGTCTCCGCTCTCTCCAGCACGCGGCTGACAAAAAATGGCCTCTCGAGATACGCTTGGCGGCGCTCCTTCACGACATTGGAAAGCCTGCATCTCGGCGCTGGAGCGACGAGAAAAAAGATTGGACATTCTATGGCCATGACGTGATTGGAGCGAAACTCGCCGCGAAAATCCTCTCTCGCCTCGCATTCCCCAAAAAAACCACCGAGACTATCTCGAAGCTGGTGCGCTGGCACATGTTTTTTTCCGACACGGAAGTAATCACTCTCTCGGCGGTGCGGCGGCTCCTCGCGAACGTCGGCACAGAACATATCTGGGATCTTATGAATCTGCGGATTTGCGACCGAATCGGCACAGGCCGGCCAAAAGAAAGCCCTTATCGTTTGCGGAAATATCAGTCGATGATAGAGGAGGTCATGCATGATCCCGTCTCGGTCAGCATGCTTAGGGTGAATGGCGCCGATGTGATCTCGCTGACGGAAAGCTCTCCCGGGCCTAAGATTGGCCATATTCTCCACACGCTTCTGGGGGAAGTAATCGAGGATCCGAAGAAAAACGAGCGTTCATACCTCGAAAAAAGAGTCCGGGAACTGGGGAAACTCTCCGACCAAGAACTTGAG
>JAGXBC010000007.1 GCA_018971305.1 Patescibacteria group bacterium | reverse complement strand
AAAGACATGACCGATGCAAACTTCGATTCAATTGTTCAAGCGGGAGAACAGGAGACGCTTGAACTCGTCTCATTCGACCAGTATGTGTCAACCGACGAAGCCCGCAAGGTGATCGATGGGCTTGGGTACAGACCGGCAAACGTCGATGAGTTTATTTCGTTCGTCCGGAATGAATATAAATCATTTCGGGAAGCATCTCGAAGCGCCGCGATTATTTCAAAGATTCCTATCAGTGGGACGTACAAAATCCCGGTTTTCCAATGGGTAAACGGTGTTCCGACAATCACGTTGCGCAACGCAGCGCAGTACCAAGAGGCGAGCGAGTTTAGCCTGGTTGTGAAGAAGAAAGGTCGCTGATGAACAAACGCCGCCGTGCGAACTCTAGCGCGAAGTGGCGCTCGGCCGTGCGCGTGCCGCCTTGCGTTTTCGCGGGAGTAAGGTTATAAAATACAGGACTGCCGCCGGTCGGAAGCGGCGGGAAGAACGGAAGAACGATCGGGCGAGAGTGCTGTCGGGGTAGCTCAGAAGGTTAGAGCGAGGGACTCATAAGCCCTAGGTCGCCGGTTCGATTCCGGCCCCCGACATTGTTCCGCGGAGTCCGCCGCTTGTCGCTTGCGGCGGGCTTTTGTGGTACCCTTAAGGCGCGGCCGGTTCGGATCAAGCCAGCCGTATTATCACCACATTCCAGCCGGAAGGCCGGCGGGAAGTAAGCACCACCACCATGGCGACATGCCCCAAGTGCGGCGGGCCGCTCAATGAGGAAGGGAAGTGCGGAAGTTGTGATTCTGAGGAGGAGTAATTACGTTTCGTGTCAGGAAAAACCCCGCGCGGCGCGGGGTTTTTCGCGCCCCGGAAAACCGGGCCCGCGGCGCGGCTCTTTGAAATCCCGCGATTTTATGTATAATTCAACCCGTCAGTCCGCCGGAGAAAAAGTGCGGCCATAGCTCAGCTGGTTAGAGCGCTCGCCTGTCACGCGAGAGGTCGGCGGTTCAAATCCGCTTGGCCGCGCCGATAAGAATTCACCCGCCCATTTTTCTCAGGGCTGTTTGGTTTTGGCAAAAATGCCCCCGCCCGGGCTGAAAAATAAAACCCGCTCGTCCCGCACCCATCCCCGCAACCCCGCTTCGGGGATGAGTGCGGCGCGATTGAAAATATGCGCCGTTTTAGTGTATAGTTACAGCGCGCGGTCCGTGCCGGGCCGAAAGCGGCGCGGACGGGAAGCCGATGTAGCTCAGTTGGTAGAGCAACTCCATGGTAAGGAGTAGGTCGCCAGTTCAATTCTGGCCATCGGCTCACGAGACAGGATCGAGGGTCTCTGTTGTATTCCGCTCAAACTCATTTCTGCAAAAACCCCGACTGACTTCGCACGCCCCGCGTTCAGTGGAAACTCCAACCAACCTTTCACGCGCCGATTCACTTCTGACTCTAACTATTTCGCCAGTACCTCGCAAGGCCTCGGCACTCCGCCCTCGCCCTGCCGCCTTCTCCAGTGCTTTTTTGATTTGCGCGGGGTGAATTTGAAAATTGAATGGGGTGGCAGGGCTGAAGATTGTATTTGAGGTATCAAATACTCTATAATGTAGACACAGTTGGATAATTAGAAAAGTAGTCTAAACCGTTTTTTTCGTGGCATAGCGAAAAATCCCAGTGAAAGATAGAGAACTCCTCGTCAGAGTTGCTTTTCACCGGGTGACGATCCGAAAGGGTCGTCGGTAGCTTAGCTACCACTGGCGGGGATCTTTTTGCATCTCGTCGGATAATTCTAAAAAATAATCATGCCATTTTATAACGATAGTAAAAATAGTTACAAATCAGACCCAAACAAAAAGGCCGATGAGTTTAAGCGACAAGAAGAAGAGCGTCGTCGGCAAGAAGTTGAGAGGCGCGAGCATGAGCAAAAACAGAGAGAGATTGATTCAAAAAAACGTGAACTTGAAACCAAAGAGCGCGAATTGAATAAAAAGGAAGAAGATACTCGCAAATTGAAACAAGAGATTCAGAAATTGCAATATGAAGCGGAACAAGAAAGTCGCGACATTGACAATGAACACCAAAAAATCGAATATGATAAAAAAGATTCTGGTCGCGATTTTGAGCGTAAGATTTCCGATAAAAAAAGAGAATTGGAGAAAAAGACTCAAGAGGCGGAGAAATTAAAACAGGAATTGCAAACTCTTGAAAACGATAAGAAAACTAAAGAGCAAGATTTTGCAAACAAAAGCGGTTCTCACTCAAGTAAAAAGCAGAAGGCCGAAGAAAAAAAGAAACAGATTGAGCAGAAGGAATCTGCGCTCCGGGAAGACGAACGAGAAATTCAACAATTAAAATCTGAAGTCCAAGCTGATGAGCGAGAAATCAGGTCGCTAGAAAGTCATTTGAGATAATTATAATCTAATCACAAAAACATGAGCTTTGAAAAACCACCAGCAATAAATCCAGAACAAGAAGTGACATCAGAAGCAGGGAAAGGCAAAGAAGGCAAACCCGAAGTTGGTGATTTAGTTCAGTGGACTAGCCAAGGTGCTAGTCAATGGGAAGAACCTCAACAAGTTAAAGGATTTTCGGAAGACGGAAAATATGCGTTCGTTGAAGATTCGACAACAGGTATTCCGGTTTCGCAACTTTCTATCGAATCCAGACTTGCCCGAGTACAAAAATCAAAAATTGACCTTGACGCTCTTGGCCCGATAGAAAATCCCAATGACCCAAACTTTGGCAAGACTAGAGGAGATCTAAAAAAGGAATACGAGGAAAGAATGGAAGGCCCAACACGGGAGGTTGTTCTGTTCGGCGGTAAAAGATTTCGTATTCCAGTTATTGAAGGGAAAGAAAACCTGGACAAAATCGAGACGACAATTCGCGAGGCAACCAACACGTTAAAGAGGGAGGAATTAAAATATAAAAAAGATGAGATGAAAGATCATGAAGAGAATGCAACGGAGGAAAGGGCAAAAGAAGAAGTAGTAACGACACAAAAAGAAAATCGAGATATAAACCCTAAGGATAACGCAGAAAATCAACAAGAAGAAAAACAGGGGATGAAAGAGAAACGGGTAGATATATTCTCAAAATTAGCGAGTGATCCGGAGTCGGTTCTTAAAAACTTTCATGATGTGGTTCGAACCGAAAATACTGATGGGAGTCGCTATACTTTAATGCAGGGTGCTAGAATTGTTCTTGAAACTCTGAAGGCGGTTTATCCTGACACAAAACAATTCGCTGAAAGATTACGTCAGATGTCTGAGCGATTCGACGAACTCAAAAGAATTAGAGCAAGAGAAAGTAACCATTTGGACAATTTTGCTTTTAAAGCGTTTGCATCAAAAAAGGTTTTTTCTGAAATGCCCGAAAAAGAAAAAAAGATTTTTGAATCAAAAGTTGGGGCGATCGTGAAAAAACCAAAAATTAAGAAGGGCGAAGCCAGCGCACATTTCGCAATAGACCCCGCATTTGTAATGGGGGATTTCTTCAATGTTCTTGACCAAGTAAACAAATAGAACTAGACATGGGAAAATTCGGTGGCTGGGAATCAAACGAGAGTCTACTTTCTTTAGAGGAGAAGTTGAAAACGGCGGAGAGTTCGTCTCTTGAAGCCAACAAAAAAACTCGACTTAGCATTCCTGTTGCTGTCGTCCTCCCCTCCAAAAAATCTTCGGACTTTGTCTTTGTAAATCTCCTCCTTAAAAACCGCCGCTGAATCCGTGCCCGTCAAACCTTACGCTTCGCTCCGCGAAGCGGGGCAAAATTTTTCCGAAAATGACCGGAACTTGATGCCGGAGTTTCTATTAGTGAATCGGGGCGCAGAGATTGTATCGCATCACCACATACACGGAGCACGCAATATCCATTCGGAGTTTTTGCTAAAGTAGGTTCTGGCGGAGTACAATAGAGGCTCACGAGACAGGATCGAGGGTCGGATCGCCATGTTCCATAGAGGACTCATCAACGAGGTGGCTGAGGATCTCCGGAGGGGCATCGCTCCCGAGGAGGCGCGGGCGCGGAAGCTTGCGGCCGGCTGGCCGGCCGCCGATGTGGATGACGCCCTTTTCTATGCAGAGTTTCCCGAGCGGCTCGCCGGCGCGGCGCCGGC
>JAGXBC010000004.1 GCA_018971305.1 Patescibacteria group bacterium | reverse complement strand
TAAAGCCGCGGGGTTGGATTTGCGGTCCAAAATAAAAGCCGGCGCGCCCACCGATGAATTTTTGCACAAAGCATTTGCCTTGGTTCGCGAAGCGGCCAAAAGAAACTTAAATCAACGGCCTTTTGACGTTCAGCTGATGGGCGGACTGACTCTGCATAAGGGCTCTGTGGCCGAGATGGTAACTGGCGAAGGTAAAACTTTGTCTGCGGTCGCCCCGGCGTATTTGAACGCTCTCGCGGGTGAAGGAGTGCATCTTGTTACCGTGAACGAATATCTGGCCCGCCGTGATGCCGTTTGGATGGGGCAGATCTACCGCGCGCTCGGGCTTACCGTTGCTTGTTTGGTTCCGAACGCCGCTTTTCTCTACGACCCGGAATGGAAAATTCCTGAGGATACAGAAAAGCTTATAGATAAAGAGCGCGACACGACCGGAAACTTTTTGGTCCAGCAGGATTTCCTGCGGCCGGTCTCGCGCCGCGAGGCATATCTTGCGGACATTACTTACGGCACGAATCACGAGTTCGGTTTTGATTATCTGCGCGACAATTTATCCTACAGGATAGAAGACCGCGTTCAGCGCGAACACAATTACGCCATCATCGATGAGGTGGACAGTATTTTAATAGATGAATCGCGGACGCCGCTTATTATTGCCGCACCGGACGCCCAGTCCAGCGATTTTTATAAAACTTTTTCCCGGATTGTCATTAACTTGGAAAAGGAAACAGATTTTGAAGTTGACGAGAAATTGCGCGTGGTAAGCATTAATGATCACGGAATTGAGAAGGTGGAAAAAATAATCGGTGTGAAGAACCTCTATGCTCCGGAGAATATCCGCCTTGTGCATTATCTGGAAGAAAGCTTGCGCGCCAAGGCGCTTTTTCAGCGCGATAAGGATTACGTCGTCAAGAACGGCGAAGTTATTATCGTAGACGAATTTACTGGTCGGATGCTGCACGGCCGCCGCTATCAGGGCGGTTTGCACCAGGCGATAGAAGCAAAAGAAGGCGTGCATGTTAAAGAGGAATCCCGCACCTACGCCAAAATTTCCATTCAGAACTATTTCCGGATGTATAAAAAAATTTCCGGAATGACTGGTACCGCGCAAACTTCCGCGGAAGAATTCCACAAGGTTTACAAACTGGAAGTTGTGACTATCCCTACAAACCGGCCGCTCGCGAGGAAAGACCTGAGAGATGCTATCTATAAAAATTTGGAGGCAAAAATGAAAGCCGTCGTCGGCGAAGTTGTTGAACGGCACAAAAAAGGCCAGCCGGTACTTTTGGGCACGGCCTCCATTGAAAAAAACGAATTGCTTTCGGCGTTCTTAAGCCAGGCGAATGTGCCGCACGAAGTTTTGAATGCCAAGAACAACGAACGCGAAGGCGCCATCATTGCTCAGGCAGGGCGCTCCGGAGCGGTAACTGTGGCGACAAACGTTGCCGGCCGCGGCGTGGATATTATTTTAGGCGGCAATCCTCCGAGTTCCGAAGAGGCGAAGAAAGTTCGCGAACTCGGTGGTCTGCACGTTATCGGCACCGAACGGCACGAAGCGCGGCGCATAGACAATCAGCTTCGCGGGCGCGCCGGCAGGCAGGGAGACCCAGGTTCCACGCAATTCTTTATGTCGTTAGAAGACGACCTACTGCGTATTTTTGGCGGCGACAGGGTAAAGAGCATGGTGGAGCGTTTCAATTTGCCGGAAGACCAGCCAATACAGGTTGGCCTTATATCCAAAATAGTTGAGCAGGCGCAGGCGAAGGTTGAAGGCGCTAATTTTGACTTGCGCAAACACTTGCTGGAATACGACGACATTCTGAACAAGCAGCGTGCCTCGGTTTATAGGCGGCGTTCGGAGATATTGGAGTGTCTGGAAAAGGAAAAGCTCTCCGAGTTGATCTTTACAGCCGCGAGCGGTTACTTGGAAAAAATGTTGGTAAGGGTGGCGGCGGTGCAGGAAACGGAAGGAGCGGAAAAACCGGACATGAAAAAAGTATTCACGGAAGCGAAGATAATAAGCGGTGACGCGCAAGTTTCCGAGGAGCAGATGTCCGACGGAGAATATTGGTTTGGAATCTTGAAAAACAAAAGCGCGGAGATAGCCGGCGACTCACAAACCATTAATCGCGCATTGGGAATCCTGGATATGCTTTGGATGACGCATTTGGAGGATTTGGAGGCTCTGCAAGAGTCTGTCGGTTTGCGCGCTTACGGCCAGAAAGACCCGCTCGTGGAATACCGCCAGGAAGCTCACAGTTTATTCAAAACATTTTGGGACAATTTTGACGCCTGGATATTCTCTAATATCTTCCGGCTTGCCGGGCAATCGCAGTCAAACACCAGCGGCACTGTTAAAGTTGGCAGCGGTCCGGCTGGATCTGCTTCGGGTCAGGGCGGTTCTGTTATAGGAAAAGTCGGGCGCAACGATCCCTGCCCGTGCGGTTCGGGGAAGAAATACAAGAAGTGCCATGGGAAATAAATTGCAATATATCCAAGTTTCTACGACTGTAGCTAAAAAAACCGATGCCGAAAAAATTGCTAAGGTTTTATCGGACAAAAAATTATCTGCATGCACGCAAATAATCGGTCCAATAACAAGCGTCTATCGATGGAAAGGTAAGCTAGAAAAATCGAAGGAATGGCTTTGTGTTGCGAAGACTGACCAGAAACATTACGCAAAGATTGAGAAAGTAATCAAAAAAGTACACCCCTACCAACTTCCTGAAATAATCGTTACACCGATTCTAAATGGAAGTCGAGAATATATCGGATGGATGCAGAAACAAGTATGAGACGTGCCATGGAAAATAAAAATCCCGACAAAATGGTCGGGACGGAATTCAGGCTATTTGAAAGTTAATGTTTTTTTCTGCTCCAGGATAAAAGGCCGGGCAGATATGCGGTAGGGGTGTTGTTGTACCGCAAAGATTGCAGGAATACGATTGGCCGGATATTGTCGGCTTTAGCGTGACGCAATTATAAAATCCATTATCAGCTCCTCGTTTTAGTTCAATTTCTGCGATTACCTCAGCCAGAAGTTCGTTATCTTTGTAAATAAGTACGCGAGCGGGGTCCTTGGATATGCCTTCTTCTTGTTTCAGCGCAATCCTTATAATCGACATAAGCACCCTCCTTTAAGCAAAATTTCTATTATTAATTTATCAGAATAAGAGAGGTGGGTCAATTTTTGCGTTTTATTGCAAAATATAAAATAAAATGTTTTTCTATTACATATGCCGTTATCATCAGCTATAGACAAAAATAATTTCGACAAATCCGTAAAACCTACGGATGATTTTTTCCGTTACGTTAACGGCGGCTGGATGAAAAATAATCCGATACCGCCGGACGAGGCGAGCTGGGGGTCGTTCGACGTTCTGCGTTTTAACGTTGAGCAGCAGTTAAAAAATATTTTTGAAGAAGTCGTGGCGAAAAAAGATTTGGTTGCCGGAAGCGCAGAGCAGAAAATCCGCGATTTTTATCTGAGCGCTACGGACGTTGAAAGCCGCAATCGCGCCGGTGCGTCTCCGCTTACAGAACTTTTCCAGGGTATAGATGGTATAAAAAAGCGCGAGGACATTGTCGGCGCAATCGGGTTTCTTCATCGCCGAGGAATTAACGCTTTTTGGATTCCTTTTATTGATCAGGATGAGCGCGATAGCGAAATGATGGCGTTGCATTTTTGGCAAGGGGGATTGGGCCTGCCCGACAGGGATTATTATTTGAATAATGATGAAAATAGCTTAAAGATTCGCACGGATTATCTGTCTTACATGAAAGATATTTTAGCGTTGGCAAATATGGCATCCAGCGGTGAAGACATATGTTCCGTGATAATGAATATGGAAACGCTTCTGGCGAAGGCGTCTTCCACTCCTGTTGAGCTCCGCGATGTTGAAAAAAATTATAATAAGGTAACCCTAGAAGAATTCTCTCAATTGGCTCCGAAAATACCGCTATCATCATATTTCCCGTCAATAAATAATCCAAAGGCAGAATATCTTCTTCTCGGTCAGCCGAAGTTCCTCTTGGAAATTAATTCCATTTTAGCTGAGACGCCGCTGGAGGACCTGAAGTTATATCTTCGTTGGCGCGTTCTTAACGGCACGGACTCTTATCTTGGTGAAGATATGGAACGCCGGCACTTTGAATTTTACGGACGCACGTTCGCCGGGCAGACCGAGATGAAACCGTTGTGGCGGCGCGCGCTTAATGCCACAAGCTCGGCTTTGGATGAGCTTGTCGGGCAATTATATGTGGAGCGCCACTTCAACGAGGACGCGAAAAAGAAAATAAAGGATCTTGTTGGGCATCTCGCCTCCGCCTATGCGGTGCGCATAGAAAAACTTGACTGGATGAGCGAAAAAACCAAAAAGAAAGCGCTGGAAAAACTCCAGGCGGTTTCCAAAAAGCTGGGCTACCCCGATGTCTGGAAAGATTACTCTGCGCTTTCTATCAACGCAGATTCTTTTGCGGGGAATGTCATACGCGCGGATGTTTTTGAATTTGACCGAAAAATCAAAGAGGTCGGTGGTCCGGTGAATCGCAACGAATGGTTCATGCCGCCGCAGATGGTCAATGCCTATTATCAGGCGTCTTTGAACGATATTGTTTTCCCGGCTGCAATTCTCCAGCCTCCGTTTTTTGACCCGAACGCCGACGATGCCGTGAATTTCGGTGGCATCGGCAGCGTTATCGGACATGAATTGACGCACGGCTTTGACGACCAAGGTTCTCGTTTTGACAATCGTGGAAATCTGAACGAGTGGTGGACGAAAGAAGACAAAGATAAATTTGAAGCCGAGGCTGCTAAACTGGCGGGGCAGTTTGATGAATACGAACCGATTCCGGGGATGCACGTTAACGGCAAGCTGACTTTGGGAGAAAATATCGCCGATCTCGGCGGACTACTTATCGCCTATGACGCTTTGAAATTAAAACTCGCCGAAACTCCCGTGGAAGAGAATATTGACGGATTTTCTCCCGAGCAGAGATTTTTTATAGGTTATGCCATAACAGAGCAAAGGAACGTCCGTGACGAACTTACCCGCTTGCACTTGCAGACCAACCCTCATTCACCTTCGGAATTTCGCGTGAACGGACCGATGTCCAATATGCAGGAATTTTACGACGCTTTTGATTGTAATCCCGGGGATAAGCTTTGGCGGGATCCTGAGGAACGGGTAAAGATTTGGTGATATTAAATACCCCCCCTCATTTGTTTTTATACGAAAAATATTGTATAATAATCTCAAATGAACAAAGCGCTTGCCATATACATTGCTATAAGTTTTATAAGTATCGCCGTTTTGGGATTTATCGGCGTGGCTTTTATGAATAGCAATCATATGGGCTGTATTGCTTCCACTTCGGAAGGTGCAATGTGTCCTTTGGGAGCAAGCGTGATCGATTTTATAAATTTCCACTTCAACGCCCTGAAGAATTTTTCTTTGGCAGTTTTGGTTTCCTGGTCCATGATCGTGGCGTTGTCTTTACTAATATATTTTGTTCTGGATCTCAATAGTGTCGTCGGAGGAATCTTACCTATAACTAAGCCGCATCTGACCGGGGTTTCATTCTATGACTTTATTCCTCCGGTGAAACTTCAGCTCATCCGCTGGCTTTCTTTTCACGAAAATAGCCCCTCGTTCGCCTAAGGCGGTGTTTTTGCAGTCCTGACTCGACAGGCTGCATTTCGCCGCCGATAACAACCCTCAAGGGGTTGTTTTTGGTTTCGTAAAAAACATAAACTATGTCTAAAAACAAAAAAACTTTTATTTTAGTTACGATAATTGCCGTAGTTGCCGGATTGCTTTTGTTCTGGGGCAGCCATGCGCCTGCGGTGAGCGGCAAGGTGTCTCTTCTCGGAGAAACCAGCGCCGTTTTCGGCCAGGCGGTTCAGGAATTTGATTTCGGGACTATTTCCATGGCGAACGGCAAGGTGGAACACGATTTCAGCTTCACGAATAGCGGAGATTCCGTTGTAACCGTGAACAGAGCAGACACTTCTTGCATGTGTACAGAGGCGGTCTTGAATTTTGGCGGCAAGGAATTCGGTCCATTCGGAATGGCTGGAATGGGTTTTGCTCCGTCCATAAACGAAGTTGTTCCCGTGGGAGGAGAAATGAATTTGCGGACTATTTTTGATCCTGCCGCCCATGGTCCATCCGGTATCGGTGCCATAGAAAGGCAAGTAACGGTTTACACCGACAAAGGTCAATTCCAAGTCGCTTTCAAGGCGTTAGTTACTCCATAACATGACATCAAACAAAAGATTGTTTTGGCTTGTGGTCGTGGCTGTTGCCGTTATCGGCTTAGCCGTATTCTTCAATTCGCAGCAGAGCGCGAACTTTCTCTGGAAGATTTCCCAAAGTGGCAAGTGGTTTCTGCCCGTGCTTCTCGTCGCTGCTTTGGCCGACAGCATTAATCCTTGTGCATTCTCCATCCTCGTTCTTACTATCGCGTTTCTGTTCAGTCTGGGAAAATCAAGACGAGATATTTTGAAGATAGGCGGGGCGTATGTCCTTGGAATATTTCTAGTATACATCGCTATCGGACTTGGCATACTTCAAGCTCTGCATCTCTTCAATACGCCCCACTTTATGGCAAAAGTTGGAGCTATCTTGCTTATGGCGCTCGGAGGGATCAATCTCATCAACGAATTTTTCCCGGCTTTCCCGATTAAATTACGGATACCGCACGCGGCCCACGCGAAGATGGCTGAGTTTATGAATAAAGCTTCCGTGCCAACCGCATTTCTTTTGGGTGGCCTTGTGGGGCTCTGCGAATTTCCCTGTACGGGCGGGCCGTACCTAATGGTTCTCGGATTATTGCATGACCAGCAGACTTTTCTGCCGGGGCTCGGCTATCTGTTTCTCTACAATATGATATTCATTTTGCCGCTGGCGATTATTCTTCTCGTCGCGAGTGAGCAGGGATTGCTAAAAAAAGTTCAGGATTGGAAAAGGTCGGAGACGGGAAATATGCGTTTTTAGAGCGGAGTGGCAATGGTCGTTTTAGGCCTTATCATTTTCGCTTTATAAAAACATGGACGAAAAAAAATTTCAGGAATTGATAAAAAAAGCGGAAGAGATGAAAAAGTCGGGCACTGTTGATCTGTCTACAGAAGAAGATTTAAGCGTGGCCGTTATGAACCTGATAAGCCTGGAAGAGCATTTCTACTTTAGCGCCGAAAAAACCGGCAAGCCGGAATATTTCGACTTGCTTAAGGAGGTACGGGAAGTTCGGAAAAATCTGCTTGGCCGGATGATACCGAAGCACGAAGGGGAGACATGGTGCGTTTCCAAGCACCTCTTGGCTACGACCATGCGGCTCATTGAGGTGGGTACAAAGCTTCATTCCGACGGCAAAACAAAAGAAGCCAAGGAAACGTTTGATTACGGCTACAAGATCTATTCTCTCTTTTGGGCCTTGCGTTTAAAGTTGATAACCGCGAATGGTCTGAAAGAAATAGCGGCCGAAGATAAGCCTTGGTCGCTTAACGACATCGTGGATAAATTAGTTGATTGTTGCGATGAATAAGTTGCGACCGGCATATTTCGCTCGGCACCGGCGGTTCGTATGCTCCAGCGGCATACGACCGCCTGCACCCTCGGCAATAAAAGTCCTCCGCCAATTGGCGGAGGACACCAAGCTTTTATCGCTTGCGGGAACTGCCTTACGAAACAAGCCAGTCGCTGTAGAGGGAGAGGGGTGATAAGAATAAAATCAATGAAAAAAAATCATAAAATAATCGTAATTATTGTTGTCGCGATAATTGTGGTAGCGGCGTTCTTAGAATTCTATCCGCGCGAAGGAGCAACTAAGAATCTGGACGACTTCGCCAAATGTCTGGCACAGAAAAATGTGACGATGTACGGAGCATATTGGTGTTCGCACTGTCAAAGCCAAAAAGCCGAATTCGGTGATTCGTTCAAGTACGTTCCCTATGTGGAATGCGCGGACGAGCCGCAGAAATGCACTGATGCCGGAGTTGAGGGCACTCCGACGTGGATTTTGGTCGATGGCACCAAGCTTGTTGGTGAACAAAGCTTAGAAAAATTGGCGCAAGTGAGCGACTGTAAGCCGGGAGACAAGTTATGGCGCGAGCCGCAGGAGCGCGTGAAGATCTGGTGAATAGAGAAATTGAGAAACTTTATCTTCGGTGCTAAAATAGAACTATGCCTATTTTGAATACAAAGCTTACTTTAGTAATCTTCATTCTGTTTACAGCTATGGCAGTATTCGGTTTGACTGTTTCGATGAATATGGATAGTCATGGCAATATGGCTTCTTGCCCATTAATGAACGGCACCGCTTCGATTTGTCGCATGAATATTATGGAACATCTTAGTGCATGGGGATTGCTTTCTGCTGCCGTTATACCAAATGTCATCCCACTGCTTTTGTTATTCACCTTCTTGTTTTCTAATGTTTCCAGAAAACTTGATAGGGATGATCACCGTGAGGAAAAAGTTTTCTTGTACAACAAAAATCAGATCTTTATTAACCGGATTTTTAATCCCATTCTCTTCGCGCTGAGCAGGGGCATTCTCCACGCTAAAATTTACGATTACTCCTTGAACGTTTAAATAACGCCCGATTTGCGCCCACAAACACGCGCAAACCACGGGGCGTGTGTTTTTTGTTAATCTGATAATAAAATAATTTTATAAAACTATGCGTCATGAAAATAAACCGGAAGAAATTCCGCAAATAGAAAAAACACAAACATCGAATAATTTTCTCATGCCCGCCTCCATTCTCATTGCCGGAGTGCTCATAGCCGGAGCAGTTGTCTATTCTGTAGGAAAGAAATCGGACACTAAAATTCCGCAGGCGGCCGGAAACACCCAAACCGCCGCGCCCAGCGCCAATCTTGCAGAAGCGCTCAAGATCAACGGTAGCGATGCTGTCTTGGGTGATGTAAACGCGCCCGTAACGTTCGTCGAGTACGGCGATTATCAATGTCCGTTTTGCGGCAGGTTTTTCAGCCAAGTAGAACCGTCGCTTCGCGCCGATTATATTAAAACCGGCAAAGTGAAAATGGTCTATCGGAATTTCCAGTTCTTGGGCGCTGAATCGACGAACGCCGGAGCGGCAGCGGAATGCGCGAAATACCAGTCGAAGTTCTGGGAATACCACGATGCGCTCTACGGTGCAAAGGTGAAAGATGCCGCGAACGGTGAAAACGACGGATTCTTCAGTAGAAACGAGTTCCTGAAACTCGCGGGAAATGTTGGGCTCGACATGAACGCATTCACTTCCTGCATCGACAGCAACAAATATGACGATCAGGTGAAAAAAGACACGGCGGCGGCCCAGGCAATCGGCGTGAATTCCACCCCGACGAGTTACGTGAACGGCCAGATGGTGCAAGGCGCACAGCCATACTCTGCCTTCAAGGCGGCGATTGATGCCGCGCTTGCGACGAAATAAAATGCTGATCCGCGCTCTCCGAGAAGTGTTCGGAAAATTCTCTTACGTCGTGATCGCGCTCGTTGGAGGACTCGCAGCTTTTACCTTTGTGGTATGGCTGCCAAATTTCTCCTTGATCGCAAACACCCTTGGAAATTGGAGCGTGCCTCTTGGCATAAAAGCGCAACTTCTCGCGGGACTTTTTGAGAGCATCACGACAAACTTCAGCGTATTCTCGGCTTCATACACTATCGCGATAGCGATTCTCTTTGGCATCGATCTTGCGATGATCGTCTACCTCGCGAAGAGAAACCTCGCGCTGGGGCAGAGAGAAATGACTGCAAGCGTAGGTGGCGTGATTAGCGGAATGTTCGGCGTCGGCTGCGCCGCATGCGGATCGTTTCTCGCAACAAGCATTCTCTCATTGGTCGGCGCGGGAGGAGCAATAGCGCTCCTGCCACTTAAGGGCGGCGAATTCGGCTTGCTGAGCGTAATTCTTCTCGCATCTTCAATTTACTTTGTGGCGAAAAGAATCTCGGCGTCGCCGGTTTGCCTGCCTTAAATAAAAAAATAAAACCATGAATCCCGTTAGAGATGCCCAACGGTATCCTAGCGGGAAACATAAAAAGAAATTAATTGAATATCTTATGCAAAGACATAATCAGATACGGAAACGCCTGCGTTTCCTATCTCTAATCGGGATGAACAAAAATGTAAAAATCTCAATCGCGGTGGCACTCCTGCTCGTAGGCGGCGCTTTGTATTTTTCTTTCTCAAAAAATAACGCGGGGACGGATACCACTCTCGCCGCAAAACTTGCGACAGAACTCACTCAAATTCCTACGCAAGCGGGAAAGAATGATTTTCTGAAGCAAAGCCAGAATCTTACAAAAGACGTTAATCCGGAACTTCTTGATCTCGATTCCCAAATCATCACCTGTGGTGCGAATCTCGACGCACTTGCTTCGGGCTCTCAAACTTACGAGGGAAGCTGCGTTGCTGCGGGAGGAACGCTCCCAAACACCACTGGGAAATACTTGGGTGGCCAATGCTGTTCGGCGCTTATGGATACGGTCGAGCGCCACGCGAACCTCCAAAAACTCCAAGCGTATAAGAGCATGCCGAACATCCCGCTTGATCCGATGCACACGCCAATCGCGATGGCAAAACAATGGATCGATTACGACAATGCCACGAAGCTTACTCCGGCACAGCAGGCAATCTACAATCAGGCATATGCGATCTCAAAAGAAAAGCCGTGTTGCTGCAAGTGCTGGCATTACTTCGTGGATGAGGGCATTGCGAAAAAGATGATCATTGATGGAATATTCAACGCCCAGCAAATTGCCGCTTTCTGGGATGCTTCGGACATCTGCGGCGGCTAACACTAAAAACATGAGCAAATATTCTTACAAAAAATCATACACGGGGTGGTGGATTACTGGAATCACGATTGCGCTCGTCGCTGGGCTTTTTTGGTGGGGCAACCATTCCGTCTCCAACCAAACGAACCGGCAACTCGCGCTAAGCTGTACGACGGATATGTTTACGACATTCCACATCCATCCGCATCTCCAAATCCTCATCAATGGCCAGCAGCAGGACATCCCCGCGAATATCGGCATCACCCTCGCGTGTATGCATCCGATTCACACGCATGACACGAGCGGCACGCTTCACGTAGAATCGCCGGAAGCAAGGGATTTCACCCTCGCCGACTTCTTCGCGGTGTGGGATAAAACCTTCAACCAAAACCAGATTCTCGACAATACCATTGATGATAGTCATATAATTAAAGTGATGGTCAACGGATCACAGGTGGATACCTACGAAAACACCATCTTGCGCGACAAGGACCAGATCGTCATAAGCTATGAAGCAAAACAATAAACAGACATCGCCGCAAACGTTTATCTGCTCCGAATGCGGTTCCGCGTATAAAGATAAAGAATGGGCGGAAAAATGCGAGGCGTGGTGCCGGGAGCACAAAAGTTGCAATCTTGAGGTTATAAGCCATGCAATTGAAAATAATTTTTCTAAACAACAATGAACCAGGAATTAGTTAACAAAATTTATACCTGCCCTATGCATCCGGAGATTAAACAGGAAATTCCCGGTATGTGTCCGGATTGCGGGATGGCGCTCGTGGCCGTAAAACACGAGGCACGCAGTATAGAACACAGCAAGCATTCCGAACATGAAGGAAGCAAAGATGATTTCAACAAACATGCCGGGCATCATACCCAGGATTTTCTAAAAAAATTCTTGGTGAGTTTGGTTTTAACCGTTCCGGTTCTGGTTTATTCGGATTTACCGCAGACGTTTTTCAACTGGCAAGCGCCGCAATTTCCCGGTTCGCGCTATCTCCAGTTATTGATCGGCTCAATAGTATTTTTCTATTGCGGCTGGGTTTTTATCGCAAGTGCCTGGCGTGAACTTAAGGCCAAATTGCCAGGGATGATGACGCTCATCGCCTTGGCCATTACGACCGCCTACGTTTACAGCGCCATATCGGTTTTGGCGGGTGGCACGCAGACTCTTTTTTTGGAGCTGACAACGCTTATCGCTGTGATGCTTTTGGGACATTGGATAGAAATGAAATCTGTCCAGGGTGCCCAGGGAGCTCTTAAGGAATTATCCAAACTTTTACCGGACGTAGCCGAGGTGATTCGCGGCGATAAGAGTGAAACCGTTCCGCTCATGGAATTAAAAGAGGGTGATTTGGTATTCGTACGGCCCGGAGGGAAAATTCCCGCGGACGGGATTGTGGCGGACGGCAAGTCGGACGTAAACGAAGCAATTATCACCGGCGAATCAAAGCCGGTTATAAAGAATACGGGCGCCGAGGTAATAGCCGGAACGACGAACGGTGACGGCTCGCTAAAAATTCGCGTGGCAAAAATCGGCGAGAAAACTTTTTTGGCCGGAGTGATGCGGCTTATAAAAGAAGCGCAGGCCTCCAAATCGCGATTGCAGATTTTGTCGGACAAGGCGGCATTCTATCTCACCATAATCGCCGTGGCGTCGGGAATTATAACTTTGGTTTCCTGGCTCCTTGCTTCGGCCGGAATCTCTTTCGCTTTAACGCGGCTAGTCGCTGTTCTCGTGATAGCTTGCCCGCACGCCTTGGGACTCGCCATACCACTTGTTGCCGCGATCTCCACTACGATGGCGGCTCGTAATGGATTTCTTATCAGGCAGCGAGCCTCGTTGGAGCGAGCAAGGAAAATAAATATTGTTCTTTTTGATAAGACGGGAACCCTGACTAAAGGCGAATATGGAGTAACAGATATTATTGCCGAGAACGATGGGGAAGTTTTGCGGCTGGCCGCTGCGGTTGATTCAAATTCAGAGCACTTCGTTTCGCGGGCGATAGTTGCGGAAGCGAAAAAGCGCGATCTCAAAATTGCTGAAGTAAAAAATTTTGAGCGCATTCCCGGCAAAGGTGTTAGAGGATTGGTTGATGGCCAGGATGTTTTAGTTGGTGGTGAAGCTATATTGAGCGGCGCGGTTGCCGATAAAATGAAATCTCGGCTCGCCGTATTGTCTAAAGAAGGAAAGACAATAATTTATATCGTCTCCGGCGGAGTATTACTCGGAGCCATTGCTTTGGCTGATATAATCCGCGAAGAATCACGCGAAGCGATAGTGAAACTAAAGAAAGCCGGTGTAAGAACGGCGATGATAACCGGCGATTCCGAAGATGTAGCCAGCTGGGTTGCCGAAAAACTTGGTATAGACGAATATTTCGCAAAAGTTCTGCCGGGCGAAAAAGCATCCAAAGTAAAAGAATTGCAGAAGCGGGGATTGAAGGTCGCTATGGTTGGCGATGGTATTAACGACGCTCCGGCACTTACTCAGGCAGATTTGGGAATTGCCATCGGCGCGGGAACTAACATTGCGATAGAATCCGCCGGAATAATTTTAGTGAAGAACGACCCGCGCGATATTCTGAAAATCATCAAACTCTCCCGACTTACATACAACAAAATGGTACAGAATTTATTTTGGGCAACCGGCTATAACGTTGTTGCCCTGCCTTTGGCCGCCGGAGTTCTTGCCTCCCGCGGAATCTTGCTTGAGCCCGCGCTCGCGGCCGTGTTCATGTCTTTGAGTACGGTTATCGTTGCCGTGAACGCCGTTTTGCTGCGGAGGGAAAAGTTATAAGATGATCGAGAGGGCGAATATACTTTAGAATCCGAAAAAGAATTGTTGAGAATATTCGGATAATGGCAGTGCGATAACATTTAAAACTAAATTGTTATATACTATAAAGAAAGGCCGAACCTATGAAACAAAAATCTAAAATGAATAAAACCAAAGAGTTCGTTTATGGAGTAATTTCCGAAGTTTCCTTTTTCGCGTTTTTGTATTATGTTCAGTATCTATTCGGTGTGTTGGGAAACTTATTCTTAAACTCTCTTGTCCTCTGGGTGCTGGTTAATCTGTCTATAACTTTCTGCCCCGTAGTGAGGAGGTGCTATAAATAATAAGGAAATTAAACGGCGCGTTCATAAGAACTGCGCCGTTTTTTTGTGCGCCAAAAAGTTGTAGTATTTAATTGTGAACAAAATCAAAAACCTCAACGATCTGGCAACCACCGACCTGCGGCGGGCCGCTTTGAATATCGCGGAAGCGGGACTCGCGGCGATAGATACCGATGGGGCTGTTAAACGCGCCGTGAGGGTGGAAGGCGACAAACTCAGCATCAATAACTACCAATTTGACCTCGCTTCAATAAAAAATCTTTACGTTGTGGGCGTGGGCAAATGTTCACTCGAAGCCGGTGCGGCGCTGGAAGATGTGTTAGGCGAGCGCATAACAGGCGGAATCGTTATAGATGTGCACAAAGGAACTCTAAAAAGAATTCAAACGTTTGCCGGAAGCCACCCCCTGCCCACCGACGAAAATATGGACGCCACGAAAAAAATAATAGATCTTTTGGATGCCTGCAAGGAAGACGACTTGGTGATATTTATAATTTCGGGAGGCGGCTCAACGCTTCTCTGCCAGCCGACCAATAGGGCTTGTTCTGAGGAAGCTAAAATTTTTAATTGCCTTACGGATGCCGGAGCCGATATTACGGAACTAAATACGGTGCGCAAACATATTTCTTTGGCTCGCGGAGGATTTTTGGCGAAATACGCATATCCGGCGCGTTCGGTCTCGCTTGTTTTTTCCGACGTGCCTGGCAATGATATTGAATTCGTTGCTTCCGGGCCGACAATGAAAGATACGACTACCATTGCTGATGCCCAAAAAGTAATCGCCAGATATGATAAAAAGCGGGAATGTGACTTCGTGGCTTCTATGATGATAGAAACTCCGAAAGAAGATAAATATTTTGAGAAAGTCGCGAATGTCCTTGTGGTGTCGAATGACATCGCTTTACAAGCCATGGCCGACGAAGCGCGGCGGTTGGGTTTTTCTCCGCAAATTATGACGACGACCATGAACGAAGAGGCGCAAGCCGTAGGAAGGGATATCGCAGAAGAGTTAAAGAGAAGCGAGTCAAAAACCGCTTTGCTTTATGGCGGCGAGACGACGGTAAGCGTAAAAAGCAACGGCCGCGGCGGCAGAAACCTTCAGCTCGCGCTCTCGCAATTAACAGACATAAAAGACGGACAGCTTATCTTAACACTCGCTTCCGACGGCCGTGATAACGGCGAATTCGCCGGCGCGATTTGTGATAAGGTTACCTTGAATGTCGCCGAAGAAAAGGGAATAGATATAGAAAAATCTCTTCAAGAGAACAACAGCTATCCGTTTTTTGAGTTAGTGGGGAATTATATTGTAACCGGCGACACCGGTTCCAATGTTTCCGATTTAGTTATTGCGATAAAGGAGTAAGAAATCTTTCATGGTAGAAATTATTTTCGAAGCGCACGGAACAAGTTTCGATAATGAATCCGGTCTGGCCTCCGGCTGGAACGATGTTGCCTTGTCGCCGCTCGGAGAAAAGCAGGCGAAAGAATTGGGGGAGAGGTATAAGGGCGATAAATTCGCCGCGATATTTTGTTCGGCTCTGCAGAGGTCATATAGAACAGGCGAGCTTGCCTTTGGTGATAAATTCCCAATAATAAGAGATGCGCGCCTGAACGAATGCAATTATGGCGACTTGACGCAAGGTCCGGGCGAGAAGGTTGGGGCGGAAAAATTGAAGAGAATTAACACTCCTTTCCCGAACGGCGAAAGTTATACGCAAACAACCGAGCGCATGCGCGATTTTCTCAGCGACATTTCCAAAAAATACGACGGCCAGAAGATAATGATCATCGGCCATCGCGCCACGCAGTACGGTTTGGAAAATATTATCAATAAAATTCCCCTGGAAACCGTAATTTCTCAGCCGTGGAAATGGCAGCCCGGGTGGCTTTATCAACTGGAAAATGTGTTCTAAAATATAACCAATGAAGTCCAAAAAACTAATCCTTCCTTTTGAAGAAGTCGGCATTAAAGATGTTTCCCTCGTGGGCGGCAAGAATGCTTCGCTCGGAGAAATGATCCGCACGCTTAAATCCAAAGGCGTGCCGGTGCCGTCCGGATTTGTCGTTACCGCAACGGCCTATTTCTATTTCCTCAAAAAAACCGGTTTGGATAAATTTATCAAAGAAACGCTCCAGGGTTTGAAAACGAAAAATTTAAAAGAATTGCACGAACGCGGTTCGGCGATACGCTACGCGATTATGCACGCCAAGCTTCCCAAGGATTTATCCGCGGAGGTTGTCCGTTCCTATCGGGAAATGGAAAAACATTACGGCAAGAATGTTGATGTAGCTGTGCGTTCCTCGGCAACTGCCGAAGATTTGCCGGGAGCAAGTTTCGCCGGCGAGCAGGAGAGTTACTTGGGAATCCGCGGAGCGGAAGAAGTTGTAGCCGCAGTCAGGGCAACGATGGCATCTTTATTCACAGACCGGGCTATTTCCTACCGCGCCGACCGCCACTTTGACCATCTGAAGATCGCGCTTTCCGTCGGCGTGCAGAAAATGGTGCGCTCCGACCGCGCCTCATCCGGCGTAATGTTCACGCTGGACACCGAGTCCGGTTTCCCGGACGTCGTTTTAATCAACGGTTCCTGGGGTTTGGGAGAAATGATAGTGAAAGGCGAAGTGACGCCGGATGAATGGTTCGTTTGGAAAAAAGGACTTGATACCGGCGTTCCGCATCCGATCATAGAAAAAAAGCTCGGCGTTAAATTGCAGAAAATGATCTACCATGCCGGCCAGGCGATTCAACAGACAAAAATAGTTCCCACGTCGCCCGTGGAGCGCGCCCGCTTTGTTCTCACGGATAAAGAAGTTTCCCAGCTCGCGCAATGGGGCATGATTATTGAAAAACACTACAGCGACCACTATAAAAAGTGGACGCCGATGGATATGGAATGGGCAAAAGACGGCATAACGGGGGAGCTCTTTATCGTTCAGGCGAGGCCTGAGACCGTTCACGCCAATCAGGATTATTCAAAGATTAAGGAATACCGCTTACAGGAAGTAGGAAGTAGGAAGCAAGAAGCAAGGATAATTGTAACCGGGGCATCCGTGGGTTCAAGGATAGCAACCGGTAAAGCGCGCGTGATACTGGACGCGAAACGCATCCGCGATTTCAAGAAAGGCGAGGTCTTGGTGACCACGATGACAGACCCGGACTGGGAACCGATTATGAAGATTGCCTCGGCGATAGTTACGGACAAAGGCGGCCGCACTTCGCACGCGGCAATAGTTAGCCGCGAGCTCGGCATTCCGGCGGTTGTGGGAACGGAGAACGCCACTAAATTTATAAAAACCGGCGACCCGGTTACGGTAGACACTACAGGTAGTGCCGGCAACGTTTACCGCGGATTTATGAAGTTCAAAGTTATTGAGCACGATTTGAAGAAAATCCCGCACCCGAAAACCAAAGTAATGGTCAATGTCGCGATGCCCGACACCGCTTTTGAAACGTCCTTCCTGCCGAATTCCGGCGTGGGCCTCGCGCGCGAGGAATTTATTATCGCTTCCAAAATCGGCATTCATCCTTTGGCCTTATTAAATCTTTCCAAACAAAAACCAGCCGTGCGCCGGGAGATTGCCGGTAAAATGAGTGGCTGGAGAGACCAGAAAAAATATTATATTGATAATCTTGCTTTTGGCATCGCGAAGATAGGCGTGGCTTTCTACCCACGGCCGGTTATCGTCCGCTTCTCGGACTTCAAGACCAACGAATACAGAACGCTTTTGGGCGGCGAGGCCTACGAACCGAAAGAAGAAAATCCGATGATCGGCTGGCGCGGCGCTTCCCGCTACTACGACCCCAAGTTCAAGCCGGCTTTTATGATGGAAGCCGCGGCGGTGAAAATCGTCCGCGAAGAAATGGGCCTCACGAACGTGATTCCGATGGTGCCCTTCTGCCGCACGGTGGAAGAAGGAATAAAAACCCAGGAGGCGATGGCAGAGGTGGGACTTGTAACGAGGTATGTGGAGAAAGGAGTAAGGAATAAGGATAAAAGCAGAGCAATTACTCCAATCTACGTGATGTGCGAAATTCCATCCAACGTTATTTTGGCAAACGAATTTTTGGAAATTTTTGACGGAATGTCTATCGGTTCCAACGACCTTACGCAACTCACGCTCGGACTGGACCGCGATTCGGGAATTGTAAGCAAAGTGGCGAACGAAAAAAATCCGGCGATAAAGAAGTTGATAGCGGACGTCATAAAAATCTGCAAAGCAAAGCGCAAATACATCGGCATCTGCGGCCAGGGCCCGTCCGATTATCCGGACTTCGCCGAATTCCTTGTGGAAGCCGGCATTGACAGCATGTCCCTTAACCCCGACACAGTTGTGAAAACCACGGTAGCGATAGCAAAGAAGGAGAAACAGGTTAGGAAATAACCAAATGCGTATCGGACTTGACCTCGATGACGTAGTGGCGGATTCCGGAGCCGCTATCATCGAGATGCACAATAAAAAACACGGAGCCGATTTTAAAAAGGCGGACTTCCGCGAGTTTTCCTGGGAAAAAACCTGGGGCATCTCGCGTGAAGAGCGCGTTAAAGAACTGGACGAATTTTTTGCTACGGACCAGCTTAAGAAGATCAATCCTGTGGCAGGTTCCGTAAAAGCGATAAAGGCAATCAAAGCCCAGGGACACGAACTTTATATAATCACAGCGAGAGAGACAAAAGAAAGGGAAGAGACAAAATTGTGGATAGAAGGGCGTTTTCCGGACGCCTTCGCGGACGTTCACCACACAACTTTCGGGAAAAAATCCGGGATATGCAAAGAGCTGGAGATAGACGTTTTTATTGAAGACAATCTGGCTACGGCCATTGATTGCGCCGCCGCCGGCATAAGAGTTTTTCTTTTTGATCAGCCGTGGAACAGGGAGGGCGAGTTTCCCAAAAACGTTGAGCGGGTATTTTCGTGGGAGGAGGTGGAAAAGAAATTGAGCTAAACAAAATTTGGGATTATACTGATAAATATGAAAAACATAAAATTCGTAAACATCACGGTATTCATAATCTTTTTCGGTATAGCGCTTATTGAGGCATTGCAAAAACAGAATTGGGCGGAGGCGGCGCTCTTCCTCGCGCTCGGCCTATTCTCCCTTTGGGCGGATTTTAAGAAGTCGTAAAATTATATGGCAAGAAGGAGGCGTTATTACTATAGGCGAAAATCTCCAAAAGAAGAGCTTGTTGACATTGCCAGCGGCATTATTGGTCTTTTTATTCTTGGTTTGTTTGGTTGGGCATATACACATCGCGAGCAAGCCATTCTATATGGAATTATCGCCACCGTAGTTTTGGTTGTCGGCGTAATTTTATATTTTGTTCTAAAGAAAAGAGCGCACGACAACAGGGGTCTTGCGTTTTTAAGCGACGACAAGATTTTATACATGTTAAAAGGTATGTCGCCGGCGCAGTTTGAAAAGGAGGTTGCAGATATGTTTGAAGGGTTGGGATATAAAGCGGAGGTTGTTGGTGGGGCAAACGATGGGGGAATAGATGTTATCGCACACAAGGACGGCAAAAAATATTTTATTCAGTGTAAAAAGTTTATAACCAGAGAAGTAACCCCGCACGAAGTTCGCGATTTTCTTGGGGCGATTACCAATATTAATAATCCGGCAGAAAAGGGATTTTTTGTTACAACGGGTAATTTCACTATGATGGCAGAGAAGGCTGCTGAAGGAAATCCGAGAATAGAACTTATCGATGGCTTGAAGTTGATCAAATACTATAGGCTTTCGTATGGCAAAGACGCCGTGCCGGAGGATTTGCCAGCGCAACAGCCGGCTGCAACTCAAGACGAAAAAATTTGTCCTCAATGTGGTGGTAAGCTAGAGCTTCGAACGGCGCATCAAGGGGATTATGCCGGTAAACAATTTTGGGGTTGTTCAAATTTTCCGAAATGTAGGTATATAAAGAATATTAAATAAGAAACTTATGAGTCTTGGGTGGTGGCTACAAATAGTCGGGGGCAGTTTGACGGTGGTGTTTGCTGTATTAGCCTTGAGGGGGCAGTCACAAGCAGAGTGGATAGCCGTGGTGGGGGCTATATTGACCTTGGTTGGATTTATAATTTCTCCCAACCAAACCGTATTCCAATCCATAAAAAATCTTATAGTTCAACAAAATGTAATTATTAATCTATCGAAATCCGAATTACCGCAAATAGAAGCCCAATTTGATTTTGCAACCAACCGAGTTAAATTAACAAATCTTGGAGCTTCAACTATCTATATATGCGGATATTCATTTAGTAATGAAGCCCGGAATAGTTATAATAATGCATACCCAATTTATCCTGGGAAGGATACAGAAATCAATGTATACCCCCTACAGCCAGCATTTATGACCGACCTTGAAGATGGACCATATGGATGGAATCTAGATTTGTTCATTAAAGATTCGTCAGATAAAAATTATATTTTATCTTATTTCGCTAACGGCTTTATTAAAAATCGACTATTTACAAGTTTAAATTTTAAATCGAACGGTGCTAGTTTATATGACTGGACTAAAGATGATTTAATAACAAATATCCTAAACATCAAGGAGGGCACCTTCTTTTTTTGGACACCGAGCGATATTTCTTTCGCTGACGATAAGAAGGTAATATTTCTTGATGAAAAAAATAGCAGCGGTAGCATTTCTATTGTTAAAGACGTGGATAATAAATTAAAAATTTTTTATACAATTTACGATAAAGGAGAAATAGGGTTAGATTACGATATTTCTTTGCTAAATATGTCACAAAAACACCTTTTTACTATTACGTGGGGATTGGAGACTACTAAAAAATTGACATTAAATATAGATGCCAAAGAGGTAGCAGAAAAAACGATCCCATTTTAAATTTCTTATTTCTTTTATTTACCTTTATATCTACTGTGAGTTTCCACCCCCTCCTGCCTCAGGCAGCCCGCCCCGGGCGGGGGATTTTGATTGACATATTTATAAACAGAGAGTATAATATCGTCAGGTTAGTATTTAAATTCTGTGAGGTGATTTATGCCTAAGAAAACCGTGGTCGTTCTCAGTTTGATTAGCGTTTTATCAGTTTCTGGCTTGATTTTTTCCGGAGTTCGGCAAAACGTCATTCATGACAGAATGACCGCCCCGATCCCCGAGACCACCCTGAAGAATGAGCACTATCTTGTCGGAGCGAAAATGATTTATTTCTCCGACGGAGAAGGCTACTACCTTGGAGACAAGAATACCAAGGTGGCCGTTATCGCTCAGATTGCATCCGGCGATTTCAATCACGACGGTTGGCAGGATGCGGCCATGCTCATTACGAGCGTAGGAGGAGATGAAAGCGGCAAAACATGGTTGGCGATCGTTTGTAGTTCTGAGGGGACGCCATATCTTCGCAAGGCAATCCAATTGAATTTCCCGGCGGAAAGCGTTGACTTCCAAAACGACGGTTCAGTTCTTGTAAGCAGTTCTAGTCGGTATGGCTATCGGAGCGAGGCCTACGGATTAACCGGAGCGCGCCTCTGGAAATCAATCGAGTGAATTTTGAGAGCTAAAGCTCTCATACGGTCGGGACGAAAGTTCCGGCCTTTTTGTTTTTGCTACAATTCAAATAATGGTAAAAAGCACAACATACGGATTTTTTATACTTCTCACCTCCGCGTTAGCTTATGCTTCGTACGGTATTTTTTCTAAAATAATCGGTAATGCCTTTGCACCATTTACCCAGGTCTGGACGCGGAGCATTATAACGCTTCTTTGTTTTATCCTGTTTTGTTTTTATAAAAATTTTTTCGTCAAAATCAGGAAGGAGGATATCAAGTGGTTTATCGTGGTGGGGGTTGTCGGTTCTTTAGCGCTTGCTCCTACCTTTTATTCACTCGCAAACCTCAATATAGGAACGGCATTGTTCATTCAATACGCGGCTACGGTTATCACGAGCTATATCCTCGGTTCTTTAATCCTTCGTGAGAAATTGACGAAGATAAGTATTATTGCGCTGGCGTCCGCATTTGTTGGGCTGCTTCTTGTCTATTGGGGAGATATACATTTTGAAGCCGGCAAGATCGTCCCTGTCCTGGCGGCCTGTGTTTCGGGAACGCTTTTTAGCTTTTGGTTTGTATTTAGCAAAAAGATAAGCTCTAAGTATCCGACCGCGCTTATAAATGTTTACGGATATATTTTTGCCATAGCTGTTAATTTTATGATAGCCGCGGGCCTCAAAGAATCTTTTAACAGCGATTTCACTTCCACCGCCTGGTTCGCTAATGTTGGTTATGGCTTTGCCGGCTTTGCCGGTTCTGGTCTTGCGATTTACGGCTTTAAATTTATTGAGGCACATAAAGGAAGTATTATTCTTCTTTCGGAAATAGTTTTTGGTGTGCTCTTCGGATTGCTTCTGTTTCACGAGATACTTAGCATCACGACGATTCTTGGCGGAATACTTATCGGAGTATCCGTGGTTCTGCCGAATATTTACGAAATGCTTTCAAAACAAAATCTCGCCCAGTCGCTAGCATAAATTCGCACACCCGCCCCAACCCCGAGCGGAGCTTGTTTTTGCGGAGGTAGAGATTGACAATATCAATAAATAATGATATCCTTGAGCCAGATTTGAATCTCTTGCGGAGGTTTTGACAATGACGAAAATCGAAGTTGTGTCCGGCGATATCGCCCGAGTGGAATCAGACGCGCTCATCACCGCTATCAATTCCGGCGGAATGTGGTTCGGTGGCATTGACGGTGTCATTCAGCGTGCCGCCGGTGAACTGTTCCATCAGCAAGCGGCGAATGCCAAGTTGGTGGACGGAGAAGCCATCGTGGCTCGTGGCGGCAATAGGAATTCGGGAAAGTTCAAGAACGTGATTTTTGTGGTCGACGACCTCACAAGGCCGTTGCATCAGATCGTTCTTGCTGGCCTGCGTACTGCGGAAACATCTGGATTCTCAAGCGTGTCTCTGCCGACAATCAGGATGGGCGTTATGCTGGGGGTGGTCGAAAAGACTCCGCAGCAGGCGGTCAGCGAAATGGTTCATGGAGTCAACATCTTCCTGTCGGAAAACCCGAAGTCGGTTCAGAACATCACGGTTGTCGTTTACAACGAAACAAACTTGCATCGCTTACTGGCCAGTGCTTTTTCTGCCAACTAGCAAGCATCAAATATTTCAGGGCTCCCAAAAGGGAGCCCGCATTTTTTATACCCCTCCTCCTGCCCCACCACCCCGCCGGTGGGCGGATTCAGCGCGGCAAGTTTACCCCGGTTCGGGCGGGGGATTTTTAATTGACATATATAGAATTATATTGTAATATTTACGAACGATTCGAGTAATCGGATTGAATCCAATAGGAGGTTTCTCGATGAGAACCTTGACAATGCGAAACTGGATTTTAGAAAATCGGTTGGCTAACTTGATTCGAGGTGAACGGCGCTACAACGTCAAAGGTAATATTGTTTTTGAGATTGGACATGGATGCCATAACATGGAGTTAGATTTGCAGCAGCTGGCCGCGGCGATCCGGGAAGTGGACGCAATGTTCCCATGGCACGACGATGACATTGATTCCAAGATGAACCACAAAAGCCTTTTCTATCTCAGCGGTGGACGAGTGGTTGTTCACGACCTGAACGGTCCGCTGAAAATGGTTTGGTTCGACCTCTTTACGGAGTATCGCGACATCCGCAGGTCCCAAGTGTACGCTTACGAGAAATATTTGGCGAAACTCGCCGAGGAGTTGGCAAAGAAAAAATTTGTCGGCATTGCCGAGGTAACAAGCGCCATCGAGGTCCGCACCTCAAGGCATTTCCGAGTTAATTAATATCAAGCCTCGTACAGAGAAGCTAAGCGCTTCCTTCTGTGCGAGGCTTTTCTGTTTTAATATATCAACTATTCTTGCCCGCCCGCCCCAACCCCGAGCGGAGTTTGTTTCTGAGGGCGTTAGATTTTTGAGGAGAAATAAAAATGCCCACCAACGTGGTAGGCACCTGCGGTTTGGGATTAGACAACGATGTCGCAGCGTTTGCGCCAGCCGTTATTTTTTCTGGCAAAATATTTTCCCGTTTCCCTACCCCAGGCGAAAACTTTAACTGTCCCGATGATAGTAAGGATAATCATTGTGGCAGGGGAATTCTGTATATTTTTCCACCCAATCAATTCAATTAAACTACCGTAATACAGAAGTAACGAAAGCAAGAAAACGCAAAAACTGTTATCTCCGCGCGTGGTCCAATAAATCCCTTCGCGGTGATCGGAGTAGCCAATCAAACCAAACAAGAAGAGTCCGAGACACAAAGCTACTATCCACACAAGAGTCATTCATTCCTCCTAAAGTTTTACTAACGACATATTAGGATATACAACCAGGAAAATCAAGTGGAGAATTTTTTGCCGAACCGCCCCCCAACCCCTGCCTGCGCAGGCATGCCGAGCACGGGTTCTTTCTGAGGACCGAAAATTTCTATTGATTCTTTTGCGATGGACAATACGAGAGCTGGTCTGCTATATTGAAACCAGCAATCACCAGAATATCTGGAGGCTGAATGAAAAGACCGTTTTTTGTCATAATAGCAGTGAGTGTTTTTTCTGTGTTGGCTTTAGCTCAGTTTCCGATCAAGACGAAAAATAATTTTTCCACAATATCTTGGGAAGCATACACAAGGCGCCTTCTATCGGAACTTTTCCCGGGAGATCCTTTGGTGGAGTCCGTGAGGATATCTATATATGAGGACAAGGAGCCGTATGCCCGATTCTTTACGCCCTACGAGATAGTTATAAGCAAAGGACAAATACTTGCTCTTGCCGATAATGGATATGGAGAAGAAGAATATGCCGGTGAACTGGCTCATGAGTTCGGCCATTTAAAGTTGAAGCATGTGCCGACGGCAAAATTTACCGGCATATTGAGCAAACCACTTGAAGATTTTGAGCTTCTGGAAAAACAAGAGGTGGAGGCGGATGATTTCGCGGTCAGTACGTTTCTCGGCGAGGGCCGCGACCCCTGCGCCGTAGCAAAATTCCTGGAACTTGAAAGCCGCCTTAAGCACTGGTCAGAAAACACGGACAATCCGTACATTAAGATTCATCTTAGACGCCTTGCTCGTCTGGAAAAATTCTGTAATCCCAATAGCTTGCGGATTACGTCTTTCTTAAATGTTGAAATTCCCGTTCCGGAAAAATTCGGCAAACTGGTCTCGTCGCACATTGACCTTATGTTCCGCGAGGGATACTTTATGAGTTTTAGCGATAATGATTTTTCTCATGGACATCTATTACTGAAGGCGGACCGAAAAGAGTCATATAATTCTCTTGACGAATTATCCCAAGATATTGCTCTCGTCGTTTATCATACCGATGAGAGCGGTGTGAGATGGGGAGGCCAGGGGCAGTTATCACCACTGCGGCGCAAACAGCGTTCACTCGCCGGATATTTGGACGGAAGCATTCGTCCTGCCATTGGCGCAATAGATTTGCGATACCGGAAGCAATTGCAGCACTACGAATGTTGCGGAACGGTGCACGACATAGACATCATCAACTCCAACCCGATCCTTTACGGCAAGTATATAGACAACACCCTGGTTAAGCTGAAAGGAGGCGAAGCTTTTCTGATTAATCAATTTTCCGTAAGGCCAATTAAAACAGGCCGCTTCCATCTGGGAAACGAGGCCTACGAGATATATTTTATCTTGTCCGAGAAACCCAAAATCCAGATTCCTTTAAATTGACGACCCACCAATAACGGTGGGTTTTTTATTTACCTCTGCCAGGTTTTTCCCCTGAGAGCCCAAATAAAAAACGACGCAGGTTAAACATGCGTCGTTGCGTTCTTGGGGGTTAAGAAACCAAAGAGAAATCCCATCGTAGCAAAGAAAAACGACCATCCAACAATAATGAAGTACGCGGACAACACCCATAAGTTCGGGGTCTGTATGACGCTGAAGGAAAAATTATCAGTTGTCCAGATTAGTGTTACGCAGAGTATGGAAATGCATCCGAGAGCGGAGATTAATTGCCACCGCCGCCGCTGACTTTGGATTCGCTTCACGTCGTCCAAGAGATAGATGAAGATTCCAGCCGGAGCCCAAATTCCTATTAGAAATACGAAAATCAAGTAAATAATCGTGGTAGGATCATTAGTGGTCATAAATCCCCCTGATTGATCTTTGAGCTGCTGATATACTAAGTTCCGCTTATAATTTTGTCAAAGGTAGACAAGCAAATCCGTAGGCACGACAATTTTATCCATCTGCCGCAAGAGCGCCGTGGGGTTGATAAATAGTAACTTTATGTGCTATTTTGTTCGTAGCGCATTTGTTCGAATAAAGGTGGACAAAAATATGAACGGGATGAGAAAATATATCTATTGGCGGAAGGATTTGATATCTAAGGAGAAAGGCAAAACATTTGCAAATGTTCATATGTTGGTCGGTTACAACCAGGGCACCATCGCGGATTTTCAGGAGATGGCAAGTGAATTAAGGAAGACATTTCCTGTGGCTTTGGACAGCGAGATTCGCGTTGGCAAGGTAGTGGAGTCCCGCAGTGTTTTTGGATTCTCTATCATCACCTGGAGCTCTTCAATCCCAAGGGGTGAATATCCTGGCTGGGAGCAAATTGAAAATGGCCGTTGTGAATACAAATGGTAAGACGCTATTCCGGCGGACAAAACTCCACCCTCTCGTTGTTTGAGAGGGATTTTATTTTTCCATTCTTTCGCTAATGTTTTCAAAATAATCACACTCAATGATATAATTTTCCTATGAAACTTTTACTGACACTCGGAGATAAAAATGTTCTTCGGGATTATAAAGTTCGAAAAGCGGCGCGAGCCGTTGTTTTTGATAAAGAGGGGAAAGTGGCCCTGCTTTATGTTTCCAAACACGGTTACCATAAACTTCCCGGCGGCGGCATTGATGAAGGCGAGAGTATTATTGAGGCGCTCAAAAGAGAGTGTTTGGAAGAGATAGGATGCGACGTTGAGGTTGCGGCAGAGGTGGGAGAAATAATCGAGTACCGCCATTTCCCTGACGAGCGAGACGAAGAACAGGAGTCGTTTTCTTATATTGCCAACGTGACAAGTAAAAAAGGCGAGCCGCGCTTTGAGCAGGACGAAATCGACGATGGTTTTGAGGTTCAATGGGTAAACCCCGAAACTGCGGTTGAATTATTGAAGAAGGGCAGGCCTAAAACTAACGACGGGCCGTTCATAGTTTCCCGGGATTTTAAAATCATAGAGGAGGCGATGAAGATCGTATAATTTCTTGGTTGGCGGGAGCCTGTAGAATCTCGAAAAAAATTTGACCGAAGCTGAACATAGTATTACCATAGGCGCAGGCATTTAAAATTCTGGACGGGAGGATGAGGCATGTTTCTTTATGGCTATTTCGTACTCTGGTTTATAATTTTCGCCCTGGTTCCGTTGGTTAAGAATATTGTCATCCACCCGATTATCTTTTTCGTGGTATGGGTGGCAGATCATTTTCTATGGCGTTTTTTTTCTTCGGCAAAGCTGAGAGTGATAACCGTCATAACAATCTTTACAACCGGTATGTTGCTGATATTTTCCTGCCTAGTTCTCGGAAATCATCAATATTGGGCACTAAAGTATATGCTGCCTTTTGGGAGCGCCTTAAACCTGGCCGTTATCTGTGTCAACGGGGGTAGGATGCCTAGTATTGTTCGTTCTCATCAACGACTGCGCGACACAGTAATGTATCGTCCGATGGGTTCGGACACAAAGTTGGCGTTTCTGGCAGACATATTCGCGGATATTTTCCCCAAATGGCGTTTCAGTTTCGGCGACGCGGTTATGTTTATGTCTGCGGCCATCACCGCAGCGCAGGCGATTTTCTTCTTTAGAATAAATTAAACATCGGTTCCGAACTTCGGCGCCGATTTTTTTTGTTTCTAATTCCCGGCTAAGCCCGCCCTAGATGCGATAGGTTTTGTAATATATAGCGGAATAACTATTGACTAAACACCGTACCAAGCTTTAATATGTTCTCAGCCCAAATTGAAAGGAGAATCACAATATGCGTTTTGCTCCGTATGTAGGAATTAACGGTTATCTCTGGCCGTTGGAGGTTGAAAACACGATTGCGTTTTGGTCAGAGCAGCTTAAGGGTGTGCGCAACAAGAGGCCTCTAATGATCGGAGTTAGTGCAGATCAGAACTCTCTTTTGTGCGATAAGAGTCTTCAAGAGAAACGTTATGCTCCAGGAAGCCGGATACAACATGTCTTCAGAACTGATGACTCTGCCAAGGTTTTGAACCTGATTCATTACAACACGAATAATCCAAATACCCTAAGCGATCAGCTGCTTAGGCTGACAGATTTGGGTGGAAGGCGCCTTCATGGTTTCCAACTCAATGATCTCAGTATCAACCGGCCAGCCGTACGGGAGCGTATTATAAGCGAGCTCGCGAAGTACTGCGTTAACTATCCAAATGTTCGCATAATCCTTCAGACCTCGTCCGCTGTCGTAAGCGAACTGGAAAATGTTTTTGGTGAAAAAGCCCCGAATGAACTTGCGAGGCACATCGCTTCTTTCGGCGGATTTGTTTCCGACATTCTCTTTGATATGAGCGGCGGTACCGGAAAACTTTTGGATGCCGAGAAAGCAATGAGATATCTTAGCGTCATTCATCAGGAAAACAGTTCTCTGGGTCTCGGTGTTGCTGGAGGCCTTGAAGGAAGAGTTCTCCCTGGACTAAGCGACCTATTTTTCACTTTTCGCAACTTGAACATTGATACAGAAAGGAAGATGAAGGATGTACAGGGCAGATTTGATTGGCTCGTTGTCCATGAATACTTATCGATTGCTGCAGAATTTTGCGGAACGATTGATGACCCCGCCGACCCCTACGAACAACCCAGTCTTATAAATAGATAATATTAAAAGCTCCAGCATCGCTGGAGCGCTTTATTTTAGGGCCAACGCGTTTGATGTTATTACCGGCTGGCGTTATAATCTATCACAGAATTTTGGAATCAGAGAGGAGAATATGGAAAAAGGATTCCGTACCGTACAATGTCCGGGTTGCGGCTATAAATTACAATTTCGGATTTCGGAAAAACATTATGGAACAACCGTAACAGTGCGTTGTGGAAAATGTGGCGCCAAGGGGAATGTTCATATTCCGGTTCCACCCGGGGAGCATGTTCCCAAAGAGCCGGAGAAAAAACCCCCTAAAGGCGATTTGTTTGAAGATACGCCCGCGGGATTTGAATTTTTGCGCGACTTCATATTTTCGAAAGAAAAATAATAATTATCCTATTTGTGCGAACCGCCCAGATTTTCTGGGTGGTTTTTTATTAAATCTATTTTTGGATATAAAAACGCCCACCAATTTGGCGGGTCGTTGTGGGTTTTAGGATGTTTTGCGGGAGAAATTTTATTCTTCTCTCCGATTTCTTACTCTAGCTATGGCCCTACCTACTTTATTACTTGAGGTGAGAACTCCAAGCGTGAGTATAAATGCAAGGATTTTAATACCAATGTAGGTGGTGTTAACATGCTCAGTTCCTACCAGCTTAATCAAGCCGACGTAATACATAGCCCATGCGGTTAAGCACACGGCAACAACAAGTTTGTCGGGACGCATGGCCCAGTAATACCCGTATCGGATGTGGGAGTATCCCACGAAACCAAAAAGGGAAAGACCTGCCAAAAGTAATCCTACCCAGAGAAGCATAGTTTCCTCCTTCCAAAATAAACTTAGGATATTTTATCGCAAATTTTTTTTCGCGTCAAACCGTGGAGCTTTTATTATTTCCTTCTGGCCAATATAATAAGAGCAACCGCATGAAAAAACCCGTACATAAAAAAGATACTTCCTGGGAGGGGGTTGCTAAATGGTATGACCGAATGCTTGAGGGCCAGGGGACGTATCAGAAAGATTTGATATTGCCCAACCTTTTGCGCCTTATGGAAATAAAAAAGGGAGAGACGGTTCTTGATCTTGCCTGCGGACAAGGGTTTTTCGCCAGGGAATTTCTGCGAGCCGGAGCGCGAGTCACGGGAGTTGACGCATCGCGGACTTTAATAGCTCTGGCCAGGACTCATTCGCCCGAAGATATTCATTTTGAAGTTGCTTCCGCGGGAAAGTTTCCATTTATAAAGAACGAAAGCGTAAATAAGATTGCTGTCGTTCTCGCCCTGCAAAACATAGACGGTGTTGGGGAGGCGTTGCGCGAATGCGCGCGCGTACTTAAGCTTGGCGGCAAGATTTTTATCGTCATGAACCATCCTGCATTCCGCGTTCCCAAAGCCAGCAGTTGGGGTTGGGATGATAAGGCCAAAATACAATATCGTCGCATAGATAAATATCTTTCCGAGGCCAAGGTGCCGATAGAGATGCACCCCGGGGACAATCCGGGAAAGCATACGCTTTCTTTTCACCGTCCGCTGCAATTTTATTTTAAGGTGTTACGGAAAGCCGGTTTAGCGGTTACGGCGCTGGAAGAATGGAATTCGCATAAAAAGAGCGAGCCGGGTCCGCGGGCCAAGGCGGAAGACATTGCCCGGAAAGAAATACCTTTGTTTTTATGTCTTGCAGCAATGAAAATTGATGACGTTCCATAGTTTATTATTATCTCTAACTGGCCACAATCATCATTTGTGCATCTCGGTAAAATTGTTCTAAAATTATTATATGAATCATAAAGCAATATTTTTTAATTTTAAATATTGGGGCGAAGGAAAGGATTACGTGGAAAGCAGCGAGAAATTAAAAAAAGCCGGAGTGGAAGTCGTTTTCTCCGGTGAATTATTAAATAAAGATAGTATCCCATCCGAAAAAGATTTCGATATCGCCGGGGTTTTTATGGATTCCAAGGTTGATGCGTCTACGATAAGCGTCCTGCCGGAACTTAAATTCATAGCCACGCTCTCGACCGGTTTTGATCACATAGACCTTAAAGCCGCAGCGGAACGCGGGGTCCAGGTTTCATCGGTGCCCGCATACGGGGAAAATACGGTGGCAGAATTCGCTTTTGCCCTCCTCCTTGCTTTATCTCGGAAGATACGCGAAGCGAGCGTTCGGGTTAAAGACGAAAAGAAATTTTCCACGGACGGGCTTTGCGGTTTTGACCTGGCAGGCAAAACTCTGGGCGTTATCGGTACCGGTCGTATCGGCAAACACGCGGTCCGCATGGGAAAAGGTTTTGGAATGAAAATAGTGGCGTATGATGTTTACCACGATGACGCTTTTGCCAAAGAGATGGGATACTCCTATGTTTCGTTGGAAGAAATTCTCGCAGAGAGCGATGTTATTACCATCCATTGCCCGTATTTGCCGTCAACGCACCACCTTATAAATAAAAATAACATCGGCTTAATGAAGAAGGGTGCCTATCTTATTAATACAGCCCGCGGGGCTATAGTGGAAACGCCTGCGGTTATCGCCGCGCTCAAATCCGGACAGCTTGGCGGCGCGGGGCTTGATGTGCTTGAAGAAGAAGCGAATATGAAAGCGGGGGACATGAGCCTTGACCGCGAACTTGTTATGATGCCGAACGTAATAGTTACGCCGCACAACGCCTTCAATACCAAGGAAGCGTTCCAGAGAATTTTGGAAACCACGATAGATAATATTGTTGCCTTCACCGAAGGAAAGCCGGTGAATTTAGTGCCAAATAAATAAGGATGACGGTAAAAAATTTACTTGTCAGAGAAATTTTCGACTCACGCGGCGAGCCGACTGTTGAGGTTTGCATTGTTGACGGCAGCGGCGAAGAATTTTTCGGTCAGGTGCCTTCCGGAAAAAGCCGCGGAGAACGGGAAGTATTTGTATTACCGCCGAAAGCGGCCAAGAAAGCCGGAGAATTACTTAACAAGAAACTTCGCGGCAAGAGATTTATCTCCATTACTAAGTTCGATCGCTTTCTTCTAAAGCTGGATGGTACGTCGGACAAAAAGAAATTTGGCGGCAATGTTATGCTCGGTGCCTCCATCGCTTTTACGCGCGGATTGGCTTTTGAACATAAAAAAGAGCCATGGCAGATATTGCAAAAAGAATTTTTCCCCGGCAAAAACATTAAGCGCGTGCCATTTATATTTTCCAATGTCATAAACGGCGGCGTGCATGCAAATAACGATCTGGATATCCAGGAGTATATGATTGTAGTGAGAATTGGGCGGCCAGTGGAGAAAAGCGTTGAGACACTTGTTGGTTTTTATAAAAAACTTGGGGACTTTTTGGGCAAGAGATACAAGATGAAAAATCTTCCCATAGGTGATGAGGGTGGATATTCTTTGGATTTCAAAAACAATTTCGAACCGATACATATTTTAGGAGAGCTCATTAAGAAATTCCGCCTGCGGAAAGATTTCCAAATCGGGCTTGATGCCGCGGCCTCTGGATTTTATAAAGGTGGTTGGTATATGTTTGCAGGCGCGCGTCTCTCCCGGGAAGAACTTTTAAAAACCTACGAAAGATATTTTCGCCAGGCTCCGATGCTTGTTTCCGTTGAAGACCCCTTCGACGAGAACGACGGCGGAGGATTTGCCGAACTTTTGGCGGCTGAGAAAAAGAAATTAATAGTAGGTGATGACTTGACCGTAACGAACCCCGCGGCTATTTCTGCAGCTGGGCGGGGTAAATTGATAAGCGGCGTTATCATCAAACCGAATCAAATAGGAACGGTAAGCGAGGCCTGCGCGGCAATGAAGGCCGCGCACAAGCTTGGGATAAAATGCATCGTTTCCCACCGCTCCGGAGAAACTGCTGATAATTTTATAATCCATCTTGCCCGCGCCGGTGGAGCATATGGCGTAAAAATAGGCGCACCGGTAAAGGAACGAATGTCCAAATTCGACGAACTGATAAGAATTTATTCTTAAAACAATATATTTTATTGTCGGTTCATGTCGACCTTATTCTTTGTGATATAATTTATTCATGACCAAATCGCAAAAATTGTTTTTGGTTCTAGCCCGAGTTTCTTTGGGATGGTTAATGTTTTACGCCGGTATAACGAAAGTTTTAAATCCGAACTGGTCAGCTGCTGGATACTTGAATAACGCCAAGTTTCTGTCAGGATTTTATGCATGGCTTGCGAGTCCGGCTATTTTGCCGATAACGAATTTCGTGAACGAATGGGGGTTAACGCTCCTTGGCACTTCTCTTATTTTGGGAGTAGGCGTTCGTCTTTCATCCAAGCTCGGAGCGGTAATGATGCTTTTATATTATTTGCCTCTTGGCATAATCCATCCCGATGCCAATTCGCTAATTGTCGACGAACATATTATTTACGGATTTGTTATGTTGTTTTTTGCCGCTTCACGAGCAGGGCGCGTGTGGGGGATAGACAGTTGGCGGTCTAATGCGGCGTTTTGCGCCAAGTACCCGCGCTTGCGCGACTTCATTGGTTAAATTAAAATTATTTTATGTCTAAAAAATTATATATTTTAGGTGGGATAGTTATAGTTGTGTTGGTGACTTTTGTTGTTGTTAAAAATTCCGGAACAAGTGCGACTGTTGTACCCGGCGTTCAGAACGGCACGGTATCACAGAATAATTTGAACGGTGCCGATGCTAATACCCCTGCTACGGATAAGACCGTTGATCCTACACCCGTTCTTCCTCCAGCTACTGTTACGGCAACCATAACCGTTACGGTTGACTATACCGACAGTGGTTTTTCTCCGAATGCCGTGACAATAAACCGGGGCGACACGGTTGTTTTCGAAAATAAGAGCTCATCTTCGTTCTGGCCGGCATCCAATAATCATCCCACACACACTCTTTATGACGGCACATCTCTCCAACAGCACTGCGCGAGTCCTACCGGCGACACGTTTGACGCTTGCGGCGGCATTCCACCTGGCGGCTCGTGGTCATTTACATTCAATAAGTCAGGAACTTGGAATTATCACAACCATCTCCGCGCCAGCGATACGGGTACGATAATCGTTCAATAGCTCAAAACGGCATAACGTCTAATCAACTGATTTCTGTTTGATAGAGCAATTTTAACTGAGTTAGATTTGGCGTAGGGTTGCCGATATTTGGTTGTTCTTGTTATTATGTAGATAGTTATCTATAAGGAGGATGCTACGATGAATAATCCGCTTTTACTGATACTGGTCCGCGGAAAACGCGAACGAATCCGCGACGAATTTGTTGACGGTCATCATGAAAGTTATGACATTGAAAGGCTGAGAAACGAATATTTGAGACGGCTTTGGAAACCAGAAGCATTCAAGCAAGTATTCGGCGAAGAAAGATTTAAAGAAGTGTTTGTTAATTAATCCGATTTTGTGATAATAGGTGCGGCTTTTGCCACGCCTATTTTGTTTGCGAATTGGCCGGAAATTTGTTAAATTTCAAATATAAAATGCCGCCACCTTAGCTCAGCGGTAGAGCAGCGCTTTCGTAAAGCGAAGGTCCCCGGTTCAAATCCGGGAGGTGGCTCATGTGCAACCAAACTGTTCCATTGGAACAATTTAGTTGCATCCTGTTTTCCCGGATTTGAACTGGAAGCGTATCTGCCCAACTGACTATCGGGCATGCGAAACTCCCGCGCACAATAGTTTTATGATACAGTCTATGTAATGAGTAGCTACACTAAAGAATTATTTGCAGCCAAAGATATCGCTAAAGAAGCGGGCGTAATAATGCGCAAATACTTTGACGAAGATCAGCATATCGAAATAAAAAAAGATAATACCCAAGTAACCATCGCGGACAAATTGATAAATTCTCTCGTTATCCAAAGATTAGCAAAAGCATTTCCCAGCGATGGAGTTATCGGTGAGGAGGAAAGCACTGCTGAATATGGTGGCGGAAGAAAATGGTTTTGTGACCCAATAGACGGAACCGCTGCCTATATCTGGGGTGTACCGACTGCAATGTTTTCTCTTGGGCTCGTGCTGGATGGGAGGCCAGTCATCCCTTCCGCGCATTATCTTCAAAATTAAGCGGAATTGAGTTACAATGGTTCTGATGCCGGAACAATCGGAATCCAATTTTCAGCCAGAATCCAAGGGGCCGGAAATACATACAATAACTTCTTGTAATCGTTGTGGTAACGAATTCGATAGTCCCGGAAACTGTCCGGAATGTTTTAGGAATCCAAAAAAGATAAAATATAAAGAATCGGAAGAGAATACAGCGTGGTATAGGGCGATGGAGCGTGCACGGCGGAGCAATCCACGAAATGCCAGCGAGGAAGACTTAAGATATTTGGCGAAAGTTTATCTTCGCGAAGAACTGGCGCAAGAAGCCAAGAAACAAAAATCCCATAAACCAAATAAAAAACTATAAATGGATGATCATAGGGAACAATTAACCGAACTTGAATCCGAAGCCCGCCGTTTGGGCGGGCGGCTTTGACGTAGAGACTAAAAAGAAAGAGATAGAAAAACTGGAGGGTGAAATGTCGTCGCCAGGTTTTTGGACTGATCGTTTTGCCGCCGACGAAAAAATAAAGACTCTGGGAGAACTGCGCGACCTGACGGATAAATTCTATTTAATCGAGAGCGGCGTGGCCGAGCTGGAGAATGTTTTCGACGAAAATAAATTTTTTGAAGTAAAAAAGAAATTCCGCGAATTGGAACTCGCGACTCTTTTTAGCGGACCATACGACAAGCAGGCGGCCGTACTCTCTGTTTATCCTGGTGCCGGGGGAGACGACGCCGAAGACTGGGCGCGCATGCTTGCAGAGATGTATGAGGGATACGCGGCACGGCAAAAATGGAAAGTTGTCGCTATAGATGACAGTCCGCGATCGCGTACTTTCGAAATCCGCGGCTCTTTCGCCTATGGATATCTGAGGAGAGAATCGGGTGTGCACCGCCTCGTGCGCATCTCGCCATTTTCTTCTAAACAATTGCGGCACACATCGTTCGCTCTCGTCGAAGTTGTCCCCGATTTGCCGGCACTTGTAGAATCGAAACTAATAATCCCCGATGCTGATTTGAGGTGGGAGTTTTCCAGGGCCGGAGGTCCGGGCGGGCAGAACGTCAATAAGGTGGAGACGGCGGTGCGAGTGGTGCATCTTCCCACGGGAATAGCAGTTTCCGCCCGCGCCGAGCGTTCGCAGTCGCAGAATCGCGAAGTGGCCCTCAGGCACCTCAAGGCGAAATTATTCCAGCTTATGGAACGTAATCAAGTTAAGGAGTTGGGTAATCTTCGCGTTAAAGTTAAGCCGGAGTGGGGGAATCAGCTTCGCTCTTATGTGCTTAATCCCTATCAAATGGTCAAGGATCATCGTACGAAGGCGGAAACTTCCAATGTTGTGGGAGTATTGGCCGGAGATTTGGACATATTCATTGAGGCGGAGATAGAATCTTTGAAGTAACCACTTGTGAATTTTTACAAACAATATAGAATTAGAGATGTCAATAAAAAATGGCTATGGTAGTTTTTCAAGGGGTATCAAAAATTTATAACAGCCACTCCGCGGCTCTGGAAGACCTTGATTTTGAGGTCCAACCGGGAGAATTTGTTTCTCTCACAGGGCGTTCGGGAGCCGGAAAATCAACCGTTATCAAGCTATTAATAGGTGAAGAAAAACCAACTAAAGGCAGAGTTTTTTTTAGCCAATATGAGGTTAATAAGCTCAAAGACGGAGAATTGCCGGCTTTTCGTAGGCACGTCGGCGTTATTTTCCAAGACTTCCGCCTTTTGCCGATGAAAACGGCCTATGAAAACGTTGCTTTTGCCCTTGAGGTTGCCGGCAGGCCGCAGAGAGATATCGTGGAACTCGTTCCCCAGGTTTTAGACATGGTGGGCTTGAGTGAAAAATCCGGAAATTTTCCGCACGAGCTTTCGGGCGGAGAGCGGCAAAGAGTGGCGATCGCCCGCGCTATGATTCACAGGCCGGAAATCATCATCGCCGACGAGCCGACTGGCAATCTGGATCCATTAAACACATACGAAATCATCAAACTTCTGGAGAAAATCAATCAGCTTGGCACTACTTTGCTTTTGGCGACGCACGACAAAGAAGTCATTAATACTTTAGAGAAGAGAGTTATTACTCTTGATCGCGGCCGCATAATCCGCGACGAGGAAAAAGGAAAATACATATTGGTATAATATAACTAAATAGAATGTTCACAGTTCTTTCGCGTATAACCCATTTTGGTTTCAAGAATTTTTGGCGGCACGGCTGGCTTTCCGCGGCTACGGTAGCCATTATGATTTTGGCTCTTTTGGTTTTTGTCGGATTGATTATATTCGGAGTTGTCGCTGACCATGCTGCTTCTTCCATACAAGACAAGATAGATATTAGTGTTTATTTTAAAACAACAACTTCGGAAGACCAGGTTTTAAATGTTAAACAATCACTGGAAAATTTATCCGAGGTCAAAAGCGTTGAATATATTTCCAGCGATCAGGCCTTGTCAATTTTTAAGGAGGCGCACAAGGATGATGCGACTATCAGCCAGGGGATAAATGAGTTGAATAGCAACCCGCTTGAGGCATCTCTTAACATCAAAGCCCAGCAGCCCGACCAGTATGCGGATATAGCCAATTATTTAGACGCGCCCAATTTGTCTCAATATATTGACTCTGTAAGTTATGCAAAGAATCAGGTCGTTATAGATCGCCTCACGGCCATTGTGAAGGGCGTAAACCGCGGTGGCTGGGTTTTGACGATTGTTCTTGCGCTTGTGGCTGGACTCGTGGTTTTCAATACTATTCGCCTGGCTATTTATTCCGGCAGAGAAGAGATAGGAGTCATGCGCGTAGTTGGCGCTTCCAATAGTTTCGTTCGCGGACCATTGGTGGTTGAGGGAATAATCTCTGGGATTTTGGCAGCGGTGTTGAGTATGATAATCGCTGCTCCTATAATTTATTTTGTTTCACCTTATCTCAAAGTTTTTATACCCGGATTGGACGTTTTCCAATATTTTTATGAAAATTTAGGCAAACTTTTTCTATATCAGTTAATTTTTGGGGTTGGTATCGGAACGTTATCCAGTTTGGTGGCAGTAAGGAGATATCTGAAGAATTAGATCATCAAAATTGCCGGGAGGACAAGATTGACTTTTTTCGGACAGGTGTGTTAATGTTACTCTTAGAATAGATAAGCCGCAGAAAGAAAGAAAAGGGCAATTCCTAACGGAGTTTCGACTCTATTCCTAAAAGCGGCGCCAATCTTATGGGCGACAGGTCCGTGTGAGAGGCGCGAAGGAATGGTTTTCCTAAACTTCATTAGGAATAGCCCTTTTTTGAAAATCAAATAGCAAAGGAGGAACCGACATGAAAAAGAAAGCGCCGAAAGAGTTGCTGTCTTTATTTGTATTGTGGTATGTTTTCTTCTCGGTTTCTCTTTTTGCACAGGAAACCAAGGCGGAAAATTCCGACAAGAAAGATAAATCATTACTGGAGAAAGCTATAACTCCTATCAATAAAGCAGCAACCACTACTTTTAAGGTGGCCCAGAAAATCATCCACGCCCCACCGATGCAGGTAACGGTAGACGAGGTCCAGCTCAGGGTTTCTGTGGTCAACGATAAAAACGGATTAGTAACCGGATTAAGGCCGGATAATTTCGAGGTCTTTGATGATGGTGTCAAACAAAAGATTTTAGGATTTTTTACTGATGAAGATCCGGCCTCAATCTGCATAGTTCTTGATTATAGCGGTTCGTTGGGATATAAGCTGCCGCTTTCTATTGAGGCAATTCGTAAAATCGTAAAGGAATCCAATCCTCAGGACGAATATACACTAATCGTGTTCAATGAAAAACCAGATGTCGTTGTTGGTCCGGTGTCTAATACCCAGCGGCTGGAAGATTCTCTGCTATCAATACAGAAGGCAGAAGGTAAAACAGCTCTTCTGGACGCAATATATCTTGGATTAGAGACGTTGAAAACCGGAGCCACATTAAATCACAAGGATTTGATTGTGATATCGGATGGCGGCGATAATCATAGTAGGTATACAAAAAAAGATGTGAAAAGGTTTCTGCAGGAAGCCGATGTACAAGTTTATTGTATTGGCATTTTAGAGCCACCTGGCCTGCGCAACAGGAGTATGGAAGAGGCGAACGGACCAGATCTGCTCTCAGAATTTTCTGATATTTCAGGCGGACGGATGTTTTCCGTGGAAGGTGATTCTAATGATAATTTAAACGAGAAGGAATTGATGGATGTTGCGGATAATATCTCTTTTGATATCCGCAATCAGTATGTGATAAGCTATAGGCCGTCAAATTTGGTTAGAGACGGCAAATGGCGGCGCCTCAAGGTTAAGCTAAAAGATTTACCCAAGACCCTGAATCAACAAGCCATAACACCTAAATTCAGGAGCGGTTACTATGCTCCAACAAATTAAATCCCCCCCCAGACGTTCGGCTGCGGGGGAATTTTATTTTAGGGGCCATCTTTCTTATTTGGATTTGCCAGAATAAAAATGCTATACTATTATCTAAATATATATAAAATATCATTACAAAATGAAAAATAAAATTATAGCGAGTGTGTATGTGTTTGTGCTTGCAGTTTCCGTAGTAGCATATTTCGGTTTCGCGGGATTTGCCTCGGCGCGTCAACCGCTGGACGGTTTTGAGGCGCATCCGCCTATTCATCTAAAAGGAGGAGATGGTTCCAACGGCCATGGCGGCAGCGGAGGAGGTGGTTCTATTAATACTTCGCCTAAGGGCTTATCTCCGAGTCAAATAAAATCATTTTATCAGCTTTATTACTCTGGAAGCGGTTCGGGAACTATTGCGATAGTTGATGCTTACGATAACCCGAACGCGGAAAGCGACTTGAATACTTTTAGCGCCCAGTTTGGCCTTACGGCTTGTACTACCGCTAATGGATGTTTTGAAAAGCATGTGATGGCGCCAAAGCTTCGGACAAACAGCGGTTGGCTTTTGGAATCTGCATTAGACACGCAATGGGCACACGCCATCGCTCCGGGAGCGAAAATACTTTTAGTGGAAGCAAAATCCTCAAGTGGCAACGATCTTTTAGCTGCCGTGGATTATGCGAGAAATAGATCTGACGTGGTGGCTGTTTCTATGAGTTGGGGTAGCAATGAATTTTCCGGAGAATCATCTTACGATTCCCATTTCACGTCAAATTCTGGCGCTGCATTTTTCGCCTCTTCTGGAGATTCGGGCAGCGGCGTTCAGTGGCCGGCGGTTTCTTCTAATGTAACAAGCGTAGGTGGCACAACTTTGAACCTGGATATCAACGGAAATTTAGTTTCTGAAACTGCTTGGAACGGAAGCGGTGGAGGATTGAGCGCTTACGAACATGAACCGAATTATCAGTCTGCTTACGGAGTTCCGAACGCCAATAATTTCCGTGCAGTGCCGGATGTGTCTTATGATGCCGACCCCAATTCCGGCGTGTCCGTTTACGACAGTTTTGGCTATAACGGAATAAAGGGATGGTTTGTTGTCGGTGGCACGTCTGCCGGTGCTCCTCAGTGGGCTGCAATTCGTGCTCTTGGTGCCACGGCGACAAATTCCCGATTATACGCTGACGCTTCCGTGCCGGCTAGTTACTCCGCAGATTTCAGGGATATTACCGTAGGTTCCAATGGAAGTTGCGGATTATATTGTACTGCGCAGAATGCTTATGATTATGTAACTGGTTTAGGCAGCCCGCTTACGGTAAATTTCTAAGATAAAAAAATATGGTATCTAAAAATCCCGCTTAGGCGGGATTTTTAGATAGAAAAAATATCTTCAAACATTATGTTAGAATTATAGAATATAAAAAAGATGAAATTAGACGACAAAATTTTATTATTTGTTTTTTTACCGGCGTTTTTTATCGCCTTTCCGTTATTGAGCGCCTATGCGGCTACGCCTACATATGCTCCTGGCGTTATCACTTTGAATGTTATAAATTCTTCGGAAATTGATCTGTCTTGGCCTGGCGTTATCGCTGATCCAGCAGTAACCGGATACAAAATTGAAAGAGAGTCTCCTGTTGGGGGCGGTTTCACTACTATAGTCGCGGATACGGGTTCGGTTGTGAGTTATCAGGATACCAATCTCGCCCCCGGTACAACTTATAGTTACAGAATATCAGCGATTAACTCTGATGGTACCGGTCCCGTTTCTGCAAATCAAGCATATGCCGCTACTTATCCAGCCCCTGCTATTGCATATCTTCCAAATATTCCGCAGAACCTCTCTGCAATTCCTATATCCATCTCAAAAATAGAATTATCCTGGAGTGCCGCCTTAAGCACGGATTCCGTTACCGGATACAGGGTGGAGCGCAATGGCGGAACGATCGTGTCTAATACCAATTCCGCCGATACTGCCTACACCGACACCAATCTTATTCCGGGAGTAACTTATGACTACCGTGTTTATGCTATTAATTCCGCCGGCACAGGAAATCCGTCGCAGCATGTTTTTACAATAATACCGCCTCTGCCATCCGCTCCTCAAAGCGTGAAAGCGATTGCCGGTGATGGCCAGGTCACGGTGAGTTGGTCGCCGGCCTATGTAAATATAGGAAGCCTTACAGGATACATTGTTACATCAAGCGCCTCCAGTTCTCTTACGGTGGGCAGCAGCACTCTTTCGGCGATTATCGACGGTTTGACGAATGGCGTGTCTTATTTATTTAGTGTCAGCGCGATAAATGTTTCCGGAAACGGACCAGCTGCTTTTACTAATTCTGTTGTGCCCATGTCTGGCGCGACTTCTTCGGCGCAAACCTCTGCTACTGATTTGTCAACGACAACGTCCATATCAACAACTTCTTCGTCGTCATCTTCTCCTCAGGCCGATTCGGCCTCACTGCAGGAACAAATACAAAGCCTTACGGCACTTCTGCAGCAGTTAATGGCACAAGTTCAGGAGAAACAACTTTCTTCTGCGGCGGCGACAAGCGTAAATGCCACCAGTAGCACAGATTCGGGTTCGGCAGTAGTTCAGCCGAGCCCTTCTGTGTCTGGATTTTCCCGAAATCTGACACTTGGTTCGTCTGGAGCTGACGTGGCGGAATTGCAGAAATTTCTTGTGGGTCAGGATATAGGTTCAGCGGCACGCAATCTGGGTGTAGCCGGAAACACCGGTTACTTCGGATTATTGACTCAGAAAGCTCTCTCCGAATACCAGGGGAGCGTTGGTATTGATCCGCCGGCAGGTTACTTTGGTCCTAAAACGAGAAGTTATATAAATATTATTAAAACGCAATAATTTTTAAAGCAGTTATATAATTTTGAGATATGAACACAAAAAACCTGACAAAAAAAATTCTTGTCCTCATCTCTGCCGGACTCATTTTCTCCGGTTATCTGAGCGGGGTAAAAATCTTCAGCGGTACTTGCGCCTTCAACGAATCCTGCCCGTATTTTTTGGGATATCCTTCCTGCTGGTACGGTTTCGGAATGTATGTCCTGATGTTCATGGTCACCTCGCTGGTATTTTTCGGAAAGATATCTGTTAGGAAAGCGATCAAGACAGATCTCGCCGTATCTTTTTTGGGAATAATTTTTTCCGGCAGTTTTACCGTCCAAGAGATTATGCAGTCGCGCGTTACAGGGACTCTCGGGCTTTCAACCTGTGCTTACGGACTTATTTTTTATATTTTAATTTTCATTTTTTCTGCTATTGCCCTTACCCTTATTAAAAATAGTCCGATTGCTTGAGTGTGCCATTATTCTGCGGCTGAGCTAATGCCGGATATTATAGTTGCAAAGATAAAATAATCAACCGCGATGGAGACGCTACTCGGCTCATTCATTTCTTATATCCTTATCTATAGATATGCGGCGCTTTTCGCATTTGTTTTTTTCGCTGCAGTGATTCTCCCGTTGCCTGGAAACGCAATGCTTTTAGCCATAGGCGCACTTTCTTTCCAGGGGCATTTTAACATCTGGTTATCCTTAACGGTTGCTGTCATCGCCAATACTCTTGGAGATTTGTTCGATTATAGCATCACGAGGAAATACGGCGAAGATATTATTCATTGGTTGGGCATGGGGGAGAGCCGTTTTTTTCTTAGGCTTAAAGAAGAGTTGGTTGTTGATGCTGCAGTCACTGTGTTTATAACGCGTTTTGCCGGTTCTTTGAGTCCCATAGCTTCGCTCTTATCGGGACTTGTGCGCGTGCCATTCAGAACGTTTATCGTTTATGATTTACTGGGAAATTTAATTGAGCCTGCCGCGGCTTTATTTATCGGCTATACCGCAGGCAATTATTGGAATAATTTTTCCGGATATTTAAGTATTTTCGCGGGCGTGATAGCGGTTAGCATAGTAATTTTCGTTTTAGTAAGGATTCATAATAGGATTACGGCAAAATACCGCCGATAAATATTCTAGTTTTCGGTAACATCACATTTATCTAGTATTCTCATGATTTTCCCAATACCGGATTATTCTTTATAATAATCAAATGCTCAATATTCCCATAGTCGTCGCATTTGTGGCAGGAATAGTTTCTTTTTTGTCGCCGTGTGTTTTGCCTATCATCCCAGGATTTTTGGCCTATCTTGCCGGCGAATCTTCATCGGGCGCTTCTAAGTCGTCTCGCTCCGCTATTTTTTTGAACAGTTTATTTTTTGTAATCGGGTTCTCGGTTGTCTTCGCCATTCTTGGCGTACTTCTGAATAGCGTTCTCTCCCATGCCGCTTACGCGGTGCAGGATTGGCTGGCGCGCATCGGCGGGGCGCTAATTATTTTCTTCGGACTATATTTAATGGGATTTTTCAAAATCTCTTTTTTGGAGTTTGACCATAAAATGCGCGTTGGTTTCGGTTTTCGTTCGCGTTATCTTACTTCGCTCGCGTTCGGTTTCGCTTTCGCCGCCGGCTGGACGCCGTGCGTCGGTCCTATTCTTGGTGGGATTTTAGGATTGGCGGCCTCAGCTCCGGGAGAGGCCTTCTATCTTTTGCTGTCTTACGCGATAGGATTAGGGATTCCGTTTCTTGTTGTCGGAGCTCTTGCCGCCCGGGCATCATCCTTTATTAATCGTTATGCCGATAAACTTGAATACGTAACAAAAGTGTTCGGAGCGGTTCTCGTTGTCCTCGGCGTGCTCGTGTTTACGCAAAGCCTTCAGCTGGTTGCTAATTTTGATTTCGTAAATAATTTTCTTTTAAATCATAATTTATAAAAATGAAAAAGAATTTAGCGTTAATAATCGTTGTGGTCTTAATCATCGTTTCCATTTGGTACATTGAAAGTACGAAGGCTCGTCCTGGTGCCACCGATAACAGCAATCCTTCTCAGGCGCTAAACATAGATGCGGCTACATCTTCTATTGACGTGTTGGCCTCTTCCGGCAAAAATTCAGCGGTAAAACCCAGCCTGAACATCTCTGACATTGCCGCCGCAGATAAAAAAGCTGGATATCAGCCGGCAATAGAGATCTCTAATCCGACAGATTTTATAAACGCCAGTTCTTCGTTCCTGCTAAAAAACCTCATCGGCAAAAAAATTATTCTTTTGGACTTTTGGACATATAGCTGTATCAACTGCATCCGCACGCTTCCGTACCTTAATTCTTGGTATCAAAGGTATCGCGACGAGGGATTGGAAATAGTCGGAATTCATACTCCGGAATTTGATTTTGAAAAAAGGTACGACAACGTGAAAGCGGCGACGGAGAAATTTGGAATTAAATACCCGGTTGTTTTAGACAGCGACTACGGAACTTGGACTGCTTACTCCAACCAATATTGGCCGCACGAATATCTTATTGATCTTGCCGGTTATATCGTGCACGACCAGATAGGAGAAGGGAATTACGGCGAAACAGAGACCGAGATACAGAAATTACTTGCTGAACGGAGCAGGGTTCTTGGCGTTGCGCAAGGAGAGATGCTGACATCAACTGTTTCCGTGCCGCAGAGCAATATCTCCGGTGGATTTTTAAGTCCCGAAACTTATTTTGGCGCGGCCCGAAATCAGTATCTCGCGAACGGGGTTCAGGGAACTGCGGGCAGCCAGAATCTGCAGGTGCCGCAAAATATAAGTCTTAATAGTTTGTATCTTACCGGCAGCTGGAATTTCCAGAATGAGTATGCGACTAACAATGCAGTTGGAACCAAAATCATATATAAGTACAACGCAGCCAGGGTATATTTTGTCGCCGACGCTCCGAAAGGTGCAACGATAGAAATTTTTCAAGACGGCCAACCGGTTTCTGCCGCCGCGGCGGGAAGCGATGTTCACAACGGAAAAGTTACGATCCAGGAGAGTAGGTTATACAATATAATAGATAATCGCGGCAATTGTTCTCCCAATGGCGTGTGTTCCGATGGTTCAAGCGAGCATACGCTGGAAATTATTATTGATTCTCCTGGTTTGGATGCCTATACTTTTACCTTCGGCTAATAATTTTATGGAAAACGAAATTCAAAGAGCTGTTTTCGCGGGAGGCTGTTTTTGGTGCACAGAAGCGGTTTTTGAAGAACTGAAGGGCGTTGTTTCCGTTATGCCCGGATATACTGGCGGCACCACAAAAAATCCAACCTACGAACAAGTCTGCACCGGCAGAACAGGTCATGCTGAGGCGATTAAAATAGAATACAACCCGGAAAAGATTTCCTATAGCGACTTGCTGACGGTTTTTTTTGCCACGCATGACCCCACGACTTTAAACCGCCAGGGAGCGGATACGGGTACCCAGTATCGCTCGGCGATTTTCTATGCGACAGATGAACAGAAAAAATCGGCGGAAGCATTTATCAAAGAACTTAATAAATCCGGCCCAAAAGTAGTCACGGAAATTGTACCGCTTGGTGACTTTTATGATGCCGAAGATTATCACAGACAATACTATAAGAACAATACCTCGGCGCCATACTGCCAGATTGTCATTAATCCCAAAATGGATAAACTTAAAGAAAAGTTCCACGAGCTTTTAAAAAATTCTGAAAAATGAAAAAAGACGAAGAACTTTCGTCCGAGTTGCGCCATGTAGCGCGAGAAGGCGGAACAGAGCCGGCGTTCACGGGAAAATATTGGAATGAGCATTCTAAAGGAATGTATAAATGCGCCATCTGCGGCACGGAGCTTTTTTCTTCGGACACTAAATTTGACTCCGGTACCGGCTGGCCGAGTTTCACCGAGCCGGCAAACCTGAAGAATGTTGAGCTTAAAGAAGATAAAACCTATGGTATGAGCCGCACGGAAGTCGTCTGTAAAAATTGCGGAGCTCATTTGGGCCATGTTTTTGACGACGGCCCCAAAGAAAAAGGCGGAAAAAGATATTGCATCAATTCGGTTTGTCTGGAGCTGGAGAAAAAAGATAAGTGATGCGCTACGAAGTCAGCGTAAAGTTCCACAAGGATTTTGTGGAAGTAAACGGCAATCAAATAACCGTTGGTGTTTTGGCGCGGCCGGAGAAGGGGAAAGCGAACGACGAAATTGCTCGCAAGCTGGCCCGCCATTTTGGCGTTTCGCGGTCGGCGGTGAGTATTGTTTCCGGCGCGACAGGCAGGAAAAAAATTATAGACATAGGAAAATAAAGTCAGGCCTCGTACGAGCAGCGTAACCAATTGACTAAACAGGTCGTTATATGTTAATATAAATTTGCTATGAAGAATTACGGCCACAAAATGATTCTGAACGCCCGTTCCCGGGCCGCTTTTCCGCGCGTCCTTATGTTTTGGGGCGGAAAAACGAAAGTTTCTTGTCTAACCAAGGCATAAATCGGCAATTTCTTTTCTTATTTTAAAGGATGCCTCGGTTAGACAAGCCGAGGCATTTTTGGCTTGTCTAAGCTCCTTGTCAATTAAAAAGGAGCAAATAGCCGGAAGAAAAGGAGCAGAAACCATGCAAAATAAAATAAAAACAATGGATACCCGCAAAACAAAAAAATTCATACCGGATTATTTGAGATATATCTTTAAGCTCGCTTTCAAACAAAAGCGGTCCATGGCAGTTTTAGCGACCCTGCTTTTCGTGAGCGTGGCGGCGCGTCTTACCGAACCTTATCTTTATAAGGTTGTTGTGGATACTTTGACCAATGGCCTTGTCAGCGGCGGTTTTCTTGCTTCACAGACGCAAACCTTGGTTATGGTGGTTGCTTTCTGGTTTGTTCTCGCGGTTATAGTCAATGTCGCAAGCGCGCAGACCTCGTTCCTCGTCTGGAAGATAGGAAATATCAGTTCGCAGGAAGCGAATATCAGCGGCTATCGGCGCCTCTTGCGCCTAGATTACGCGAAGCACATGTCCGAGCACTCCAGCCGTTACACGAAAATAATTGACGACGCCGATGTAAGCACTTGGGAAATGACGAACTGGTGGCTCGGAATATTCTCTTCGGCCATACTCGGATTTATCGGCATGCTTGCCATCGCCCTGATTGTGAGCTGGCAGATGACGCTTATCGCCGTTTCCGTTATACCGCCAACTTTGTGGTTCATTATCAGGCACGTGAATAAGTACGAGGACGAGCAGAGAAGGGTAAATAAAATGTGGGAAGAAAAGCACGAGCACCTTTCCGATCAGATCTCTAACGTCGTGACTTATAAATTGAATCCCCACGAAGAAATTTTCGTGGAGCGCCACAAAGCTTATAGCGACCGTGCTTCGGCTTCCCAATTCTCACTTAATAAAAAATGGCGCATAGTGGAAATGCTTAACCCGGATTCCATCGCGCGCTTCCTCGTTTTGGGCGCAGGAATATTTTTCGTCCAGAGCGGTTCTATCACGCTCGGAACACTCTTCATGTTTATGGGGCTCTTGAACGAAATTCTTACCCCCTTACACCTCTTGGGAGATATTCTGCCTCAGTATACGCGGCGTTCTCAGCACATAGAGCGGTTGCTCGGTCTATTTGCCGAAGAGGATGTGATAACGGTTCCCCGGATTCCTACAAAAGTTTCGGAAGTGCAGGGGAGGGTTGAATTTGAGCATGTTTCCTTTTCTTACCCTCAGGAGAAGAGCGCCTTTTCTCTGAACGATGTTTCGTTCACGATAGACGCGGGGAAAACCGTGGCTTTAGTCGGGCACTCCGGTTCGGGTAAGACGACCATCATGACGTTGCTCACGCGCCTGGTTGATCCCACGAGCGGAATAATAACCATTGATGGCGCGAACTTGAACAGCTTCAATCCCGAAGAGATAAAAAAATACGTCGGCACCGTTCTGCAGGAGAACGCGATGTATAACGAAACGGTAGCGCAAAATATCGCCTACGGAGATCCTTGGGCGACGAGAGAGCAAGTAGTAAGGGCAGCTAAACAGGCTCATGCAGACGAGTTTATCCAGAGGCTTCCTAAGGGCTACGACGCCTTAATAGGTGAAAGGGGAGTGCGTCTCTCCGGTGGAGAGAAACAGCGTCTCGCAATAGCCAGGGCGATTCTTAAAGATCCGCGCATCGTTGTTCTGGATGAGCCGACGAGCGCGTTGGACAGCATCACCGAAAAGAAAGTTCAAGAAGGAATCAACGAATTGATAAAAGTAAGAACAACGCTTATCATCGCTCACCGTCTCTCTACGGTTCGCCACTCGGATAAAATCCTTGTCCTTGAAGATGGAAAAATCATCGGCAACGGGCCGCACGAAGAGCTGATGCAGACCTGCTCTACTTATAAAGAGATGGTTGACATGCAGGTAGAGGGATTCCTGGCTGATAAGACCCGGAAGGTTGCGGGCAAAGCGGCGCAATAATCGCTTCGTTTATAAAATTGGTTTCCTGCCTGCCGGCAGGCAGGGCTCGGAGAAAATAAACAAGCGCATTTTTTTATTTTCTCCTTTCTGCCGAGTATAATTGTGCCGCTTTTATTTTTCCTTTCCCGAAATATTGTAATAGATCATTATCTGCTTATTTTGCAGGCGCCAATAACCTCTTGACATTTATATAGTATAAATGTTAGCATGCCAATTACCTTGGGCACACCAAATACGCAAGTATAGATGTGTCTTAGGAATTCTAGGTGGAGGTCTTTGAAATATGAATATGAAGAAGATTGCGCTGGTTTTGGCTTTGTTAGTTCCTGTGTTTTCCGTGCTGGCGGCACCAGCGGCGAAGGCGGATTCGGTGGCTGACTTTTATTGCACGGCCCCGGCTTCATCTGCGGATTGCAGTGGTACCGTCCTCACTTCGGGGAGCAACTACTCCACAACCGGCCTTACTATGATTATGGACCAGGGCCCTGCGGCATTCCTGAACCAGCACTTTCTTCTGGTTTTCGATACCGCTGCTGGAACTGCATCTCTCACAGACGGGTCTACTGTTATTTCGGGAACCATCGACAGCTTCAACGCGAGTTCTTTCGGGTCGACGGTGGGCCTATCCTTCAACACTTTCTGGTCTCTTCCAGCCGGTGATTTCCAAACATACTTTGGAAATTCCGCCGGGACTGGCCAGACTTTTGTGATATCACTGACTTCCGGGGGGATTGCAACAAGCGGTGATGCTACTATCACAGCAGTTCCTGAACCAGCGAGTTTGGCCCTGTTCGGCACCGGCCTTCTAGGGATGGCCGGGTTCCTGCGCAGGAGGTTGATATCTTGAATAAATCCAATCAAAGGGAGGAAAGGCAAGATATGAAGAAAAAACACCGTAGTACAGCGGCGTTCGCCCTTACCATGTTTGCCGTATTGTTATTCGCGGCTATCCAGGCGAGAGCGGATTCCATTACCTTTGACCTCACAGCAACGAACGTGCCTGGTTACGGAACCGGGCCGTACGTAGGGGTAACCATATCGGTTCCGAGCGGCGGAGGTGACGCAACAATCACTTTCACCAGTTTAACCAGCGACGGGTATATTTATCTGCTTGGCAGTGCCCAGGCAGTCGACTTCAATACGTCGCTTCCGGTGACCATTAGTAACATAACTTACACCGGCGGGGGAAGCCACACGGCTTTTTCTCTGGGCGGTTCGGGAACCGTTGACGGCTTCGGTGTGTTCAATAACACAGTTGATGCCTTCGATGGTTTTACGAACTCCGTAACTTCCTGGTCGGCATTACTGACCCCAACCAGCGGATCATTCGCTGATGCCGCGAGCGTACTCGCGCTCAACGACAAAGGTTGGGATGCGTCGGCTCATGTCAATATCGGGAACCCGGATTGCCAAGGTGCTTGCACAACGGGGGATGTGGCTGGTACATACAGCCCGCCAACTTCTACTCCCGAACCGACGAGCATTATGCTTTTCGGCACCGGAATTATTCCGGTGATCGGATTTGCCAGGCGAAAACTGAAACCATCCCGTAAAAATTAGGTTGCAACGGGAGCAACCATTTGGGGCTAGAAATTCTAGCCCTCTTTTTTTACCCAGAAAACCGTTCTAACTCTAGGTTTAGCGTTGAAATCGCCAACTTGACTTTTATGCATATTATGTGTAATATAGAGCGTAATAAAGATGGTCGAGGAATGGCCAATAAAAACAGCTATTTTCAACATAACACAGAGTTTATACAGTATTGCTTGCAGAGAGATTCGAATAAGTTAATATTAAACAAATAAATTTGTACAAGATTCGCCGGCTCTCACAATAATCCGGCGGATAAAAATAAAAAAGTCATAAAAAATAATAAAATAATAAAAAATATGAAAAATAAATTAATTAAAGTCGGAATTGTTGGTATATCGCTTTTTACAGTAGCGATGTTTTTTGGCGTCGGTGCGGTTACTGTGCCAACAGCGATGGCGGCTAGTAGTTATTCTATCTCTGGTTCTTATACCATTACCGGATTAACGGTTAACCTTTCTGGTACCGCGACCGGAAATCCATATACTGGGCAGAGTAGTGATCAACACATGGGTGTGGATTGGACGGGAGCATGTAACGCATCTAGCTCAACGCAATTTAATTTTAGTTCTATAGTATTTACAGGTGGGAGTGGTGGACCAGACGGACATAACAATGGTACATTCACTAATGCTACGTGGAGTACCTCTCACCCATTTTCTACGCCGGGAACATATGCTATTTGCGTGAAAGTTTATCACGCAAACTTTAATGGTGCAGAAGGTTCCGCAGCTTCAACATTTTCTGCAAATATCACCATTCCAATTCAACCCATTTCTATATCTCCTGCGTCTTTACCGAACGCGACATCGGGAACAGCTTACTCTCAAACAATCACCGTTTCAGGAACCAACGGACACCCGTTCGCTTGGAATTTATCTTCGGGAACGTTGCCGGCAGGATTAACGCTTGATACCTCTGCAACCGGTTCTACGACTACGATTTCTGGAACACCGACAACGGCTGGCACTTACAACTTTACTGTTGGAGTATCTGACACAGCGACATCTACTTCTCGGGCCTATACGTTATTTGTAAATTCGGCTCCAGTTATCACGTATTCTCTCACCGCTACGACTACCGGCAACGGTATCGGTAATATCACCGATGGTTGGTTGAACTGCGGAAATGGCCATAATAGATGTGAGGTTTTCTATCAGCCCAATACTACTACTACCTTGACTGCTACTGCGGCTACCGGTTCCACGTTTATCGGCTGGGGAGGCGACTGCTCTAGTGCCGGTTCTTCGCCAACCTGCGACCTTACGATGACATCTAATCTTTCCGTGAGCGCAGAGTTCGTCTTGACCCATACGATAAATGCAACTTCCAGCGCTAACGGTTCCATTTCTCCTTCTGGTACGGTTATCGTGAACGACGGCTCTGATCAAACATTCACATTTACCCCGAATGGCGGTTATCATATTGACACCCTTACAGTCGACAGTTCTTCTGTTGCCACATCTACGAGCTACACATTTACCGGAGTTATTACTGATCATACGATTGCCGTAACTTTTGCCGCTAATCCGATTACCCATACTACCAATACCCTTACCGTAACCAAATCGGGAACAGGAACCGGAACGGTCTCCGACGGTTGGTTAATAAACTGTGGTACGACCTGCAGTGTTTTTTACTCAACCGGGTCTGTGACAACTCTTACTGCCTCCCCCGACGCCAGTTCAACATTCACCGGTTGGTCCGGTGATGCCTGCGCCGGAAGTACCTCCACCACCTGCGACGTTACCTTAAATTCGGATATGACCGTGAACGCCGAATTCACTCTTGTGCCCCCGGTTCACACCACTCATACCTTAACTGTCACGAAGTCCGGCACCGGCACAGGAACAGTTACCGACGGCTGGCTTATTAATTGCGGTACTGGTTGCGGTCCGGTATTTTACCCGACCAATTCCACGACCACTCTTACTGCGGTTGCTGATGCGGGCTCCGTATTTGTAAGCTGGTCCGGTGGTGCCTGCGCCGGCAGCACTTCCACCACTTGCGACGTTATTATGAATTCAGATACTACCGTTAATGCCCAGTTCGATCTTTCTGGCGGCGGAGGTGGAGGCGGCGGAGGTGGAACTCCGGATGCCGATGTTTCAATAGACAAGACTGTTGACTCTACGAGCACTACGGAAGGCGGAACTCTTACGTATACACTAACTGTTTCGGCTCTGGGCCCGTCTACTTCAACGGCGGTTGAGGCAACAGACGTCCTTCCTGCGGGATTGACCTTTGTTTCCGCTACGCCTTCGGTTGGCAGTTATTCCACTTCAACTGGCGTTTGGACAATAGGGGATATGTCTGCGGGTTCTAGCTCAACGCTTACGATTGCGGCTACGGTTAATGTCGGCCAGGGAGGAAACACTATAACTAATTCAGCAACGGTTACGGAATCTTCCGGCGTAAATGACCCTAATTCGGGAAATAACTCATCTACCGCTCCGGGAACCAGTGTCCAGACGAGCGGCGGAGGTAGCGGAGGAACTGTTGCCGATTTGAAGGTTGAGAAGACAGTTGATAATTTCAATCCGGCTGCCGGTGATACTATACACTACACAATTACGGCGACTGCCCTCGGTCCCGCGACCTCAACCTATATAGTTATCCACGATTTATTGCCGAGCGGTATTACTCTTTCCAGTGCCACATCTTCGCAAGGCAGTATTGTGAACGGTGGTACGTTGGATTGGAACGTTGGCGATCTTAGCCCTGGTACATCCGCGACAATGACCCTTACGGTAGTCGTTGGGTCTAATACATCGGGTCAGACGATTACGAACACGGCTACAGGAAGTGAGCTTGGTTCTCTGACCGATGATTCCTCCAATAATTCACCCTCCATATCTTTCACTGTCCAGAACAGCAATACTAACACGGGTGGCGGTGGCGGAGGTGGTGGAGGAGGTACGGTTGGAGTTGGCGGAGGAGGTAACCCTGGTGGCGGTGGTGGCTTAGTTGGCGGAGGTGGTGGCGGCGGAGCGGTTTTAGGAGCGAGCACTACCGGTGAAGTTCTCGGTGCAAGCACTTCCTGCGGTTACACAATTGGTTCTTATATGAAGTATGGTGCCAAGAACAATGTTGATGATGTAAAAGTTCTGCAGGCATTCCTTAATCAGGAGCTCGGAATTAATTTGCCGATAACCGGTTTCTTCGGAAAGCAGACGAGAGAAGCAGTGAAACAGTTCCAATTGAAATATGCAACGGATATTCTTGTTCCTTGGGTTGCCTACGGATTACCGAACGCCCAGACTCCGACCGGATATGTCTATAAGACGACAAAGAGATGGGTAAATCTTCTCGGATGTTCTACTCTTGATATCCCGATGCCCCAGCTTCCATAAGTGTGGCTTGTGCACTGTTTTGGAGAACCGCGGTTGAATTTTTCCAGCGAAAATTCCCCGCTGCTTCTCGCCCCGACGGCTCTTCGAGACCAGGCCCGTCGGGGCTCCGAAAGCTTCTCCAGAAACAGGCTCTGCGCCATTTTGGTAAAACTATAAATGCATAAGACTCAATGAAAGCAAGCCCTCTAATGGACTTGCTTTTTTATTGATATAGTGGTATAATTACTATGCTATACTTTAACCTTATGAAGAACTGGCTCACAAAATATTTCATTCCGCAGGAGGAAAACGACCATCAGCCGCATCTTTTGCGCAATGAGTCCGTTCTTTTTCTCGCCACTATTCTTGTAGGTGTTGAGGTGCTCTTTCTTTTACAGGCGTTTGTAGTTCTGCCGCACAGCAAATTTTTTGCCTTTGTAATTCCCAATGTTCTCGTGGACGAAACTAATGCCAATAGACAGTTATACGATCTTTCCCCGTTGAGACCGAACGCTCTTTTGGAAGTCGCGGCCATGGAAAAGGCCCAGGATATGGCAGCCAAAGGATATTTCGCTCACACGAGCCCCGAGGGACTTACGCCCTGGTATTGGATGCAGCAAGTGGGATATCGCTTTGCTTATGCCGGAGAAAACCTCGCGGTTAATTTTGTTGACTCCAGCGATGTGACCAACGCCTGGATGAATTCGCCCACGCATAAAGAAAATATTCTTAACGGAAATTTTACTGAAATAGGCATTGCTACGTCCCAAGGTATCTACGAAGGCCATCAGGCAACTTTTGTCGTGGAAATGTTCGGCAAGCCCAACTCTATAGCGCGCGTTTCATCGCCGTCTTTGCCGGGCGTGCCTACGGCATCCGCGGCTGAACAGTTGCCGCAAAAACCGATAGTCACCGCAGAGACGACATCCACGGGTACTTCCGGATCAGAAACTTTCGTCGCCGTGAAAGGTGAAGAAACTTCTTCCGTTACATCTTCTCCGATTGTCGCAGGTGTAGCCAATAATTCGGTTGAGGAGCCAATCGTTCCGCTTCAAGACGGCGGCATGGCTGCGCTCGTTGCGTCTCCGAGGGCAACAGCCAACTACGTTTTTTATGCAGTGGGATTACTCACCATACTCGCTTTAGCACTAAATATTTTCGTTAAAGTGCGTATTCAGCACGCCCAGCTGATTATGAATGGACTGCTTATCCTTCTTCTTGTCGGCGGAGTATTTCTTTTCAATCAGTATTTAGCGACTGCCGCGATAAAGATATTGTAGACGGTTATTCCGGCTATAGTATAATTTTTAGATTCATCCTAATAAATGATAGCCACACATCTCGAAAAAGAGCTCAAACAAGGAGCTAATATTTCTATAATCAGTTTCGTAAATTGTCTTATTGAAGACGCCTACCACTTACGGGCTTCGGACGTGCATCTGGATCCGGAAGACGACAAGATCCAGATACGTTTCCGCATCGACGGAGTTTTGCAGGACATCCATTCTTTCGGCAAAGATATGTATGCCGAGGTTATGTCCCGGATAAAAATAATTGCCCACATGCGCACCGACGAGCACCAGTCCGCCCAGGATGGCCGCTTCAGATATTTTTTGAAAGAAAATAATAAAGCCATAGACGTGCGCGTTTCCGTCGTCCCTACTTTTTACGGAGAAAATTCCGTGATGCGATTGCTCGTTGACCAGGCGGAAGATTTTAGTTTGGAAGCGCTCGGCTTTAGCAAAGAGAACGCCGTGAAAATAACGAATGCCGTTCATAAGCCTTACGGTATGATACTTGCGACGGGCCCGACCGGTTCGGGAAAAACCACTACGCTTTATACTCTCATCAGAACTCTGAACAAAAGAAGCGTTTCCATAATTACCATAGAAGACCCGGTGGAGTATGCTATTAAAGGCATAAACCAGATACAGGCGAACTCGCGCACGGGTTTAACTTTCGCGAACGGACTCCGCTCAATTTTGCGTCAAGATCCGAACATAATCATGGTGGGCGAGATAAGAGATTCGGAAACGGCTGGGGTTGCCGTAAACACGGCGCTTACTGGCCACCTTTTGCTTTCAACCATTCATACGAATGACGCCGCCACAACCCTGCCTCGGTTGCTGGACATGAAAATAGAATCATACCTAATAGCTTCAACGGTAAACGTGGCTATTGGCCAACGATTGGTGCGTAAGATATGCGAATCTTGCAAGACAGAAAAAAAAGTAACCGAAGCCGAACAAAAAGGCCTTGCCGAAGTTCTTCCTAAAGATGCCCTCAGCGCTCATAAAAAGTTTTTTGTCGGCAAGGGCTGTGACGATTGCGGCAAGACCGGTTATAAGGGGCGCATTGGTGTTCAGGAAGTTTTAGTAATAGATGGTCCCATCCGCGACGCCATTTTACGCAAAGCAACTGCCGATGAGATTCAGAAAATCGCCGTAGCTCAGGGAATGGTTCCGATGATAGAAGACGCGGTTAAAAAAGCCGGAGCCGGCATAACCACCTTTGACGAAGTGCTTCGCATGCTTCATGAATAAATTTCTTAAAAACCTTCCTTTTCTAACCCGGCTTTCCATCCAGGAAAAGATCATGTTCGCCAAGCGCCTTTCCATCCTGATCAGAGCCGGTAATCCGATATTGGAATGCTTGCGTATGTTGAAGAACCAGCCCGGTTCCGCTTCGGCGACGAAAATTTATTCCAAGATAGTATCCGACGTGGAGAGGGGACAATTTCTTTCTTCCAGTTTGGCGTCTTTCGGGAATATTTTCGGGGATTTTGCGGTGAACGTTATAAGAATCGGAGAAATGAGCGGCACCCTGGAGACAAACCTTAACTATCTTGCCGAGGAGCTTAAAAAGAAGCAGGAATTGAGGCGCAAGGTTGTTGGAGCTATGGTTTACCCCGTTATAGTTGTAGCAGCAACGATTGCTCTCAGCGTTCTTCTAACAGTTTTTATTTTCCCTAAAGTTTTGCCGATATTTGCGAGTTTTAAGTTTGACCTTCCCTTTACGACCAAGACATTGATATTCGTAAGCGGATTTTTTATAAACTTCGGTTTCTATGTCTTGTTGGGATTTATCGCCGCTATCGTCGCTTTTATTTTTTTGCGCAGAACTCCCGGATTTCGCACCTTCGTTGACAGCTGGGTTTTGAAAACACCTATTTTTGGCAGATTGATACAAAGTTATTATATGGCCAATTTTTGCCGCACTTTAGGCCTGCTTCTTAAAAGCCAGATTTCCATTGTGGAGGCGACGAAGATATCAGCGAGTACCGTAAAGAATATGGTGTATCGCAGGGAGATAACGGCAATGTCCGAAAATCTTTTGAGGGGTGAAGTAATCTCCAAACACCTCGCAAAGCATCAAAATATTTTCCCGCCGATTATGACGCAGATGGTATCGGTCGGCGAGACTACGGGCACGCTGAGCGACACACTGCTTTTCGTTTCGGAACTTTATGAGAACGAGGTTGATATGATAACCAAAAATTTATCAAACACGATAGAGCCGGCTTTAATGATAGTGATGGGAGCGCTAGTCGGATTTATCGCTGTTTCCATTATTACCCCCATATATGAACTTACTCAGTACATCCACCCCTAATTCAAAGCGCTCCGGGTTTACCCTCATAGAGATAATCATTGTCATTGCCCTTATAGGCATTTTGGCCAGTATGGGGCTTTGGGTAAGCATGGATTTTTACCGCAGCTATTCTTTCCGTTCGGAAAAGAATATTTTTATAAGCGCTCTGCAAAAAGCGAGAATGGAATCTATGCTGAACATAAACGAAGATGTGCATGGCGTTCACGTTGAAAGCGGCAGATATGTTATCTTCCAGGGGACTCCTTATGTGGAGGGTGGTTCGCTTAATCAAGCAATTACTCCTTCCGGCGGCGTGAAAATCACTGGCAATCCGGTGTTGCCGCAAGACGTTGTTTTTAACCAGCTTAGCGCTTCAACGAGTTATCTCGGAACTTTTACGATAGGTGACGGTGTTCGCAGTTCCACGATTTCAATAAACAACAATGGCCAAATCAGTTGGTAAAAAATATAAAAGGGGTCAGGTCCCGTTAGAATTAGCCGCGCCGCGGTCCTCCGGACTCGCGACTACGTCGCGAGCGCGACTTCTAACGGGACAGGCAGCGCTGGAGATGCTCGTCGCTCTCGCCGTACTTGTTTTTGCAGTTTCCGCTTCCATTATGGTGGCGTTCAGCAATCAATCTTATACGGTGGATACGGAAACCAATAACGAGGCTGTTACTCTGGCGAGAGAGCAGCTTGATGCGGCGAGGGTTGCCGTGGCGGGAAGTTTTAATTCCTTAGTTACAACATCAAGCGCACAGAGTTTTTATTCCATTAATTTACAGGTTGCGGATATTACCGAATGTGTGAAGGATGTTACAAGCAGCGTAACCTGGAACAGCGGTTCACTTCGCCCACAAGGTGTTAACCTTTCCACTGTTTTTACGGACGTTGCTGGAGCAATCGCTCTGGGCGGGGATTGTGAAATTAATCCACCTGGTGGAGGTTGGACGAATCCGAATACGCTTATGTCGCGCGATCTTAACTACAAGGCTTCGTACAATGACAACCCCTTGGTAAATTCTGCCGCTGGAACGCCGGCAACCGACATGGACGTGCTGAATAAAACTATTTATATGACGGCCATGTCTAATAAGGATAATTTTTTCATACTGGATGGCACTGGCATCATCAACGGAATTATGCCTCCAATCGTAGGAAGCTTAAATATTGGACCAGGGCTCAATTCAGTTGACGTTGCTCGCGACAATAATACCGGTAAAATTTATGCTTATGTAGTTCAGAACGACAATCAAAAACAGCTTCAAGTGATTGACGTTTCAACTGATCCAGCGAATCCAATGGTAATTGCTTCAACTACTTTGCCCAACATTACGTTCACCTGTTCGAAGCCTTGTTTGGCCGGACAGAGTGTTTTCTATTATGACGGAAGAGTTTATGTGGGAACTAAATATATTGCGAACTTGGCGCTGCCGTCCACGAAAAATAACGAATTTCATGTTTTTTGCGTACGGCCAGAGCCCGCCTTTCCTATGTGTGATACGAGTAGTCCGGCTAATCCGATTTGGATGGGTAGCGTAAACGTCAACCATAATGTAAATGCTATTGCTGTACGGGGGGACTACGCTTATTTAGCAACGTCAAACGATTCCGGAGAAATAATGGTTTATAATGTCGGCAACCCGGCAAATATACAGCTTGTGGGTTCTTTTGACGCCCAAAGAAGCGCAAGCGACGACGAAGACGCGACAAGTATTTTTATTGTCGGCAATCGATTATATTTTGGGCGGCAGATAGTAAATAGCACGAGCGAGAGAGATTTTTACATTCTAGATATCTCGAACCCAACTACTCCGGTTGAACTTTGTGCGACCTGTTCAATAAATTTGGGCTCCAGTATCAGCAAAAATATTTCTGGTTCTACCGTGACCGGAACTCGGGTAAGCGGGAATTATGCGTTTCTTTCACTGGACGATTCCAATATCGGATTTTTAACGTTGGACATTTCAAATCCAGCCGCCATAAAGCCGATTGGTCCTTATAATTTTTCCAATCACACAACAGGCCTTGATCTTGAGGACAATTTTATTTATAGCTCGAACAATCAAAACGACGGCCTTCGTATTATTCGGCCAGCTCAGTGTGCAGATAAAATTGACGATGATGGCGATGGTAAAATAGATGCTGCAGATCCTCAGTGCCACACGGACGGGAACCCCAACAATTCAGCATCGTATAACCCAGAAGATGACAATGAAGCCTCTTAATAAAACAGGTGGTTTCACCTTAATAGAAATAATTATTTACATCGCCCTTTTTACGCTGGTGGTCGGCGGCATGCTTCTTACCACTTATGCCGTAGTTGGCGGAAGCGGAAATCTCCAGAGCAAAGTTTTCATCAACGAAGAATCCGTGTTTATAATGCGCAAACTTAATTGGGCTCTTACCGGAGCGATTTCTATCGTTCCCAATGCTTCTACGCTTACGATAACGCAGTTAAATCCTCCCAGCCCGCTTGTTTTTGCCCTAAACGGTGACGGATTAACCCTTTCAATCGGCGGAGGACCGGCCGAAAGATTAAACAGTCAAAGTGTGCAGGTAATATCTCTTTCGTTTATAAATATTCCTCCCTCCGGAAGTAAGCCCGCCGGCGTAGAGGCGCAGTTCACGTTAAAAAACTTGAACGAAACGCAATCTTTTGATGTCACCACATATTTAAGATGAGGAATCGTTCGCAAGAAAATCAAAAAGGATTTATCGCCGTTACCTCCGCTCTTGTTATAGCGGTTCTACTTTTGGCGGTTACTTTGTCGCTTAGCTTTACCGGATTCTTTTCCCGTTTTAATGTTTTATATCTTTCGTATAAAGAAAAAAGTTATTCTCTCGCGGAAGCGTGTGCTAACACCGCCCTTTTAAAGCGAGCGATAGATGGTAGCTATGTTGGCCCGGAGACAATTTATTTGGGAACAGATTCTTGTAATATTTTGTCAATAGTAAAAAGCGGAAGCACCCAGATTATCGTTAAGGTCAGCGCTCAATATCCCCAAGGCGCCGCCGAGCGGGCATATACAGACCTGGTTATAACAGCAGACAGTTCCGATATGGGAATCGTCACCTGGAGCGAAGTTCCTAAGCAAACGTAAGAGATTTTATCGCGGGGGGTTGCCACAAATCGTTCCTTATGATATATAAATACAATACTAAGTCCGAAAGGTCGAAAAGAATCTTAATAAAAGCAATAAAATAATGAAAAATACGAAGAATATCAAAGGTTTTACACTTATTGAAATTCTCGTGGTCATAGGCATTATCGCCATTTTGGCGGCAGTTGTGCTCGTGGCTTTGAACCCGGCGAGACAGTTCGCGCAGGCGCGTAACTCACAGCGTCAGAGTAACGTTAATGCCATACTGGATGCCATTGGCCAGAACATGGCGGATAACCAAGGATTGTTTAAGTGCACGGTTGGCGGTGTTGCAGTAAATATTCCTACGTCTACGCCGGCGCAGGATATTTCTTCGGCAACGCTTAATCTTCGCCCGTGTTTGGTTCCGACCTACATGTCTGAGCTACCTATTGATCCATCGCAGGGAGTAAAATGTGATGATCCGAATAATTGTACTACATATAATACGGACTATAATATTATTCAGGATGCTTCGAGCAGTCGTATAACAGTTTCCGCTCCTGGCACAGAGTTATCAACTAGCACGATCTCCGTAACTCGCTAAAGGTTAAGAAATTAACCCTTACACATAATAACCCTCAAAATTTGGGGGTTTTTATATTGCCGTGTTGCGTTCATCACGCCTGTACGTATATCTATAAAATATGCTAAAATAAACTATATGAAAAAATCACATTTAAATGTTTTGGTTTTGACGGTTGCGGTCGGTTTGTTAGTGTTCGCGGGCAGGAGTTTTGCTGAGGACGGGGGAATTTACGTCGGCGTCCAGGCGCAAACCGGGGTTCGGGGCAGTTCCAGCGGTTCGGTTGAGGTTACGCAGCATAGCGATGTTGGATCAAGATCAAATGGAGAACAGGAAAATACAAGTACATCTGGATTTGATAGGTCGCGATTTAACACTTCAACATTTGACGAGGGTACTTCTTCCAAAAACGCATCTGTTATCAGTGCCTCGGCGGTGGAAATCCGCGGTTGGGATGCCACTCAAAAGCAGCAATTTTTAGGTACGGTTAAGGCGCAGGCCGAGTTGCGTTCCGGGCAGGATCTGCAGAATTTCGCCAAGGGCGTGCTCTTACGCGACGATAACGTGGAAGACGTTCAGGTCGCGAGCGATACTGTTAAAGTTTCCTACAAAGAGCCGGCTAAATTATTCGGGGTTTTCGGTAGTAGTCTCTCGGCTCAAGTTGAGACAGACGCGCAGGGAAGAGTTAAAGTCCATTATCCCTGGTACAGTTTCTTGTTCAGTGTTCCGAGCTCCGTGGCTTCCGCAGAATTGGAAACCAAGCTTAATGCCAGTATTGGACAAACCAGCCTTCAGAATAATCTTCAGGGCCAGGCTCAGGTCATCCAATCAATAAGCAATATTCTTAAAGCGGCGCACGATACTGCGAGCAGCTAAGCAATATTAAATAGGTAGCAGCTTTAGTTTTTAGGTATATGAAAAATAAATTGAAATTAGCTGCGGCTATTTTTCTCAGCTCACTTTTTCCTTTAGCGGCTTTCGCTCAGATATCCTATATTCCTCCTCCGGTTACAACCATCGGGGGATTTATAGGTCTTATCTGTTCTGCGATAAACTGGATTTTTACTTTCTTCATAGTGATATCTGTACTCCTCTTCATAATAGGAGCGTACGCGATTTTAACCGCAGGTGAGTCCTCCAGTAAAAGAGACAACTCCAGCGCTATTACATACGCTATTATTGCTTTAATAGTAGCTATTTTGGCAAAGGGCCTACCGCTGATTGTTGGCTCATTTCTTGGGGTAAGTGGTTTGCGGAGTTGCTAAATAGGCCTCCGCTGTTTATCCTCTAGATTAAGATGAACAGGGTAACATTCGCCGTGTTTGCCGTTGCCGTCGCTTTGGCGGCTCTTATTGTTGTACATGGAGGTCACTCAGGCAAAGTTCTGCTTCCAGAGAAGAGAGAGTCGCTTAGAGAGGTAGACAAAATGATACCGAGCGGCTACTCCTTTGAAGCTCTTTTGAATGATTTGTCGCTTACGACAACTACCAGGTCGTCTATCGTGGCGTCTATGGATAATGTTTACGATACTTCCAAGCTGACGGCCGGACACGTCCTGTCATTATTCACGGATGCCGCAACTAATGAGGTAAAGAGGATAGTCTATAACGTCAACGCCGATCAAAATCTTGAAATTCAAAATACTGATAGCGGCGATTGGCGGTCCGCAGTTAAGGATATTCCTTACGACATTAAAATTGAAACTATAAAAGGGACCATTGATTCATCTGTTTATCAGACGCTAATTGATGAGAACAAAGACCCGCGCCTCGCCGTGCTGCTTTCGGAAATTTTTGCCTGGCAGGTGGATTTTGCTTTCAGCGTTCAGAAAGGGGATTCATTTGAGATGATTTACGAAGCCCGCTACCTGAATGGTGTTTACAAGATGCCCGGGAAAATTCTTGCTGCCAAATTTATAAATAGCGGCGACCCCTATTACGCCTATTATTTTAAGTCCGACAAAACTACGGAAGGGTATTACGACGAGAATGGCAACTCCGTGCAGAAAATATTCTTGAAGTTTCCTCTGCAATATAAATACATCAGTACCTATTTCACCTACCGGCGGATTGATCCTGTGAACGGTGCCGTTGAACCGCATCGTGCGGTTGATTTTGCCGCGAATTACGGCACGCCTGTTGTCTCTATCGGTGACGGTACTGTGATAGACGCCGGCTGGAGAGGGGAATACGGGAACAAAGTTGTTATTCGCTATAACGAAGAATACACGACGACCTACGGGCATTTCTCCAGTTTCGCGAAAGGAATCAAGATCGGCGCGCACGTAAAGCAAGGGCAGGTAATCGGCTATGTTGGCGCCACAGGACTTGCTACCGGCCCGCACCTGCATTATGAAGTGAGGAAGTTCGGTACGCTCATAAATCCGTTATCCATTAATCCGCCTGCAGGCAAGCCGATAGATTCGGGAGACAAGGATGCGTTCGCAAAAATAACAAGCACCTACGCGCTATAAATTTTAATATTGTTGTGAGTTATGTAGAAATCGCGGCAACATCTATAAAGAAATAAACATCGCAACGACCGCTATGGCCATAACCGCGAAAGTAATCCAGACAAGGGTTTGGGACAGTGGACCGCTTTTATATTCGCCCATTATTTTTTCACTGCCGGCAATTCTCGCGATAAGGAAAATAAGGGGTACCGAAATGATGCCATTCACAACCGCCGTGACAACTAGTGCTTGGATGGGATTGATTCCGACAAAATTAATAAATAATCCGAGGATGGTGGCTATGGTTATAACTCCGTAAAATCCGTGAGCTTTTTTAAACTTCAGATTTAATCCCTCATGCCAATTTAATGTTTCCGACAGCGCGTAAGAAGCAGAAGCAGAGAGCACTGGAACGGCAAGCAGGCCGAGGCCAATAATGCCTGCGGCAAAGATAAATTTTGCCAAAAATCCGGCGTAGGGGAATGTTAATACAAGCGGTTCCAATGCCTTTGCCGCTTCGGCCGCGGACGTAACGTTTGTGATACCGTTGGCGTTAAGAATCGTGCCGGCGACCACTATAATGCACCAGGTAGCTGCTTGCGACGAAAGCATTCCCAAGAAATTATCCCAGCGGAGCGAGCGGATAAACGATCTGGTTATTTTGGGCTTGCCGTTGAGGATAAGATGCCTTCTTCCTTCCTCCTCAACCTCCTCAGATGCTTCCCAAAAAAACATATAGGGAGAAATTGTCGTACCGATAACTCCGGTGATTATAAAGAGAAAAGTAAAGTTCCACTCAATGTGCGGAATAAAGGTCGCCTTCAAAAGCGCGAGCCACGGTTCGTGCACAAGAAAAACGGTTATCACATAAGAGAATAAAGCGAGCGCCAGCCATTTGAGTATTTTGGCGTAGGTTTTGTAAGAGGTAAATACTTCCAATATCAGGATGGCGGCTGTGAAAATGAGAGTAAGTATTCCGAGCGGAAGGGGAATGATAAGCCGCGCGGCGGCTCCCATCGCGCCAAGGTCGGCGCCGATGTTTATGGTGTTGGCTATCAATATCAATCCAAGCGCGCCATAAAGAATTTTTTTATTGTAATGTTCCTTAATAACGGCGGCGATGCCTTTGCCCGTGACTGCGCCTATTCTCGCGCAGGCCTCTTGGACTGCGGTCATTAGGGGCAGGATAAAGGGGACTGTCCAGAGCTGTCCGTAGCCGAATTGCGCTCCTGTTTGCGTGTAGGTAGCGATTCCGGACGGATCGTCGTCCGCCGCTCCGGTCACGAGCCCCGGGCCGATAAGTTTGATAAGTTTTTTTGTTCTTCTGCCGAATTTCGCCATTGATAAAAGTATAACAATACAGATATTTTTTACTGTATTATGGGGTAAGTTATCAAATATGTTATCCTATACCTTAATATAAAATAAACATAAAAAATTATGCTAAGAACAGCAGAATCGGTGACTATAGGCCATCCGGACAAAGTGTGCGACCAGATAGTAGACGCGCTTTTGGATGAATATTTAAAACAAGACCCCAATTCCAGGGTCGCGATAGAGGCGTTGGGCGCGCATGGAAAACTTGTTGTGACTGGAGAGGTGACTTCTTCGGCCAAAGTTGATGTCCCGAAAATAGCGAGAGCGGTTTATGCCGATATCGGTTACGATGAAAGCATTGAGGTTGAGGCGAGAATTGTCGCCCAATCTCCGGAAATAGCCCAAGGAGTGGACACAGGTGGCGCCGGCGACCAGGGGATAATGGTGGGCTATGCTACGAACGAAACTCCGGAGATGCTGCCGAAGCCCGTGGTGCTCGCGAGAAAATTGGCGAAAAAACTGGAAGATATTCGTAAAGCGGGAAATAAAAATATTGGTCCCGACGGCAAGACGCAGGTTACGATGCTTGGCGAGAAGATAATAACCGTTCTTGTCTCCACTCAGCACACTGAATCTTTTACCGGCGACACCCTGCGGGACTTCGTTATCAAAAATGTTATTGAACCAGTGATCGTCGACTTGTCCGGCGTAAAGATATTGGTCAATCCCACTGGAAAATTTGTTATAGGTGGATTTACCGCAGATAGCGGTTTGTCCGGCAGGAAACTTGTGGTTGATAATTACGGACCGGACATTCCGATTGGCGGCGGATCTTATGCCGGCAAAGACCCGACAAAGGTAGACAGGTCTGCCGCGTATGCCGCGCGTTATCTCGCAAAATATCTGGTCAAAAAATATGGCGTCAAAGAGGCACTCGTAAAAATTGCCTACGCCATCGGCGTTAAAGAACCGCTTATGGTTGAGGTGGAAAGAACCGGAATGGACGAAAAATTGGCGGAGGACGTAAGAAAAAATTTTGACCTGAGCCCGCAGGGGATCATCAAGCTTTTGGACCTGCGCCGGCCTATATATCTGGAAGCAACAAGAAAGGGAAATTTCGGCAACGATTCATTGCCGTGGGAAAAGGTTTAGGTTAATATATCGCTAGAACAATTCAGATATGGGGGAATTATGAAACAGCAAAGTAAATGGAGAGAATTTGCCGACAATCCTAGATATTGGGTTGAGGATCTTGGGCGACCCGCGGTGTTTTTAATTCCGATAAGGAAGCTCAATAAGAAAATAGGCGGCAAGACCGTTAAAAGCATTGTGTATGATTTTCTTATACAGCGTTTTAACGCTTGTACGATTCCAAAATCTACGGTTACGGGATTTTGGAAAGATTCTTCGGGTGAAATACATAAAGATGTTTGCAGGGTTTATGAAGTTTCTTTTCTCGGTAAACAGAGAATTCCGTTTCTTCTTGAGAGACTCGCGGAGGTCGCATCCGCAATCCACGAGAAAGGGATTTACGTTAAGGCCGGACAGTATACTTGTGTAGTGTATCCGCGGGATAAAAAACCGAGATAGTGTAAAGCGGTTCGACTATCGAACCGCTTTTGTTTTCCACCTATAGTTGCTGCGGGGCTTTGATTGGGTTATTTATTAAAGCCAATTTCTTCTCCCGTCGCCAGCTCTTGATTTCCAGTTCACGTTTTAGGGCGCCGCTCTTTGTTCTATATTTCTCGGTGTATAAAATTTTTTTAACCTCGTGAGAGCGGGTATAACGCCCGCCTATTTTGTTTTTGTGTTCGGAAAACCTTTTTGCGATATCATTGGTTATCCCCGTGTATAGACTGCCGTCAGAGCATTGGAGCATATAAAGATAGTACATGGTGGATACCCTGATTTTATCAAAACGTAGGCGATTCGCGGCTACTTCGCTTCGGCCCATTATTCCGCTTTCTATCCTTTGAATGCAAAAGACATCAGGACGATAGTTAAAGCATTAAGAATCACTAATACTAATGCTGTCTGTGAGCGTGATGAAAGAGGGTGCCACACAACATAGACCGTGTAGATTATTGCAACAATCGCCGCGCCAAGAAAGTTTCCTTTTACCATATTTTTATGATGAGGTTAATTAAAACACATCGGCCTTTTAAGGATTATATGAATCATTATACCTCCGAAAAGTCATTGCTGCTACTCTTGGGATGTCACCCTTTGAATTTATATTGAAAACCTATTTTTTCTTGGTTCGAATCTCGGGAGGGTTATTTCTGCGGCAAAATGTTATACTTTAAAAATGAATAATATCTTGAAGCATATTTGGAATGCGCTTCTGCATCCAAAATGGATCTTTTTGATCGGCGTTGCGATCATCGGTTTGGGGCTTGCCGGTTATCACTTGCACAAAAGCGGCGGGGGAGGAAAAAGCGCGCTTTCGCCCACGTCCGGCCCCGAAGGTACGCAGATCACGCTCACGTATCCCGCGAAGATTACGCTCCACGCCGGCGCTTATTTGAAAATTACGGACCCCGACGAGCACGGCTACTATCCGGTGAAGAGCGGCGGCGGCATGTACGTTTCCTACGACCCGACGACAGGCCTCACCTATAAATTGCCCGCGACGCAGGGCGATTCGACGAATCCCAGCGAAAAGACGCTTTCGGGTGTCGTGCCGCAGGATGTCTGCGGTCTTGTGATCGTCTCCGCGCAGGACGCCGCGGCGCCGCCGAAAGTGGTGAATGTTTCGGTCGTAGATGCGAACGGTAATCCTGTTCCCGGCATGCCCACTGCGAAGTTCAGCTTGAAGTGCGACAAGTACACGCTCAGCGTGAAAATGACCTCCTCAAAAGATCCAGTTTTGCCGGATGGCGCAGATTTCTCGACGGTCACGGCGACGTTCTCGGTGAAAGGCCCCGCGCAATATGATAACGGCGTGCGCTTGCCGGCAGGCTCGAACAAACCAGTGCTCACAACGCCCTTGGGCCTCATGGTGGTAAACGTGACCACGAACTTCGGCACGATGGTTCCGCCTTCCCCTGCGAACGTCAAGACCGATCTCAACGGCCAGGTAACGGTTACGCTTTCCTCGGCGGACGCGGGCATTGCGCGCGTACGGGCGACGGCCTTGGGCGTGGGCGATGCGTACGTTGACGTGCACTTCAAGCCGAAGATCACGGCCGTAACGATGGTTTTCGTGCAGCCGCAGAGCCCCACGAACTATCAGATGTCAACGATTCCCAAGAACGCCAAGGATCTTACCTTCGACTGGAAATTTATCCCCGCGCCGGGAAATAATTGCGGAAGCCTTACTGGCCCCGCGAGCGGGCTCGGCGAATCAGCGAACGGTTTCTATCACGGTCCGTCGGACGGCTATCCGAACGGCTGCCCGGAAGCGTGGGAGATGGCTTCGCAGATGCAGGTCACAGTAACGGACAAGGATGGCCAATCGGACAGGAAGACCTTCGGCGCCCGCGCCTTCGAAGGCCAGGGCCCTGTGAAACTATAGTGCTTGGTTTCGCCCCCCTTGATTTTTCTTGGTTCGAATCATAGCCGGATAAACGATCTTTCCGCCGCTCATCCGGAGAAATGGCGTAAGCATATGGGGGCTGGCCTTCTTCGCGCCTTGAATGTGTAAACCGCCCACTTCTTTTTACGAGCGCATCGGCCACGAGCGACCGATGGCATCGCCAAGGAACCGCTTCCGCGCACATGATGGCGTATTTTTTTGCCCGGGCGATTTTCATAAGGTCGCGCCGACCGGATATCTCAATTCGCACAATACGACTCAGAAGGGTCATGTTTTCATCGATCCGCAGCGAGCGCCGGTGGTCAAGGAAATATTCACGAAGGTCGCGCACGGCGGCTGGAGCGGCAGAAAGGTATTCCGCTGGCTGAACGAGGTCAAATTTGTTACGAAAAGCGGCAAGCCGCTCACTTTGGGAAATATCTACATGCTTCTCAATAATCCCTTCTACCATGGGACCTTTGAATATCCGCGGAGGAGCGGCAGGTGGTACCAGGGCAAGTACGAGCCGATCATAACGAAGGTTCTTTTCGACGAGGCGCAACAGCAATTGCAGTTACAGAGGAAGGCGAGGAGCGAAAGCAAGGAATTCGCCTTCACAAAATTGATGACCTGCGGTCTATACGGTTCCGGCATTACCGCCGAGGAAAAATTCAAGACGCTAAAAACAACCGGGCTTACCGTGCGCTACGTTTATTATGGCTGCAGCCGATCAAAAGATTTGCATTGCAAAAATCAGTATCTCCGCGAGGAAGAGCTTATCAAACAGCTCATCGAGATTGTCGGCCAGATGGATGTCAACGAAACCGACATCCGAAAGCGGTTCGATGAGGAGATGCAACGAATCGGCAAGTTCAACAAAGTTTTCCTCGGACAGAAAAAAACGGCGCAACAAGAGATTGAATTTGATGCGAGAAGTTACGCAACGTATGTCCTCAACGAAGGGACGCCGGCGGAGAAGCGGGAGCTGTTGGGGATGTTAAAAGATAAATTGATGCTCAAAAATCGGGCTGTGACAGTTGAAGGGAAAGATGAAAAATACGCGTAGATTGAGTATTATAAAGAAAAGCATATCTAGCAAGCCATGAAAAACTGGATGAAGGAAAATTGGTTTAAGATGGGCATCATATTAATAGGGTCCGTTGTAGCACTTTCTTTGCTTACTATTGTCGGCAACAATGTATCACGACAATCCGATCTTTCTTCGCCAAACTCCGCTCAGGATATCGCATCTTCAACGGAGGCGACCGGGATCCCTTCGGCGCCATCTGCGGAGCAACAACAAATTGACCAGCTGAAACAGGAGGTTGCCGATTTGAAACAACAGAATCACGTTGTCACCGATAGCGGCAGTACCAATACGGCCCAAGACATCATTTCGCAATCAGAGGTCGAACCGTATAAAAAAACCGTGGTAAAAGTTTCCTGTTTCAACAACGGCGCTTTATATGATTGGGGGTCGGGAACTTTGATCGCCAATGTTTCTAATACCAACTCAAAATGGTCCGTACTAACCAACCGACATGTTATTCAGACCGATACGTGTGAAGCCTACAATTATTATGTTGGAGCATGGTATTTGGATACCGCCCATTCTAGCTACTGGAACAATCAAGCAGATGAAATTTTATTGAATGTTACCTCAGCGAGAATCCCGAATATACCATCTTTAGATGTGTTGCCCGCACCTGCGCCTCCATGCGCCAAATACATGCAAACGGGTTTTCCGGTTGTTGTCCTGGGATATCCATTCTTTGCGAATCATAATGCCTATGATTTTAACCAAACCTTGGAATCGGGTACAATATCTGCAACAGATAGGCAGCCGTTTAATACTTCATCGTCCAGCTACCCCGTAGATGTTAATTACTATACAAGTGCGAAGGTTGACAGTGGAAATTCTGGTGGGATGGCTTTGTCGAAACAAGATGGCCGCTTGTGTGTATTAGGACTACCCACATGGGTTTCGCTTGGCAACACCACCAACGAAGGCGTTATTCAGAGTATGAATAACGTAACTTTTATTCCCCATAATTAAAACGATCAACATTTTCCGCTTTTCCCATAATGATCATATACAACTTTTTAAGATGCTCAAAAATTGGCGGGGATTTTGCGGCGAGGCTAGAGCAAGGTGAGTATGCTGGAATTCGACGCGCTGTTGAAAACATTAACAAGTTTTTATCTAACATAGAGATCCCTCAACAAAGAATTTTGAGAAAGAAATTTTCTTCCGTGGGGTCATTGGATCAGATTTTTGATAAGATTGCTGAACTATTGGTCGCCATCGAACTTCGGGACGAAAGGCCGCTTTTTATGGAAGAGTCCGATGGCGGGCCGGACTTATATTTGCAGACTTCAGAGAAATGGGTGGAGATTAAAAGAATTAATGAGTCTGACGATGAAAAAAGTTTTTTGGAAGTACTTGAGAAAAAGAAGGTAATTGTCAGCGATAGTTCGGAAGAACTGGCGAGGCAAGCAGGAATGGTAAATGCGGTAAATAAAAAGGCTGATGATGCATTAAGTAAAGCGACCAAGCAAGTTGGGAATAGGCAAGGAATAATTTATTTGATTTATAGCCTGGATCTTCTGGGATATCGAGAATCACTTGCTGAACGAGAAAAACAATTTGAGAGTTATTGCGCGAAGCGCTTTAAAGATATTGCAACAAGAAAACCCATAGAGATCAAGATTAAAAAATTCAATAAGCTCATTTTCGAATAAATATTTTTAGGATGCGTTCGATGCTCTCGCATCGCCCTCGATACTGCGCCTCTCGTGGCTGTGCTCTCGCACTCAGTACCCGCCCTGGCCAAGCCCCACAAGCGTTTTCGGAGGGCGGTTCCGGCGACCGTCCGACGGGTCGGCATCTGGGGCAAAATTGGACACCTTGGACGCTGGACATTTTGGGTAATGCTAGTCAAATGGTATGAGCGATAACGTTTTTTGTAAGTAATATCTCGGATTTTTGAATATTTCCGGTGAGGAAAAACGGGCCTGGAATTCACTCACGTATTCCGGCAGCTTTTCCGGGGTCACATGGTGGTACATTCTCCG
>JAGXBC010000020.1 GCA_018971305.1 Patescibacteria group bacterium | reverse complement strand
AGAAACGAAGGAGGTGGTCGAGTCATGCGCGAAAAAATACGAGCTTGCAATCGTCTCGCTCTCAGTTGACGGCGACATAGAGGATAGGTTCGAGAAGCTCAAAAACTACGACCTGCGCAAGAGTTTTCGGTTTGCTCTCTTCCACCCTTCCGATAAGGACACGCTTTTTAGGAACGCTATCGGGAACCTCGATCTCGAAGCGCGGGAGGTCATGATAGTGGATGACCGGATAAAACGCCTCAGATGGGGGATCGAGAACGGCTGCCAAACGATCTGGATAAGGAAGGGGAAGTATGCAGGCGAGCTTCCGAACGGCGAGGGCAATCCCACATACACGGTGGACTCTTTAAGGGAGATACTGAGAATAGTTTGAGCGGCTCAGCCTATTGCCTTCTTTATCAGGGCGCGTATTTTTGCCTCTTCTGCATTGGTCAATTCGGACAGTGCAAATGTCGTCGGCCACATTTTGCCCTCGTCCAGATTTGCCTTGTCGGTGAAACCGATTGTAGAATACCTTGCCTTAAACTTGCCTGCATTCTGGAAGAAGCAGATGACCTTATCCCCCCTTGTATATGCTGGCATCCCATACCATGTCCTGGGGGAAAGTTCCGGGGCGCTGGAAGTTATGATTTCATGGACCTTCTTTGCCATAGAGCGATCGGGCTCCTTCATTTTTGCGATTGCGGCAAGTACAGCCACTGTACCATCCACCTTTGAATTCTTCTCCTGAAGGTACTCCTTCATCGCAGCTATCTCCTCCCTGGTTAATCCCTTTGCCTTTTTCTTTGCGGTACCCTTATCCACGTAATCACTTATGATATCATAATCAGAAGTTTCAAAAAGTTTCATACGAGCAATCATTTTGTCGTAGTAAAAACCACGCCCTAAGCAGGGATCGAACCTGCGACCTACTGGTTAACAGCCAGTCGCTCTACCACTGAGCTATTAGGGCATTTCATTCCTTGAAGAACGGGAACGGCTTTGCAAGGTTAATTATTTTCACGTACATATAAGAATGTTCCCCGAACT